>JBHGAU010000078.1:0-11454 GCA_041946675.1 Methanotrichaceae archaeon | reverse complement strand
GCCTGGGGGATCGTCCTCGGATAGCCATCAAGCATCCAGCCGGCCTTGACGTCGGGCTTTGCCAGCCTATCCTTGATGATATCTATGAGCAAAGAGTCGGGAACGAGCTTTCCAGCTTCCATGTACTTCTTGGCCTCTACACCCAGAGGAGTCCCATTCCTGACGTTCTCCCTCAGTATATCTCCAGTCGAAATGTGCTTCACCTTGTACTTGTCAGCGATCATCTTGGCCTGTGTGCCCTTACCAGACCCTGGCGGACCGAGCAAAATAATATCCAATACCATTCCTCCTTTTCGCTTCAAGGATCAAGCAGCTAGAGCTGTCTCGAGCCTCTTTTAGCTAAGCATCCATACTTTAAAAAACCTTTCTCGATTAGATGGCTCAAATAGATGGATCATGCACAGTTCTCTTCATAATAGAGCAATACAATTCTACGTGGAGACCTTTGCTACTTCAACGCAATGGCCATAAGATCTATATCCATAGAGCGTAATAATACGGCATGTGCCGTAAATTAGAACGGCAATGGGGAATGTGGGGGCAGTGCAGAAAGATCCCAAAATGCTCCATCATACGCCTGCCCCTGATCCTGTTTTAGTATTCTCAGGCATCGCTAATAATATTTCCGGTATAGGATGGCTAGTGAGACCTTAGTACCTTTGGATAGAACCTAGAGAATGCTTTGTGCTCTTGCTATGAAATATTCAATTATTGTCCATACTAACCAATTATCCCGTGCTAATCAGCGAAAACATATCCCCGAATACCAATTTAGCCGATAAACCGGGCCGCACTCATAAGTGCCCCCGCGAAGATAGGTATCGTCAGATTATCATCTAGGCCACGGTTGCGAATGAAGAGGGCAACAGAATCTGCTATCGTCGCTCCAATTGCGCCTGCGAGGTATACCTCAAAGGGCAGACCGGTGATCCTGGAAGAAAGGTAACCGATTATGAGGCATGCCAGAAACATGCTTGTCACAATCGGAAAAGGCTTGACGCACCTCTGCCCCCGTGACCTGACATCAGAGTTCTCAAGGACTGAGCCTGCAATGCCGCTGACTGCATCGCCTAAGGAAAGCATCAGCATCGATGTCAGGGCGATCATCGGCTGGAAGAGGACTACGGTTATCAGGCTTCCTACGATGTAGTAAATATACCCGGCTACCTTGCCCTTCTCGCTTTCCCTGACCTCAGGCAGCTTTATCTTGCCGCTAAGCCTTCCGGCCTCAAGAAAGATTGCCACTAATAATGCCACGGCAATCATGGCCGCAGTATAGATCTTGCCGAATGCCATGATGCCGATAGGTACCGACAGACCTGTGATATGGATCAGCTTTCGCCTGATCTCCTTAACAAGATTGGCATGCCACTCGGGAGTGATCTTGGGGGCCTTAGGAGCAATCTTTTGCATCCTCGATCTCTCCTCATCTGCCATAAATGCCTCACTGCTATTTTGCGGATTCTGCTTGTACCGGAGACCCTGCGTCTTCAAACCTCAGGCTGCCGCTGAGCAATGACTCCAGCTTATCCGCAGTTTCTTCGACCTTTATCTTAACCTGGCGCATGGAGTCACGGTCTCTTATTGTGACTGTTCCCTGCTCGATAGTTTCATAATCGATTGTAACATCATAGGGCGTTCCGATCTCGTCATTTCTGCGGTATCTTCTTCCTATGCTTCCCGATGTATCATAATCAACCCTGAAGCCTCTGCGCCTGAGCGTATCCACGATCTTCATCGCTGGTGTGGTAAGCTCCTCCCTATCCATCAAAGGCAGAACTGCAACCTCGATCGGGGCCACGCCTGGCCTGAACTTCATGACCGCCCTGGTCTCGTTATCTACGACATCTTCATAGTAGGCATGGTCAAGAACTGTATAGATTATCCTGTCTATTCCAAAGGACGGCTCTATGACATGAGGAACGATCTCCTCGCCTCTGATCTCCTCCTCGACCGTCTCATATGAGACAAGCGATGGATCGATCTCTATGGACTCACTCTCCACCTCAACCCGGATCTTATCGCCCTTAAGCTCCTCCGGGGCCAAAGCCTTCAATGCATCAGCTACAGCTTTGGCCTTTCCCTTGAACATCGGCCCCAGAGCCTTCATGTCAGGCTTCACGACAGTCTTTTGCCTCTTGATCGGCTTATCGAAAGGCACAAACACTGATAGATTGATCTTGCTTTGTGCCGTATGTGCCTTGAGATCGTAGTCCGTCCTATCTGCAACGCCTACAATTTCTATCCAGCCCAGTCGATCCAGGAACACCTCTGCATCCCAGCAATCCGCGGCATAATGAGCCATCTCATCGGATTTGTGCTGCCTGAACCTCATCTTATCGGGCGATATTCCGACAGATAGAAGGAACTGGTAGGTTCTTGCTACATAGTAAGCCAGCATTTGGTGGGCGACGACGCCGCGCTCTACGGCCTCACCGAATGTCATCCTCTCAGGCTCGCCTCTCTCCTGAGCAGCCTGGGAATAGAATCTCATCTCGATATCCCTAACATCATTGAAACGCGGATGCGTCTTATCCCTTGGATCGATGAATATCTCTGCCTCGGCCTGCGTGAACTCTCTGAGCCTTATTACGCCCTGGCGCGGAGAGATCTCGTTCCTGTATGATTTGCCGATCTGAACTGCTGCAAAGGGAAGAGCATCGCGGAAGTAGCGCAGCAGCCTCTGAAAGTTGATGAACATGCCCTGTGCAGTCTCAGGCCTCAAGTAGCCGGGCATCTTGTTTCCTGGCCCGATCATAGTCTTGAACATAAGGTTGAACTCATATACTTCAGAGAGCTCTCCGCCGCATTCCGGACAGGAGATCTCATTCTCCTTGATGACCCTGTAAATCTCTTCGTTAGGCAGAGCATCAGGAACCTCTACCAGATGCTTGATCAAGTGATCTGCCCTGTAGACCTCCTTGCACTCCTTGCAGCCAGTTAAGGGATCTGAGAAGCCGCTTAAATGCCCCGATGCCTGGAAGATGCCTTCAACACCTATCGTTGGAGCCTCGATCTCCACAAATCCTTCCTGAATTACAAAGAACTGCCTCCACGTGTCCTCAATGCGCCTCTTTAATGGAGCGCCCAGTGGGCCATAATCGTAAAATCCCGCAGCTCCGCCATAAAGCTCAAATGCAGGCCACAAGAAGCCCCGTCTGCGGGCGAGTTCTGTTACCTTATCGTACTTATCCATGATGATCCTCGCAAGGTTTAGAATGCCGGGTCTGATTTAATCTTTGTCATTTAAGCCTCAATAGTCCCTTGCTTCAATAACTATGGATTACCTACAAAAATTTTAGCCAAATCAAAGATGAATTATAGATTTTAATCATTTCGTTAGGGATTGAGGATGATATTAAAGAATAAAATAGCACTGCAATAGAGGTTATGGCTTAATGTTCAACGCATCCCTCAAGGTAGCTCGCCATATCATCTATGGTATCTATTCGCGCATCTATCGGCTCGCCTTCGCCAATGCGCTCCAGTATGAGGTCCAGAGTTGAGTACTCTATCAGCCTGAGCATTGGCTCACCGTCAACCTGCGCAGGCTCGGTACAAAATCGTTTCCATTTCCCGCCTTTAAATACGACCTCAAAATCATTACCGGTTCCCGTGACGCCGCCATAGAAGCCGGCATCTTCAATGTCGATATATAATCTGATCCAGCTCGAGCATTTAGAATAGCGGTACTTCCCCTCTCCAACATATGCCGGCCCATCCCATCCTGCGGTTGCTAATCGTTCCATAGATCCAGTATCCTCTTCCTGAGTAGCAATGGTTCATCCAATTCAGGTCAACATCTGCCGGAATAATATGGGCAGCATTCTATTTATAAGATATCGGTCTCTTCCAGAAGATCCACCATCTTAATTTTAATGGGAGGGTGTGGCAAAAGTCAAAGATGTATAAGGGATAATTAAGGAGGTAGGAAGGACTTTTGCCAGTATACATAACGGCAATCAACGGATAAATAGCTTTCGGCTTAAGACAATAGACGGGAGAAGACGGATTTGAGAAGGAATATCTGAACGCTCGGAGACTGAGAAAATTGTTATCGGGCGAATATGCCCGACCTAATCAATCTTTATATCTTTGCCTTTTCTCTTTGCCTTTTTATCCAGTTCTAGGGTTAAGACGCCATTTTTGTAGGATGCCTTCGCGCTATCGGGATCTACTGTCGATTCAAGACGGATCATCTTATAGAACTTCTTTTCATCATTGGTAGATACTTCAACGCTATCATCAGCAACGTCAAGCTTAACGTTTCCTTTATCCACGCCCGGCAGCTCAACGAAGATCTTGTACTTGTCCTTCTCATCCATGACATCCACCAATGGTTCGCGACCAGCGCTTGGCTCTATGCCTCTGTAGGACGGGCGAATATTGCCGAACTCCCTGAAGATCGGCTCCCGTCCAGGCTCAGCAGTATAGCTGAAGCCGTAGACAAACGGGCCGTACCTGCGAACTGATCCAGATGGCATCTTCTCCTCCTTGACGAGATCACTGAACTCGGATGGTATCGATTCATCGAGCCGTTTAAGCATCTCCTCAAACGGCTCCCTAAACCAGTCCTCACCGGATTTCTCTTTAGATGAAAATCCCTTGGCGAAGCTCTCGAATATATCGAATATGGATGGGTATTTTCGATCCCACATCTTAGGTCACCTGATTACTTCAGTATACTAACCTAGACGTAGTGATAGGATATTAACTTTTCCTTTGTCTGCCCAATTGCCAATAGAGCAAACGTTTTTGATGACTGAGCTTGGAATGCTAAAAGAGGATGCAGAAGGACTTACAAGTAGAAAATGCGAGGCCAGCTATTCTCTGCGCATTTGGATATCTATAGTTGATCGGCACATTGGGCCGTCGCGAGCATATGGAGGATCATAAAGAATGCTTGGGAATTTGTGAATCTATATAGATTGGAGATGAGCATAAGGAAAGCCGGTTTCTGTTGCATCATAATAAGGCAGAGAATATAGAGGCAAAATAAACGCTGAGCCGCAGCGTCCTCCTCAGAGGAGCCTATCGCCATGGCGATGGCCTTATCCCGCCCCCGAATATGCGAGGCCTCAACGAGACAGCACTGGAATTTGGCACAGCGCCCCTTTTACAGGGGCCCGAACACCATCTGATGAGGGGCCATATCCCGCTTTCGAGCCTCAGCATATATCTGCATCGCACTTATGCCGTGCCTTCTGGACCCAGGCGATCTGTGGTAGTGCAGTCTGCCACGCCTGCAGTGGCGTGCCGCTTTCCTCGATCACAGCCTCACCAATACGCCGAAGACCTGTGCACACAGCATGGCGCCATAGGGCGACTCAAGCTTCACCGGCCAACCACAAAGAATGGCCGCATGCACAACCACACAGGTGTGCATCTATACAGCCCTAAAGGCTTAATCGGCCTATCAGCCCGCAGCACATCAGCAATCAATGCGACAAATCAATTTTTACGTCTCATCAGTATATGTAATTTCTGGTAGATTCGATAAAAGACATCTCGGCGTTTGCATCGCGAAATAATACAATCCAATCTAACATAGACTCCATCTATCGCGTATAATCCTGTTTGATTGCCTTAATGCCTCTTAAAAGCATGCAGATCTCAAAGGCAATATTCAAAAGCGATGAAGAATATATTTGGCTAATGTGAAGTTATTTGGCTAATGTGAAGTTCGTCGAAAGATATCCGATAAGAATGGAGCCTTGATGTCCGAAGGGATTATTCAATTTACGGTTGAGATAAAGAGCCTTACAGAAATAAGATCCAGAGTAACCTGGCCTGAATTAACCGGCCCATGGATAGAGGGGGGACTCGAGGATCTCATGGTGCATTTCATGTACGCCGGCCTGAACGCCTGCAATATGGAATGCGCGATGTCATTGCTCTTGACCAGCAGAGAAGAAAGGCTGGGCCAGATCGTGGTCGATATGATATCGAAGATGGTAGAGACCATGGGTGCAGTCCAGGTGGCGGAGATTAGGCTCACGCGTGCAGCTTTGGATCAGCTGAAAAGGGATAGGATAGAACCTTAAGATCGTCCATATTAAGTAATTTTTGGAGAAAATATCCGCATTTATTCCATTATTAGTCAGAAGGTAATTGAATTCTCAAATGGTTATATTACATAATATTATAAATAAGGGCATTCGATATGTTTAATAACCTTCTGATATTATTTGTAGGTATACTCTAAGGAGTATAAGGGGTGAATTAGAAATGAAGGGAGCAGCGATAGCGACGCTTTTGATAGCAGCGTTTCTGGCTTGTTGCAACACTGTTTCTGCGATACCACCGCTCGTACCGCCGGTACAATATGAGCAGTTCTGCGAGAATCAGAAGGTATCAGGAACAGGTGTTGTCGATGTGAGCACTTCAATAGTAGATAAGAAGATAGCTCTTGAATATTATAACACAATGGCCGGTGATGGCGATATTGAGCTTAATCAGGAGCATGCTTATTCTCAGGATGCCGATAAGCTCCAGAGGAATATATCATCCGTTAACGGCGGGAACAAAGCGGCTTTGAACTTGTTCGAAAATACCAAGCTAACTTATTCAGGCTCAACACCTCTATCAGGTGCAAAGTATCTGAATTCCAAGGCATTCTACGGCGGCATGGGCGCTGATATCCAGGAGATGTTCTCAGTAACTCAGATGGAGAAGGATCAGACGACCTTCTTTACCTCGACAACGCCCTATAACCCGAAGAAACCCTGCGATTCAGTAGCACCATACTGCCCGTATTACCCGGATTACTACCCGGACTCGTACTCGACTACAACTACGCCCGAAAATCTGATAAAGGATCTTAAGAATGCCGGAAGAGACCAGGATAAAGTAGCTGAACTCATGGGAAATAACCCGGCTCATTTGATCGGCATTGAGACAAAGAACACATTCAATGGTACATGGGGCACAGATGCCAGGTGGCATAAGATATTCTACAAGGATGTAAAGGCCCACGAGATGTTCAGCGGACAGTTCGAGGCTGATAAGACGATCAAATTCCATGAGAACCCAGTGCCTGAGAAGGAGCATCCGCCCTGCGAAGGCATAGATTGCTAGACCACAAACTAGCAATCAACTCTTTTTATAGAGCAGACTAAGCCAAAGATTGCCTTTGCCCTTCTTGGGTAAAATCGACTAGTTGGCAGCTCAATTAATTGGTAACTTGATTAGGTTAATTGGTAGAATTTATTATGGCTTCACATTCCTCTACTTGTCCGGCAAGCTCAGTTCTCCAGTAGACATTATACCAGAACCTGTGTCCGCCATCACGCTGTCTCCTGTCACATGCAACCCAGCCCCATTTAATCAGAGACCTCAAGGAGCTGGCCAATTTTCTCTCTGCTCTGATCCAGTCCACATATGAAGTTATATCAAGTCCAATTGCCTGCGCTATTTCCTTTAATGATTTCGCTTCCTCTTTGTTGCTGGGAAGCACTGCTAGAACAGCCTCAGAATTCAGATTATCCCCTCCTACAAGCTAGCAATCCTTTGGGCTTCTGCACTCCAAACGCTTTTTACATAAGATATATTGAGAATAAATAAATTTCCCTCACTATAGTTAGAGATGCATTGTTAGTAATATCTGGTTTATAAAATAATTTTTTATTCGGAGGTTAAAACCAAGGATCGACTTTCGATCAGCCCGTAGGATTGCCGAGGACAATGCAAGCATACTATAACAGCTCTTTTCAATGAAGCATTATCTTATGAGTTTATCATCGTAAAATGTAATGACCGCCTGGGGTATTATCGACGATGATAGAGGCGATAATAGTTTTATGGTTGATATCCATGTTCTATTTTGCATCAGCCTCTGGACAGCAGACTGCCCAAGACTGGTACAACAAAGGCATAGCTCTCAAGGCTCTCGGAAAGATCAATGATACCAGAGCCGTAGAGCCACTGATCCTGGCTCTCAAGGATAATGATAACGATATCTTTATACAGCAAGAAGCTTCCGAGGCGCTCAAAAAATTAGGATGGCATGGAGATACATAACATAGCTTTCACCCAAGGCTACGGAACTGAAGTATACAGGCTTGATACTGCAATCCATGAGTACATACAACCAACCTGTAAGCCGGTCACTTCAATTTTTTATGTGTTTAGCTCATCTTAAATGGCATCGTTAGGCCCATTTCATGATATCCTGCGTAATCGGTCTTGTAGATCTATCTTCGTCCATTGATGTCGTTTTCCTCTCTAGAACTGATAATTTGTCCGTGTGTTAAGCCGGCAAAAACCAATATCAAGCGATCCATTATGAGGGGCTAAACATATGCCTATCAGAAGAGCACCCCTTCCCTTTTCGGATTTTCATGATTAAAATACAATAATTCTCAGTAGAGTATTCTAACGACCAAATTTTGACAGAGAAAAGGATAAATAATTGGAAACAAATCACGAAAGGCTAATTATTCAGGATATGATGGATTTATGATAAATATCTAGCGATTAGAGGGATGTAATGGATAATCAAGTACCACCTCGCTGGCGCTATGTCCTAGCAATCATCATCTTCATAGCTGGCGTGACCGCTTTTGGTAATCAACTTTCCAGTGATTTAGAAAATTTTACTAACATGCTTAACACAGTTGTGGTTCCAGGTAGTTCTAACCTCAACTTTTCTGAGCCCGGAAAGTATACGATCTTCTACGAGTATCAACGTACCGCGGAAGGAGGAAGGTTCCTCCCCGGCCATTCCTCGGATGTGAATCTTCCTAATTTAGAGTGCCGTCTTTTGGAAAAGCAAACAGGAACCGAGATAGCTTTACATCCTCCCGCGATCAGAAGTACATATTCTATCAATGGCAGATCGGATGTGTCTATCTTTGATTTCGATATCAATAGGTCAGGCACCTATGAGCTTTCTGCATGGTATCCTGGAGGTCAAGCGGGACAACAAGTCGTCTTGGGAGTCGGTCCCAATACATCGAGCGACATTATGGGGAGTATCGTTAAAGTATTAATGATATCCCTTGGGTCCGGTCTACTGGCTTTGTTTGTTGTGGTGGACACATATAGAAAAAGAAAGAAGGCATCGGAGCAAGCTGAAAAAGAAAGAGCCATAATTTCCGGTAGATAAAAGGTCTGAATAAGTAAGGAGGGAAATGAAACAATCTGTAAAGCTAATCGCTATCTTATCGATAGTGACATTGGCCTTGATACCTCTGGGCGCTTGTGCAAATCAGGATATAATCGGAACATGGTCCGTAGTATCCCAAATAGTAACCCAATGCAGTAATGACCCTTATGCTCCTCAGCCTGGATCGATCATGCCTGCGGTCACCTGGGCAATTACAAACTCAGCGAATGGTCCAATACTTACCAGCGATAAAGGGAGTACCCCCGGGCAGTATACAGGTAACGGAGTAGTGTTCGAGTTTACCACTCCGATTCTCTCACTTGAGTCCAGCTATACTTATTGCCTGACCCATATCGAATGCTATGTCGATAGCCCTACTTCAATGTATGGAACTCTTGAGAATCATTATAGGACTTATAACTACATCACTGGGGCGACCATCGAGACTTGCCTTGAGACATTCAAATTTAGAGGCATGAAATAACGTTTAGGGGTAATTGCAGATCTGGGAGGGATTATTGGTGAGAATAAAGGCGATATTTGTTTTATGGCTGATGCTCATGGGATTTCTTTTATCAGCTTCAGGACAACAAACTGCTGCCATGGAAAGATATATGGAATCTAGCCATAAGCGCTCTCCAGCGTTTTTAATATATGTTCTGCAGCCTTTTCCTTGCCATCGGCCAAAATTGCATCAAGCTCATCTTCAAAGTTCATTATCCTACACCCAATTATTTTGAAAGAATCAGGTAAAGGAATGAAGGCATATCATGTGAGCAATAAAGAAAATATCATCATTCTTCTAATTCAATTTTGTTCAAATTGTCAAGGATCCGAGTTGCTGCCGCTGGACCAAGATCATACTTCTTGCATATAGCCAACACGCGCAGCAGTTCTATATTTTCATCAGTTCCTATGAGCTGTGCGATATAAGCTTCAGCACCCTCATAACCATCCTTAAGTAGAACATTCTTGGTTTCTGCTATTATAGGTGCCGTAATGCAGGTATTGGCTAGCCCGATATCTTTGATAGCCTTATCTAGACTTGCTAAATTCTTTTCCGTAAACAATTCTTCCATCCCTTATCTCCATTTAATCGCACACTGCTGGTTATATTTTTACATATTGGTTATCTTAGCTATTTTAATGGCTTAAAATGCGATTATTCCTACGTTTAAATATACATTATAAAGAGCGATAGAGATTGCCGAGATAGGAAGTGCTGATCTCTTGATCCATACTGGTATGCCATGGGCATTTGCAGTCAGCTTGTAGCCTCTGCGTCGCAAAACAGTCCTGACTGAATCACGATCAACTCCGATTCTCTTGGCGATCCGTCCTATTTCAGATCTATCATAAAACTGTATTTGTCTGGATTCGTACTTTGAAACGTACTCCTCAAGAGAGGCAATCTTTTTGGTAAGATTCATATGTTCTCCTTCCCGGCTCTTCCAGATCTTCCGTCCATGGCCGTTATTGGTTAATTGGTAGCCAAGTCTCTTAAGCTCCGCTCGTATGCAATCAGGAGATATATCGAAATGGTCTGCTATTATTTGCACTTCTCGATGATCATAAATACGAGATCTGAACTGGTTGCTGTTTGAGAGATAAATTTCAATGTCCATTGTTGCCTTATAGGTCTTTTGGGTTTCTAATAATCCAGTTCCCAAGCAAAATTTTTGGCAGCTACTCATACACTCACTTAATCACTAATTTACTATTTTCCTGATTCAATTATGTTCAGATTATCAAGGATCTGAGCTGTAGTCTCTAACCCTAGATCGTATTTCTTGCATATAGCCAACACACGTAGCAGTTCTGTATTTTCATCAGCTCCTGTGAGCTTCGCAATATAAGCTTCAGCTACATCATAGCCATTTTCAAGCAGGACATTCTTGGTTTCCGCTATTACGGGATCTGCTATACAGATGTTAGCTTGGCTGATAGCCTTCAGGGCCATATCTAAATTCTTCAATTTCATATCTGTCAGCATTTTGCCCCCATGCTCTCTATAATCACAGTCAACTTGCTATACTAATCACCTTTAGTTATTATCTAATTTTTCTCGATAATACCCAGTTTATTTCCTATTTAATGAACGTTAATATATCTGATATATATGGGTTTTATGACATATATTGTGAAATGTGGAACAAAACGGAAAACGTAGCACAGGATGGAAAATATGGCACAAACCGAGAAATGTGATAGATGCTGTCCTATGAATAGCGAATGATGCTAAATATTATATTCACGATTTATTAAACGTTGCCAGCTAGGAGTTTAATACGGCAGTGTAACAATTTTTCTGTAAAATGATAATAACAAGGATTATTGGTCCTGCATCC
>JBHGAU010000077.1:0-11927 GCA_041946675.1 Methanotrichaceae archaeon | reverse complement strand
CCAACAGCACTTAAGGGACGCCATGCAGAGTATGGCAGGTCCGTTGAGGATCTGACTGGAATCTTCTCTGTCGAGAAGTTCATCCAACTTTGGGACAACTCCACATGCGGCGCAATCAGCGTTGATTGGCTGCCTTGCGTGTAAATTCAAAGATAAAATGGAGGGATAGATTTACAGGTTATACATACTCATATACATACTCATAGTCGGGCAGGATTAGCCCAGGGATTAAGTTGTATTTAATGCATATTTTACCGCTGCTTCTGAGTGTATATAAGCAGTATCGAAAACCGGCACTTTTGCATCCTTCTGCTTGATCAGCAATGGAATTTCTGTACATCCTAGTATGACTCCCTGGGCGCCTTCCTCATTCACAAGACGATCTATGATCTGAACGTACCTTTCTCTTGACTCGTTATAGATCTTTCCAGCACATAATTCATCAAATATAACCGAATTGATGTACTCACGTTCGGTCTTATTGGGAATAACCACATTTAGCCCATATTTTTTCTCGAGCCTATCTTTGTAAAAGTCCTGCTCCATGGTATAATTCGTTCCCAACAGCGCAACGGTTCTTATCCCGCTTTCTCTCACTTTTTCGCCGGTTGCATCGATGATGTTGAGGACGGGGATATGGACTTTTTCCTGAATAAGATCAGCACGCGAGTTCATTGTGTTCGAGGCAATTACAATAAAATCAGCTCCGCCTCTTTTGAGTCTTTCTGCTGCATCTATCATAGTATTATTTATTAGGTTCCAGTCTCCCTTTTCTGCAATCCGTTCCTCTTTTGAAAAATCTCCAAATTCGATGGAATACATCAAAATTTTTGCAGAATGCAGCCCTCCAAGTTCTTTATTGACCATCTCGTTGATCAATCGGTAATATTCGATCGATGACTCCCAGCTTACTCCTCCTATGATGCCGATAGTTTTCATTTGTGTTTCGTTTGAGCTAACCGCGCTTATATTCGAGAGTTTATCACTATCAGAAGCTGTTTGCTGCCCAGAAGCCGGTATAAAAAATACCATGAATATTAGCCATAAAATGAATACTGCCTTTACTTTCACCGATAAGTTCCTCCAGTCGCTCATATACACGTTGAGGTAATAAACATTTAGATCATCGCAGATAGCTTGATAGTTCTCGCTGAAATCATTATTCTCCCACTAAATCTATATTATGGATGATCGTATTCAAGCGCATGGCTATTAAGCCTCCAGGTATCTTGTATGGTGTAGACGGAACATGCTCAATAGCCTATTCAGGCAAAGGGCTTCACTCTCATCCCTTGTTAAAGGATATTGTCTTTGCTTTGACCTTCTCTTCTTCTCCTTTCGGACTCTATGGCGTTCATCAGATCCTTGGAGGTCTCATCCTCTCTGCCCATGACTGCTATCTCCAGGGAATCCATTGCATTTTCAATCATTGCCCTGGCCGGGCCCATATCCATTCCTCTGCTCTCAGTCTCGACGCCTCTTCTAAATAACTCATCGATTTCATCCTGAGGCATCTTCAGGGCCGTTGCAGCGGAGACCGCCCTGCCATACATCTCCATACCTATGTAGTAATCAAGGCCCTCTCTGTAAAGCTGTTCGGATTCCTGAGTTAATCCGGCATTTTTTGCTATTAACGCTGCCCAAAGATAGTCTCCAGCCTTCACAAGTATCTCTATGGCCTTCTGAATCAATCCTTTATCTCTGGCAAGGATCACAGCATACTCAATCTCGCCTGCCTGGGCAAGGATATCTATCCCCTGCTGAGCAATCTCGTCGGGCAAATTTCCAAGATTATCTGTGAGGTAGGACACCTTAGCTTCAAATGGCATTTTCTGGAACTCATCATTCGATATCATTTTTACCGCGAAGATTATGGTTTCGTGTGCACATAAGCCTATGGGAGCGTTTATTTTTGGCGAACATTATCTAATCCGAATCAGGATAAAACTGCTGCATTATCTACTTGATAAGATCTCTTTGATCACTTGGCCACATTCATCAATCCATTCACTGAACTGCCATGCTTTGAATAGCCAGAGGGCTTGTTGTATTGGATTGGTCTGCTTCCATAAAAAAAACCCGACATCATATAGATAGGCTCCTCTCAAGAGCGCTGGAATAGCATTGATCTCCAGACTGCTCAGAGGCAGCCTTTCCTGGTAGGTGCCGATGAACATACTTGCGCGCTCGAGATCCATGAAGGAGTACATATTGCTTTGATCATTGTAATCCGGGCGAAGTGCAGAGAAGCGCAGGACTGCCTTTGCGATATCGTATGCTCTGTAAGATAGACCAGAATCTCCAAAGTCCACCAGAGCAACTGCTTTATTGCCACTGAAGATAACATTTGATGGCTGGAAATCACCATGGATGATCGTGGGAGGCACTCTTGAAAGTGGAATGATTCCTTTTAGCACCGTCTTTGCCTGGCTCCGAAAGAAGCTTATCAGAGATGGTGCGAGGAAGGTACCGAGCACGCCCAATCTGTTTTTTCCTGCTGCCAGCTCCTCCTCGAAGATATCTATGAACTTTACAGCCCTGTTAAAATCAATCACGCGCCTGGCCCCAACATATGGATCTCCTTTGTAGCCTACCGCCATCACATGAAATCTGGCCAGCAACTGAGCCGCACTATAAACCTGCGAGAGGTTTGAGGTGTTGAATCTCTCTCCGGGAATGTGCTTGTAAACTTCCCAGTTGCGCCCAAATGCTCCGATTCTGATGGAACCGTCTCTGGAATGAATTACCGGGGCAGTTGGAAAACCTTTAGAAATGAGGTATTCAATCAGACCAAGTTCAAAGTCGATAGATGCCAGGCTGAAGAGCGGGTGCCGCCGTCTAAGGAAATATCTTCCAGTGCCGGTTATGATGAACCAGTTATCATTGGTCATGCCTTCGCTGGTTGGCTTAATACTCTGAAGCTCACCCAGCTCGTAATGTGAAAGTACAGATTTTATATCCTCTATATCCTGGCTCTTGGGCATGGATGTATTCATCGTTTATTCTAATTTATGGATTCCAATAATGATAATAATATCGGATGGAATAAAGTCGCAATGCACTTTCCTCGCGATCATCAGATATATTTACTTTAAGATCTCATTAGATAAAATAATGGAGCAAGATAAAGATGGCAGAAGCATATTTACCTGTATCCTCTTCAGTCTATGATGCTGTTTCTGAGCTTCACAAAAAATTGCAAGAAGCATATGGCAATGATGTGACTATTTCCGATACGCTCGATTTTCTCGGCCACCAATTCTTCGTGCACCAGAGGCTGCTGGAGATAGGTCGAATCATGCTTACAAGAATGTCCGTGGACAATCGAGTTCCTCCATGGCTGAACGATGCTTTGAAGGAGGTCGGGCTTCATATCCCCCAGGATGCCACCTGCTTCATAAGGACAAACATAGATGTCCCCGGCCACTGGGCAAGCACAAGGTGGCTGATCGATGTCGAGGGCGCAAACGTCCTGAAGTGTCTATCCAAGCCTGAGGCGAAGTCCAAAGAAAAGGAGACAGCAGAGGGGAAGAAGCCCAGAAGAATTAGAATTCAATGAGAATTAGAATTCAATGAGCTACTGCAGGAAATTCTCTATGCTCATCAGCTTCTCCATATCGCTTTTGCTTATGCTGGACTCGAGTATCACTTTTTCTTGAATCTCGATCGGCGCCTTTGCCCTCAGAGCCAGAGCAAGGCAATCGCTGGGTCTCGCATCTATCTCGCTCTCATTTGAGTCATCCTTTATCGAGAGCCGGGCATAGTAAATGCCGCCATCGAGATCATCGATGAGCACCTTAAGTATGCTTGCTTTAAGAGTTTCAAGAACCGATATGAACAGATCATGGGTCATCGGTCTTGGAGAAAGCTCTCCCAAAAGGGCATGGTGAATGGAGATCGCCTCAGAGAGCCCAACGAATATGGGCACTATTCTAGACTTATCATCTTCCAGAAGAACTACTGGAGCGGGCGAACTGCCTGTAGACTCAGCGATATAAACGCCCTTGACCTTTACTGGAACCGGCATCTCCATAGGTTCATATTGTGTGCTCATCTTATAAATCTCCGACGATTAAACTTTGTCTATAACTTGTCTATCCCTATCACAATCATCAGGTTCTCTATATCCCAGTCCTTGGCCAGCTTTCCATCAACATCTAATCCAGAGCCGATCTCCATCTGTGCCGCTCTTACCTCACCTGCTATGTAATCCTTCTGTTTCATGACCAGATCAAGAACGGATTTATCTTCGATATCGACAGCAGCTCTGATCTGATCCTCAACGCGCAGGTCAAGCTCTTTGCGCATATCCTGTATCCTTCTTATGATCTCTCGGGCATAGCCCTCTGATTCGAGCTCAGGGGTAAGCGTTACGTCAACGTAAACAAAGCCTTTTGAGAAACCGGCGGCTGAAAGGTTCTCAGGCGGTATCTCTTTGAACTCGACCATTTCTTTGTTTATCAAGTAGCCTTTGCCTTCCCAGGATACTTCCGCTTCGCCTTTCGTATCCATCTGCCCTTTTACCACAAATGGATCCGCAGCTTTTAAAGCTTCAATGACCCATTTGGCTTCTCCCTTATAGACAGGGCCTATCTTCTTATGAACAGGAGACATCTCAAGGTTCATCTTCGGCTTCTCTCCCGGTCCGAGGACGGTTATCTTCTTGGCATTTGTCTGGCCTTTGATAACACTCTCAAGGCCGCTCAGGTACAGCGTTTCCTCAGATGGGGAGATAACGATCTCAGAAACAGGCCACCTCAACTTTCGACCTGCCTTCTGGCGTGCATTTAATGCTGCCTCAGAGATATCTCGTGCGGCGGACATGCTATCTTCCAGCTTTCGATTGATCAACTCCTTCTTCACAGTCGGCCAGTCGCACATATGGACAGATTCAGGAGCATCTGGATCCAGGCCGCAAACCATATTCTGGTAGATCGACTCCGCGATGAATGGCGTAAAGGGCGCCATGAGCTTGGAAAGCGTCACGAGTACCTCATAGATCGTCGCATATGCTGCCAGCTTGTCGGGATCATCCTGCTCAATCCAGGTCCTTGGCCGGACAAGCTGGATATACCACCTTGATAGATCTTCGAGGATGAAATCAGACAGCGATCTGGCGATCCTGTGAAGCTGATACTCCTTCATGCTCTCGTTTATCTCTTCGAGAAGAGTGTTTACCCTTGAGAGAATCCAGCGGTCCTCGGGACGCAGATTGCTCTTATACTTTGACATATCGGCCTTTGCAGCATCGAACTTATCAAGTATCATATAGGGCAGAGCAAATCTGTAGGCATTCCAGAAGATGTTCAGCATCCTGTCGACATTTTCGACGGCATCCCATGAGAAGTGCAGATCCTCCCAGGGTGCATTGGCTCCCAGAACATAAAGCCTAAGGGTATCGGCACCATATTTTTTGAGCACCTCTTCAGGCTGAACGACGTTTCCTATGCTCTTGGACATCTTTCTGCCCTGCTCATCGAGCGTGAAGCCGTGCATAAGTACACTCTTGTAAGGGGCTCTGCCGAAGGAAACCATTGCAGCGCCCAGCTGGGAGTAGAACCATCCCCGGGTCTGATCGTGACCCTCGGTGATGAAATCTGCCGGCCACCACTCTTCAAAGTCCTTTTGCTCACGCGGGAAGTGAAGCGTAGCCCAGGATGCGACAGCGCTATCGAACCAGACATCGAAAACATCAGGCGAACGCACCATCACACCACCGCATGGGCATTTCAGAGTGATGCGATCCACATCAGGCCTGTGAAGCTCAGGAACCTTCTCGCCGCTACGTTCCTCAAGCTCCTTCGCTGTGCCTATGACCTCCAGATGCCCACATTTCTGGCAGGTCCAGATAGGCAGCGGAATTCCCCAATACCTCTGCCTTGAAATGCACCAGTCTCTTGCATTGCTGATCCAGTCGCTGAACCTAGCAGAGCCGGCCCATTCGGGGTACCAGGTTACCTTGCTCACCTCATCGAGCATCTTGTCCTTGAGATCGGAGATCCTGAGAAACCACTGGCTTGTGGCTATGAAGATAATTGGAGTCTTGCAGCGCCAGCAGTGGCCGTACCTGTGGGCCAGCCTTCCCTGTGCAAGCAGAAGTCCGCGGTCTTCCAGATCAAGGATAACCTCACCATCGGCCTCTTTGACGTATTTCCCGTCGTACTTCAACCCAGCCTCCTCTGTGTAGCGCCCGTCTTCGCCCACCGGACAGAAAATATCGAGCTCATTATCCATTCCAAGCTCGAAATCTTCGAGACCGTGGCCAGGAGCAATATGAACGCATCCTGTGTTCTCTGCTGTGACGAAATCAGCAGTATAAATGCCGTGAGTTATCTCAGCCTGCTTTGGAACAAGATCAACCAGAGGATGTTTGTATTTGAGATCGGTGAGATCCTTCGAAGAGAGCTTCTCAATGACCTCAAAATCCTTGTAGCGTCCCTCCCTCAGGACAGATTCTACAAGATCCGATGCCATTATCAGAACATCGACCTGTCCATCGCCCTTCCATGCCCTGACCTTGGAATACTCGAACTCAGGATGGACGGCCACTGCTACGTTTGCAGGTATCGTCCAGGGAGTTGTCGTCCAGATAACGATATAGGTATTTGGCTCGTCCTGAACTGGAAACTTAACGTAGATCGAATAATCTGTCTCCTCCCAGTATTCGACCTCAGAATCAGCGATAGCCGTCTCACATCTTGGGCACCAATTGACGACACGTAAGCCCCGCTCAAGCAATCCTCGTTCATTGGCCCTCTTTAAAGTCCACCATGCGGCCTCCATATATTCATCCTTGAGGGTCATATAAGGATCTTCCCAGTTCATCCAGGCCCCCAGGGCCTTGAACTGGGCCGTCATGTCATCCTTCTGGCGAAGTGCGAACTCTTTGCAGCGGTCTATGAACTTGGATACACCATAGGCCTCGATATCCTTCTTGCTTTTGAAGCCGAACGACTCCTCGACCTTGACTTCGATCGGAAGGCCGTGCATATCCCAGCCTGCGCGGTCCTTTACATTGTAGCCGTTCATTGACCTATAGCGGAGGATTGAATCCTTGATCACTTTATTCCATGCAGTTCCCAGGTGAATCCTTCCTGTAGTGTAGGGTGGCCCATCAACGAAGAAGAATTTCTTTCCTGCAGCTCGAAGTGCCCTTACCTTATGGTAGGTATCGGCCTTCTCCCAAAGCTCCCTGATCTGATCTTCTATTTCATGCGCATTATACTGGCCTGCCACCTCAACGATCACGTACAATCCTCCGAAAAACGAGTACCTCCATCTTATCATGACCTATTTAGGCTTTATGCGCATGCTGGCTTTACATCTAAAGTCACGCTTGCACCTAAATTCTTTTATAAATTTCGTTTGAATATGTAATAAATATATTGGACAAAACAAATGGGATGAAGGACGTGTTACTGATAGAGGGGATTAGTTATAATTATTCTTCTGAAGCAATTATTGTCGCGCGCAGAATATAAAGTAAATCTGATAAGTGTTCATGGATGGCTAGAACAAGGGCGTTACATTTAGTATTGTAATTACCCTTTTATACCTTAAATTAGCTCATTTTATACAGAGCGTCACTAGGGATGCCAAATGGGAAAGAAATACAAAACAAATAATCTAAAAGATGTTATATTCCGAATAGATTTTACCCGCGAAATTGGTCAAAGCAGGAAGCTAGCTGATGCCTTTTATAACCAAGATATCGCCAGTTTATTCCCAACTAGAAATGACCTTAAAGGAAAAATTATAGAGTCATCCATTACTGCGGAACCGGATGGTGCAAAAATCTCCCAATCTCACCGCGACATCATGACTTTTGAATTCTCTGATAAGGACAAGACACGGACGATTCATTTAGAACCATCCGATATAGTGATTAGAATTACCAATAATACCTACAAAGATTCCGACGAGCTTAAAAAAATAAGTAGGTGTGTAATATCTCAATTAAAAAACACATACGGCAATTTAATATCTAAAAGAATTGGTTTAAGATATATAAATATTATTTCGATATCTGATGAAAATGCATTTGAGTGGGGTAATTATATATCGGCCAATCTATTATCCATGTTACAATTTGTTGAAAACAAATCCGAATTAACTAGGGCAATGAATGTGATTCATTTAAACAAAGAGAATTGTAAGATAAATTTCCAATCAGGCATGTTTAACTCAGAATATCCTAATCCCATAGCCAGAAAGGAATTTGTTCTTGATTACGATGGTTTCACTACTGAAGAGATTGAATTAAATGGAATTGAGGATGCTGTAGTTGATATCCATAAAGAAATTAAGAAACTGTTCGAAGGTTCAATCACCCAAGGATTAAGGGATAAGATGGGAGAAATCCAAAATGCCTGAATATATATCAGATAGCGAATACTTAGGCACTATGGACAGCTCAACGAGCGCGCGATTACGTCGCGGATTCGTATGCGAACATAATGATATAAAAAGTTGCCCAATACTTTCGCTAGAGTGGTACCCCAAAAAGAAGGCGAGAAGAAGAGTGCACTATGTGCGCGTCGAGTCTGATTAAAACATATTACCGCAAGCCTACGGTAGACAGGATTTTACAAGGGGACATTTTACGAGATATCAATTTTAAGTTTGAATGGATCATGCCAGATCAAATCCTAACTCAAACGGAAGAGAAATATAAAGCGGTAGAAGAATATGAGTTTCCTTACTCTATTGTTCTTTCGCAGGATTGTGATCTAGAACAAGACTTTCAAGATAGGAGAGACGAAGGATTAAGCGGACACGATTCTTATATCCCATCCATTATAATTTGTCCCGCTTTTCGAGCATTGGAGTTGAAGGAAGGTTCACATCTAGATGACTTCGGATATAAAATGCAACATAAAAATAAGCATGATTTTAATTTTATTAGGCAAAATCGTGAACCAAGGTACCATTATTTGCCAAAAGATCCAGAATACGACATGCCCCATCTAATCTTAGATTTTAAGCAGATTTACGCGTTACCACGCGCCTATTTGTATAAAATATATAAGCATTATTATTTAGCGTCGATAAATGAGCTAATTCGAGAGCATTTATGCCAGAGATTTTCTTTTTATTTCAGTAGAATTGGCGAGCCTGAAATAGAACATGAAAGATTGTAAGCTGCCCCATTTGTATTAATATGTCTCATCAACGTTTCCACTCATCAATTACCTCTTATTCAAATGAACATTATATAAAAAAATCACGATATTAAATTGATAAATGATGGTCTAACTGTACATCGCATCTTGAGACTTAGGAGGAGCAGCGCCGAAGTGTCGCGCCATAGTCCATATCACATACAAGACACACCTATAGTTATCACGAATCGCATCCATCATCAAGTTCCTTGTTAGCCCTTCAAGACGCAGTGGTCGTATGAATTGAATTTGTTGGAGGTCTTCTGCATTTGGGATCATCTGAAACTCAGACTCCTTAAATAGCAAATCGAACTGCATATCCCAAAGCAAATCCTTCCTTTCTTCATCGGGCATTGCTTTTAATTTATCATAATGTTCTTTGCTCAAACTAACTCCTCCGATAATGAGAACAATGTCCTCTCTCGGCTTCGGAAAGACTATGCCCGTTGAACGACCTGATCCTGCTGGAAACTCTATTTGGATGTGAGAAAACGCTTTTTCATCTGATACTTGACTCCTAAATATCCCTTGTTCTGTTAGCCAATCCCTAATTTTCCTCATATTTTCGTCAAATTCTTGTCGTGACAAAATAGGTCACAATTAAAGCTTAAACATGCCAGTATATAGGCGTTCTCTATGCAAGGGATCGCATTCCAAAAAGCATAATTTATTTAATATGTCGCCTTTAAGTAATTTCATATTAAGTATTACAATTTGGACATTTGGTATTACCCAGCGCCATCCCATTTAGGGCTAATTTAGTCTGCACCTAAAGTAGGATGGAAAAGGGAGTTTAAGTGCAAAGCTGTGCATGCTAAGCGCAACTATGGGAGATCAGAGGAGAGCATCAAATGATTCAATTTAAATACATCTGAACTATCTTTAGAATCATACGACCAATGCTATTAGTCATGATTTCTCTTTGATTTTCTCGCGGCCTCTCTCAATCTAGAACTTCTATGGCGTTGTATATCCCCCGGAGAAATCCGACCTTTCGAGCTAAAAGCTTTTAGGCAGGAAAGCTTTTTGAGATATCCATCGCATTATGGTCATGAGACTTGGAGAGGAGGGGTTCTGATCAAAGAGGAGATCTGGATCGAGAAGTATCGGCCTGAGAAGCTTGACGAGATCGTCGGCCAGGATGAGATCATCAGGCGTCTGAAATCATATGTCAAAAGCAGGAACCTGCCGCATCTGCTGTTCTCAGGTCCGCCCGGAGTCGGCAAGACTGCAGCAGCTATAGCCATAGTCAAGGAGATCTTTGGAGATAGCTGGAGAAACAACTTCATAGAGCTGAACGCTTCAGACGAACGCGGCATAGATATCATCCGCCATAAGGTCAAAGATTTCGCAAGGATGGCCCCCTTAGGAGATGCTGATTTCAAGGTGATCTTCCTTGATGAGGCAGATGCGCTTACGAATGATGCTCAAAATGCTCTTAGAAGGACGATGGAGCGATATAGTGCAACAACTCGATTCATATTATCCTGTAATTATTCCTCTAAGATAATAGAGCCAATTCAATCCCGCTGTGCTGTTTATCGGTTCAAGCCTCTTTCTCCTGAAGCCGTTTCCAGGAGGATACGATACATAAGCGAGCAGGAAGGCCTGAAGATAACGGATGAAGGCCTATCGGCCATTGAATATGTCGCCGGGGGCGATATGAGGAAGGCAATAAATGCCCTTCAGGCTGCTGCACTTATCAGCGATAATGTGGACGGGGAGACGATCTACCAGATAACCTCCACTGCAAAGCCTGAGGAGATCAGGGAGTTCATCAAAAAAGCTTTATCGGGCGATTTTGCCAAAGCCAGAGGCATGCTGGACGACCTTCTTTTATCCAAAGGGCTATCGGGAGATGATGTTGTCGTGCAGATTCACAGAGCTCTGGTAGATATGGATCTGCCAGATAAGGATAAGGCTAAACTTATCGATCGCATAGGCGAGGCCGACTTCAGGATGACTGAAGGTGCCAATGAGAGAATACAGCTAGAGGCGCTGCTGGCTTACTTTGCCGCGAGCATCTCGAACAGTCGCGAGCTTTAGGATTTATTCTTTAGCTTATTCTCTTCAAGGGCAGCCTTTACGCGCTCAAACTCTATTTCAGCACTCTCAATTATGCTTTTCGCGTTCTTAAGTATTCCTGATCGCCCAAGGAGCTCCAGTTCCTTGCAGATTTCGGAGAGATTCAGGGCTCCGATGTTCGCGCTGCTTGACTTCAGAGTGTGGGCTTCCCTTCGAAGTCCCTCTGCGTTTCCCTTCGAAATGGCATCAGCCATGGCCTTGATCTTTTCAGGCGCTCTGGATACAAAAAGGCCTCCGAGCTCTTCGAGAATATCGGACTCTCCATCCATCTGAAGCTCTCTGAGCTCTGATACAACTACTGGATCGAGTGCAGGTTTGATCTCCTTATAGGTCTTGCAGTGTTCGAGGGCATTCTGCAGGTCCTCTATCCTGACTGGTTTGCTGATATAATCGTTCATTCCGGCATTGAAGCATGTTTCTCTATCGCCCTTCAAGGCATGGGCAGTTATAGCGATAATATAGATCTCGTCCCCTTTGGGAAGCATTCTTATGCGCCTTGCAGCCTCAAGGCCATCCATTTCGGGCATCTGAATATCCATTAGAATCACATCATATGGCTGGCGCTGTAGTAACTGCAACACTTCGAGGCCGTTGGCGGCAACATCTGCATGGTAACCCAGCCGCTCGAGCATCCTTTGGGTTACTTTCTGGTTAACTGGATTATCCTCTGCAAGGAGTATG
>JBHGAU010000076.1:0-12016 GCA_041946675.1 Methanotrichaceae archaeon | reverse complement strand
AGCTTCAAATCTATGTAGTCCGCTGCATGCTGATTTAGGAGGCTTATCCAACACAGCAACTATATCTCCTTTCATATGGTATATTATGACTCTCTCATTATATCATCTTTCACAAAAGACTACAATCAATTATTAATGCGATGGATTTATAACGCCTACTATAAGTTAAACAGGTGCGACACACCCCGCTAGCAAGCTGCGAGATGCTCACTTAAAAACGAGGGTGTTTTTGATGTTGATAGCACCCTCAAACCATTCCAGCCTCTATTCTCGCCTTCAGCAATTATCAACACTCAGCTGTCTTTCAGGTTTTCGGCCATGCCTTTGGGGCCAAAAGTACTAACAATATCAATTACCCTACCTCGATAACCTACCTTTTGGATATTACGGAGATGAAAGCTGTGAGCCTTTTCATTTTGGTAAGGTTCCCAAGCTCTTTGTATATGGCCCTATCGATTTTCTGGTCTAACCCGAACTATTGTGACGCTGGGTTTCAGCCTATTAGGCAAAAGTAGCCTTATGATGGCAGTTTGGAATAGATTGTTAATATTATCCAGTTCAGGTAGCTGCCAATTTGTATGATATCAGCCAATATGCTAGTAATGTCTCTGGCATTTAATCTCCTTCTATCATGAAGATCTTTGAGTATCATTTTACTTTGCTCATCGCTAGAATTACTACTATCAAGGATTTTGATAGAATATTGTAGCAGATTATCCCTCATCTTCTCCAGCCTTTTAGCATTGTTCTGGTCCATTTTATCCAGGGTTATGTCCAGTTTAGCCAAGCTTTCTTTAAGATTTTTATCTTGAACCTCGATCTTCCCTCGGAGCTTATTTATATCGTTTTGCAGCCACGAGAGGTTTTGTTTGGTGCTGCCTGATTGGAAGCTTAATTTAGAATAGCTTGATGTGAGTTCTCTAAGGTAAGTCATAATTTCTTCTTGCTCTTTATTTCTACTACGCTCGTTTTCTATCTGAACTCGGGCTGCCTGCATGATATCACGCGTGGCTTCTAACTTTTGCTCTAATCCATCGAATTTATTGAAACCTATAACTTTATTATAATAATCTTGAGAGGTTTCAGGTAGCAACTTGCAGGTAATCTTCAGCACTGGAATAATCTGCTTATCGAAATAGATCTCTGCATTTATTAGAGAATCTATACTTTTTAGACCCTTGGCTAACTCATAGGTAGACCTGCCCATTTCCTCTTGAGCAGTCCCCTCCGAACCTCTGTAGAAACTCTCGGCCGCTTCTTCTACTTCTTTGAACAAGGTCTTGATTTTATCATCAAGAGTTGGAATGCTTCTCTCGATCATTATTGTATCAATGATCTTGGAGGCGAATGGAGCACTTTCTCGCACTTCTCTTACACAATCAGCGGCCTGGAAGCAGTACTTAGCATAGGTCCTGAATTTATGTCTACTATTAATGATATCATCCACTGTGTAGGACCTGACCTCTTTCAATGCTTTAGAAAGGTTTTCCACCGCTTCTAGTAGCTTTTCTTTACTTTCGGATTCTTCAACTGCAGCTCTAGCATCTTTTAGATATCTCTGTATTTCCGCTTCGTCTGATCTAGTTATGAAGATTAGGCTATGTAAAGATCTGTAAAAGGGCAAGCAGAATTCCGCAGGGCTTTTGTATTTTGATTCCTTCGAGGATTTATCGAAAAACTCAATGGCTTTTTCTATTTGATCTCTGAACTGGTCGATGCTTTCAGCTTCAGTAGCCTTGAAGATCGATGCTCTGCCCAGCGCATATGCAGCATGCCCACGCACATCGCTATCCTCATCCTGAGCCAGTTTTTGTAGGTCTAACCATACGGCCTTCTTTTCAGAAGTAAGCGAAAAGATTTGTCCTAGCGCGTATGCGGCTTCCCTTTTAACAGAACTGTTACCATCCTGAGCCATCCTGTGCAAATCTAACCATATGGTCTGCTTATCAGCAGTATATGGAAAGGTTCTACCTAGTGCAAATGCAACTCTCTGTCTAACACCACTCTCGCCATTATATGTTAGCCTATGTAAATCTAACAATGCGGTCTGTTTATCAGGAATAAGCGAAAATACGAATCCCAAGGCTACTGCCGCCCAACCTCGCACTTCACTATCTTCGTCATGAGATAACCTATGGAGATCTAACCATGCAATGTGTTTATCAGGAATATGTGGAAAGGCTCTGTCTAGTGCAAATGCCGCATATTTTCGCACTTCACTATCTTTATCCTGAGTTAGTCTATCCAGATCTAACCATGCAATTTGCTTGTCAGGAATATGTGGAAAGGCTTGACCCAATGCATATAAAGCGCTCGATCGAACATCACGATCTTTATCCTTAGCTAACTTGCTCAGATCTAACCATGCAGTTTGCTTATCTGGAATAAGTAAAAAGGCATCGCCCATCGTGTATATGGCCTTTGATCTCACATGGGAGTCTTTATCATAAGCCAGCAAGAGAAGATCTAGCCATGCGGTCTGTTTATCAGGAATATGTGGAAGGGCCTTACCCAACGCTGCTATAGCACTTCCATGTATATCCCAATCATCATCCTGAGCAAGCCAGATAAGATCTAACCATGTAGTTTCCTTATCGGGAATAAGCGAAAAGTTAGCACCTAGTATATCTATAGCAATCTCTTGTACTTCCACTTCTTCATCATGGGTCAGTCGATGCATGTCTAACCATACAGTCTTCCTATCAGGAATAAGTGGAATGGCTATACCTAATGTTTCTACAGCTTTCATTCGCACGTAGCTGCTTTTACTCCGTATTAGCTTATGTAAGCCTAACCAAGCTGCCTGCTTGTCAGGAACAAGCGAAAATGCTTCCTCCAGAACATTTAGAGCGCTCTCTTGTACATCCCAGTTTCTGTCCTGTGCCAATTTTATTAGGTATAACCATGCGGTCTGTTTATCCTCAATACTTGTGAAATTATCCCTTAAAAGTTTTACAGCTTTTAGTCTAATCTTTGCTTTATTTGCAATTGCCCTCTTATGGATCTCTTCCAGGGATACCAAGGCATACACCAGGAAGATATAATGCAAATGAGCTGATAAGTTTTTGGTTATGGAACAGATCTAAGATGTTAAGATCTCTCGATAAAAAACTAGCTATTTAAAATTGTTTTTATTTTTGCTTTGCCCTCATCAGAACTGAGCAACTTCACTAGCTCCTTTTTTACTAGCTCTTCGATCTGAGCCTGATCGATAGTATGGCTTTGGATATCGAGTTCACCCTCTTTGTCTATGAGCACTGACTCGTTTTTATGGATTAAACCAAGAACATCACATGGCTACAACAATCGAAATTATTCTACAAGACGTTTATGCATAATTCAGCGAAGGCATTTCTCTAAATAGCCAAGGTAAATATAATGGAGTTTCTACGATTGCAGAATCTCCTTTATCCTCCTCCTGCAATCCTCCGACCTGAGTATCTCCTTGAGCTCTGCCTTCACCATCTCCCTAATTTTTAGCTTATCTTCAACTGATACTTCAGAATCGGTCTTGCAAATCTCCCCATTTACAGCAGAAGTCTCTCTTTCGCTCCCGAATATAGACAGAGGCTTCTGGAATACCGGCTTCTCTCCCTTCTCCAATCTGTCCAGGCAATTATAAAGCTCCCAGCCAAGCCCCTTCTCGCCATAGAAGTAATTCCATAGCTTCTCTTTGGAGATATCCTTATAGCTCTGGAATCCCAGTATATTTTTCTCATTCTCGTCGATGTAATTTTGTGATATCGAGATTATCTCATGGAGCCTCCGCTCGAGCGTTCCCTCGCGCTTGTGCTCGTCCGGGCTGCCTCCATAGGGATTCCGGAGAAGGATTAATATATCCTCATTCTTGCTGTCTCCCAGCTTTTTATAGATCTTTATTTTATTCTGGGGCAGCTTAGTGCCCTTCTCCACAGCATCAGCGATCTCTTTTATGCTGAAGAAACCTCGAGTGAAAACCAATGCTCGTTCAGACTTGGCAGGATCACATGGGAAGAGCCTGCCACCCTTACTTAAAGCCCCACCGACAAGAGTGTTGACGTCGCCTTCAATATCCAGCTGGCTATAGTAGCATGGCACAAGCATCGGAGGAAGCAGCTTCAGCTCTTTTGCCCCTTCCTTCTTGATTTGGGCGGATTCCACATCTGTTTCCCAGAAGACCCTTCTTATTGCCGGAGCATCATCCTGAAGCTCGTCTCCAGGATAATTCCTCGGATCCAGAAGCGGCTTAAATATTTCATAGATATAGCCATTTATGGCTGAGAAGTTCCCCCAAAACTTCTCCTTCAGAATCTGGTTATCTATTAGCATAAGGCCGTCTATTCCCGAGCCGGACTCACGCGTGAGAAGATCGTACATTGCGATGACGGCGCCTAAATATCTCTGTCCTTCAACTGCATACCTTGTATCAATCCCCTTCTCGGTGAGGATTCCCAGAGCAAAGATGGGAAACATCGCCTCCTCAGACCTGACGAAGCTGGTGATGGGATTGATGAAGCCTGTGCCAGTGCCGCCTCCCAACGATGCAAGGAAAAGAATGCTATCACAGTATTTTGAGGGTTTGAGCCCTTTCTTATCGCCGATCCCCTTTATCAAACTTCCTGGAATCGAAAATATACGTCCGTTCCCCTCTTTTTCACCATCTCCGCTATTGGCTTTGCTCTCGACCGGGGCTGATTTGCCCATAGCGATAGTAGTGAAAGGTCTGATGCCTACCTTCCACATGTATCCGGATAGAGGATTGTCATTGCTTTTGAACTCCTCCAAGCATATTGCTTTGAGCTTGTCGTCCAGCTGAAATACCTCGAAAAGTGCTTTGAGATATTCAGCCCTCCTATCGAAGCCCATAGCCTTGAGATCGAAGCCATATATATCCATTACATAGTTTCTCGTGGGAGAGTTTTCGTTCACACCCCCATGGCATATAAGGTAGGGAGGATATTTTTTGTCGACTAGACTACCGTAAAAGCTTTGGGCTTGGGTATCTTGAGTTGCCGACTCCAGCCAGATACCCTTAACATCGCCGAAAGCCAGCGTCTCTCCGAACTGGTGGACGATCAGATTTAGATCTATATTCTGTAGGAACTGCTCAAGGATCTTGCCTCCGGCACCCCCGATCCCAACTACGCAAGGCTTCATCTCACCTCATCCTCCAGGCCTTTTTGTTTCTGTAATCGATGGCTCAAGATCGTACCCTCATCTCCTCAATATAAGCCATTACTATGGGTGCCAGCATAACAACCAGTGATGCAAATAACGCTATGTATCCCAGGTACCAGTAAACTGAATTGATCTCCGGATATATAGTTCCTAAATATACTGAACACAAGATGGAGATCAGAGAAAATGCAGGAGCCATTAAGGTCATTTGCTTCAAATGCCCGGGAATCAGGCAATAGCTATAACAGCGAGGAATAAATAAAGCAACCAGGAGGCCAGGTATGATTACAATAGCGATCCCAAAATAAGCGAGCCCAAGATTATCCGAAGCCAGCTGAGGAAACTCGAAGAAACTCCAAGCAGATAATATATTCGGGGTAAGGAAGAATTGTAAGGCGAAGGCTATCAGGAATATGCTCCATGAGAATATCATTACTGTATAGAAGTTTGGTCCCTGAGGAACCCGGAGTGCAGCTCTAAGGTCCTTTTCAAGAAAGGATTTATCAGATGTATCCTTCACATGAGTAGTAACTCGCACAAAGTAATGATGATGAAAGATTAGACCCAATATTATTATGGCTACTATAAGTAAGAGCAAAATCATTTCAAGTGCAAGCTGGATCATCTGTAGAACCTCCTCTCAATAAACATGGCGATTAAGAAGGCAAACAAAAGCATCACAAGGATATTTCCGAGGCTGGTTCCTGAGACGAATTCATATCTGATCAGCTTTGCGTTGAGCGGCTTACCTCCGACTGCATCAATATAATCCTTCTGATTCTGGTCTATCTCCGAGTACTTGAATCGGAAACCGAATATCTGGTTTGCATCGGAAACTCTAAAGGGCCTTACATTGAAGTATACAGTTTGAGGTTCTTTAGTCAGGTTGATCTTCTTTGATTGAGAAATTGTGTCGGTTTTCCAAGGACTTGATCTGGTATCCGTGTATAGAGATACCAGCACCTCTGCCGGCTCTTGATCTAGGTTTTTCATCTCCAGACTGAAGTTATAGTTCTGCCACCAATACTGCCTATCATCCTCAGGCACTACAATAGGCTTTCCTACCCAGATGCTGGTGCTCTTCCTGAGGCTTGGGCCGTTCTGGATGCTGGTATTCCTGACCGCTATTCCATCGCTATAAGTATAATAATAAGAAAAGTTCTTGCCTGAATCTGCTTTATTGAAGAATCCATATTGATTTGCAACAAAGCTTACTCTCTCGCCACTTGAAGCTATCTGGGTTACATTCTTCAATTCATATCCCTTAGAATCGAGTATGTGCAGAGTCACATTGATAAGGTCGCCGTCAGGGTCAGTGACGTTGGCCAAATAGGTAATGGGGTCGTTAAATCTTGGTTTCGCCGGAATCTGAAGAGTCAGGTTCTCGAGTTCTGGCGGCCTGTTAATTATTTCCATAGCGCAAGTCGGAATTCTATCCCAATTATTGAGGCCATCAGTTGCATTAAGCTTCAGCACAACAGATCCAACTGTCTTCAAATTGCTAAACGAAGTGAGCTCAGGGAAGGATCTGATAGATACGTTATATCCATTAGCTTCAATATATTCATTATTTAAGATCATAACAGGGGCCGAGTTTACCTTGCGGAAGGACTTCGCTCCTGGCTCGAGCACATACAGATTCAAATATAGGACTCTTCTTACTTCAATAGGGTTAGGGTTCCATACAGTAGCTGTTATGGTGAATTCGTCGTTTCTAGTCAGGTTTTTATTTGGCACGATATCTAGTCTAAATGGTATGATGTTATTATATGATTTTGTAACAAAAGGTTCTATATATAACAGCTTCCGAAGAATTTCGTACTTATCGGGATAGTTATTTTTCCAATATTCTAATTGCCTAGTGAACATATCTATATCCGAGAGTCTTGAGCCGCCGCCACCGCTGGAGCTAGATGAGCCTCCTGAGCTTACAGGAATATCGATATCCCCTCGGATTACAATGGATGAAAGAAAAATAATCAGCAATAGGAGTACTATCCTTCTCATCTAGCGTCTCCTCTCATCCACCCGAATACTCTTATGCCATGGCTGGTTCTTCCAATAAAGAGTTATCCATGGTGGCTGATCGCTGGAGTTATTGGATAATTGATATGTCCTGAACTGGCCGGATCTTTTCCAAATCACTCCATCATCAGTGAACATAAGCTCCATATCAACCTTTGGGCGATAAGACCTGACCTCTGCAGAATAATCGAAGTTGTTATTGGGAAGCCTCTTGAAACCCTCGTTTCTTATTGCAACATCAATCTTCGGCCCCAGGAATTCTCCGCCTCCAAGGACTGAATCACCTGTTACGAATCTATATTTGGCATAGCCAAGCACTTCTGGAGAGGTGCGGAAAGATAAATTCGGCCATATTAGCACATGATCATTGTTATCATATGTCTGCTTGCCCTGGGGCGCCCAGATAGTGCTGTTTGGCGGTTTTATCTCCAGCTCAACATCGAATGATGGCTTGACGGAATTAATTTTTGCTGTATATGTGAAAGGCGTATAGATGCTTCCATTTGCGGGAGAGACTTCGGCATTGATTTCTGTGCCACCCACATACGGTCCAAGATATGCAACGCACAGCAGGTTCTTAGTGGAATTGAAGCTGCTGACTGATCCAGGATAATGGAAGCCGAAGTAGTAGCTGGACCGTCCATCGGCATCTTCATCGGAGGTAACTATTATATTATCCCATGTTAGTTTCTTCCATCTATTGCTATCATTATAGCTTTCAATTCCCTTCAATGAATATTCCCCAGTATGGATATCCAATACATTTAGGGATACATCGATGGGTTTGGATGCATTAATCTCAATTGAATATTGGAAATTGCTCCTCGGGGTTCCAGCCAAAGGTGTTAAAGTATTGTTTCTGAACTGAACAGGCACAGGCCAGAAAGGCCCATCAAGAACTGTTGAGTTCTTCTTGCCCACGAACTTATAATATGCTATATTGAAGTCGAAGTTCAGGGTATTGTTATCCCACATCAGGGTTTGCTGTGTATTCGGCGTTGAATATTGCCTGCTTCCCAAATCGGTCCAGGGACCGTTCTTCGTGGGCGCTACTTGTAGGCTTATGTTATCGACATAGCTCCCTAAGGCAGTCACTTCATAGCTATATTGATCTTTATTGCTGCCTTGTGTTGGATTCACCATTGGCCGCCTAAATTCGAAGAAAGGCTTGCAAAGCCGCGGATGGCCCTCATAGTTCTCAAGCGCAATGCCTTTCCCGGCAAGAGGTGTTATTGTTACACGATACCATGCCCTATCCCAGCTACTAGTATCATTCTTATCCAAGGCCCATGTCTTGAGATCGCCTTTGAATAGCTCAGGAGAGCGGAAGTTCACATTAAAGGTGGCATAAGATGTGCTATGAGGATTTACGCTCACGCTCTGGTCGGCAAACCTTTTGAACACATCCGGATAATTTGTATCAAAGCCCACCTCAAGGTTTACAGTATAGAGCATGTTATAATTCATATTATTATTTACAAGTATGTTATAATCGACTGACTTATTTACATCAAAGGGTTCCTTTGTTAAACCCACTTGCGCGAAGGAAACTGTATCTTGAGCATTGGAAAGAGGCACTACCAGCATCAATAGAGGCAATAAAACAAACATCAGCGCCGACCAAGAAGAGCCCATTTATACCACCCTACATATGATGTAGAATAGGAAAAGTTAGCCTTAATAAGCCTTTGCTTTAAAGTTTTCTTAAGGCTATAACTATTTAAAAATAGCAACATTATTTTCTGCAATAATCAGGCTAAATTCCCAGAGCCTTGCTTGCAGCTTCAACTCCTGCGCCACGCTCCGTCAGGCGTCCCTCTTTAGCCAGCACCAACTCCAGAGTCTGAATGGTCTGCAGCACATCACCCTGAGAGCAGATGCCCATTGTGCCTATCCTGAAGATCTTCCCTTTCAGCTTCTCCTGGCCGCCTGAGACCACGACGCCCTGCTTCTTCATTCCGCCTCTAAGCTTATCATCGGTGATGCCCTCCGGGATCTTCATAGCGGTAACTGTATTGGAGTAGTGGGAATGCTCATTGACCTTCGGGAACAGCTCAATTCCGAGTGCCTTTGCCGCAGCCCTTACTGCCTCGGCCTGCTTTGCAGTCCTTGCCCTGCGTGCAGCAAAGCCTTCTTCCTTTGCCATATGCAATGCCTCCTGGAGCGCATAGAATAGCGGAACTGCAGGCGTATATGGTGTCTGTGCAGGGCTTTTCCTTACGCTCTTAAGATGGGCTTTGAGATCGGCATAATAGCTGGCGCTCTTTGCCTGAAGTCTCTCTTCAGCTCTGGGGGAAACAGCTACAACAGCCAGTCCCGGAGGCACAGCCAGAGCCTTCTGTGAACCTGTAATCGCAATATCGATGTTCCACTCATCCGTCAGGAATTCATTGCCTCCGATGGAGGAGATCCCATCCACGATGAAAATAGCGTCATGCTTTCTTACAAGCTTGCCTATCTCCTTGGCAGGATTGGTAAGGCCCACTGAGGTCTCATTATGAACCATCGCCACTGCCTTTGCCCCGTCCTCCAGAGCTTCATCTACCTTGTCCAGAACAAAGGGTGTTCCCCAGTCAAAGGTCAATGGCACAGCTTTGCCGTATCTTTCGCCGATCTCGGTAAATCGCTCTCCGAATTTGCCATTTGAGATCGTTATGATCTTATCATCTCGGCCTATTATGCCGGCGACAGCGCCATCCATGCCAACTGTGCCGCTGCCGGTCATTACCACTATATCGTTCTTAGTCTCGAAAAAGCCCTTCAAAAGCGCACGGCAATCGTCGTATATCGCTCCAAACTCGCCGCTCCTGTGGCTTATCATCGGCCTCGACATAGCGCGCAAGACTCTCGGCGCTACCTTAACAGGCCCTGGAATCATAAGAAGTGTATCCTCTATATCCATGAGATCCCTCTGTTTATACTTTCAGGCAGCCTATATAAAACTAGCCTCTACCAGTTCAACTACTTTGCCAGCCTTCTCAGCTTTGCTCTCCCGTGAACTGGATTAACTTACCCCAAGCATGGTCTTGAATGTGCTTTGCTTGTTGCTTGTTAGGATACATTCTGAATTTGTAGGCAACCTTCATTTATTTTCTCTCGTACCGAAACCCCCTAACGAGATCTCCCTTGAACGAGGGGGTATTTCAGCCTGCTTTCTTCTTTAAATATCTTTTATATGCTATCCTTTATGCGCTGCGCTGTGACCCAGGAGCGCCTTGTACAGGGCGGCAGGTCCCCCCTGTCTTTCACCCAATTCTCTAAAAATTCTACTGTTTCTGGATCTCTCGGATAACCGCTGCCTATTCTGCGGCCCATCGACCTTTCGAGCTCTCTGACGGATTCATCCCTTCTCACCTTGGCAAGAATTGATGCTCCAGAGACAACCTTATGGTTCTCATCGGCCTTGTGCTCGGCAACAATTTCCATTTTTGCGCCGCTGGTGGTTCTTACTCTATTGGCAAATCTTGTTGCATTAACATCGCAAGCATCCAATATCGCCTTGTCGGCAGAAAGATGTTGCAGTACCTGGGAAAAGCATCTCACCATTATGTCATTCATAGTCATTGCCTGGCGCAGCTCATCTATGACTGCAGGCGGAACCTCCAGAATGTAGTGATCGCTCGCAATGCCGATGATCTTCTTTGCCAAGATCTCTCGTCTGGCAGGCGTGAGCTGTTTGGAATCCTGAACTCCCATTGCCGCCAGATCGAATAGTCTTTCCTCATCGATAACAAGGCCCGCAACGAACAAGGAACCTACTACAGGACCCTTGCCCGCCTCATCCACGCCAAGGAGGTGCATTGCCGAACTATTTTTAGTGAATGTATTTCAAATGTTCTACTAAATAATTGGCGAGCGCCTTTAAGCGCTCGCGCATAGAATAGTTCACATCCTGATATCGTTCACCGATACTGTGTTGAAGGGATACTGGCTATCTACGTAGATGATATCGCCCGTATCATAGATTCCCCAGCCGCCGTTATTTATGTTTCCATTTGCGTTATAGAAGCTGAGCATTCCCGGAAGTGTTGTTGTGGGCTTATCGCTGTCTAGATCGGAATCCCTCACCCTGCTTCCAGGAGGATATATCAGTGGGGCATCCAAGGGATAGCCTGTTATCCTGATGTCGCCTGCGCTCACAATTCCTGGATTCAGATCGAGGTAGACTGGGTCCGTGAGGCTGTAGGATTTATCGCCATCCATATCGAAGTACCTCAGCTCTGCAGCAGGATAGCGATATGTTGCAAACCTTATCAGAGTTTTATCATGATCGGGGTCCACCGCGCTTACCTGACTTCCCGGAGGATAAATCCCAAACGGAGTAATTCTGACATCGTTTTCGCTCACTGTCCCATCAGCGGGATTTATGTTTATATAAACAGGATCAGTCGGCTCGAATATTCCATTATCATTTAAGTCTATAAAGGCGAACTCAGGTCCGGCATAAAAAGGGCTGAGAGCCTTGGCTTCATCAGGGTCGCCTGATGTTATTTTAGATCCATATTCCTGTGCGATGGCCGGCGCTGATAGCAAAAATGCCAGCAGAAGGATCTTATAGATGGATTTCATAATTCTACCCCCATACTTTGTCTTAATATGCTCGAAGTAATTTAACCTTTCTATCGCATAGATATCATTGATAACCATCGAAGGATATATTAACAAATATCGATAAGTAATAATGCCGACAGATAATTTTACATCGCTAAACTTAAGTTTGGATGGGAAGCTTTATACACTAGTATACGGTGATTGAGTAATACGGCTGCAAAGATATGAAGCGGGGTAGGGTAGTCAGGATATCCCGACGGGCTCATAACCCGTAGATCAGTAG
>JBHGAU010000075.1:0-14299 GCA_041946675.1 Methanotrichaceae archaeon | reverse complement strand
CGCCTTTCATATTACATATTTGGGATGTATTATTATATCAACTTTTAGAATAGACTATAGTATGGCCATTGAGAAGGAACGAATTTATAAGTGATTTGATAAATTCCATTCATGCCAGAAGGAGGGTGGGAAAAGGCCGGTTTGAAACTTAGAAAAAGGAGAAGCGACTTCCGTTAAATCAGAGGATTATAAAGGCCGGGTAACGAGCATTGATCGGTATCTGCATGCAATTCAGGTGCACCCGCTGGATAAGGACATAAAGACAAATGCAGAGCATGGATGGCAAGCTGGACTCAATGAATAATAAAATGGACTATAGCTGAACAAGCAAGATGAAACGATCGAAGAGATCAAAGATCTTCGTGAATGACGTATCAAAAAAGCCGGACAATTATCTTATTATGCCGGAAAGAGTCCGGTGAAGCCCCAGCACTTCCATAAAATCCTTGACCATTATCGCATCCTTAATATCGGATGAGACTTCATAGCCTCCATTCCTTTATGGCATCAGACTTTGTTCGACAGACTGAAACAGAAGCGAGGGAACCTGCAGATAATCAGGGCCACGCCGACCGCCGTATCATCATGCTGCTCATCTTAATAGGCATAATCATGTTTGTTCTGGACGGAAATGTGGTCTCAATAGCCCTTCCGACAATAACACGCTATTTCAACACCGATGTCACCCTGGCTCAGTGGGTGATCACATCCTACCTGCTCGCCCAGACGAGTCTCCTCATGGTCTTCGGCAAGCTGTCGGAGTATACAGGCAAGATCAGGCTCTTCCTGGCCGGCTTTGCCATCTTCACTCTGGCATCGCTGGCCTGCGGCCTCTCCACAAACCTTGAGATGCTTATCCTGTTCAGGGTTGTTCAGGCCATTGGAGCTGCAATGGCATTCTCCATAAGCGCCGCGTTAATCTTCGAGATCTACCCCATATCTGAGCAGGGAAAAGCGATGGGCTATATTGGCACAGCAGTCTCCCTGGGCAGTATCGCAGGACCGATGATTGGAGGCTACCTGGTGAGCTACTTCGGCTGGCAGTACATATTCCTCATAAACCTGCCCATTGGAGTAGTGCTTCTTGTACTTGCCTCGAAGTATATGAAGATAGAAGAGTCGAGATCCGATAAGCTGGAGGTCGATTGGGTAGGCGCATTCACTATGGTCCTGTTTGTTGTATCTCTGATGATGCTTCTTGATGAGCTTGCCAAAGGCGTGAGCCCTTACAGCGCAGCCTGGCTGCTCATATCCATTGTATCCCTTGCGGCATTCACCATCAATGAATCTAGGGCAAAGGCACCCTTGCTGGATCTATCTGTACTGAAGATCAAGAAGTTCGTTCTGCCCAATATCACAGTGGCGCTCTTCGTAATATCGGTCTTTACTGTCTTCATCCTTGGGCCGTTCTACTTCCAGGGCGTTATGGGCTATACGCCAGCCCAGGTCGGTACTATCTTTTTGATCGTTCCGCTGATAATGTCCATCGGATCTCCGATCGGCGGCTGGATATACGATAAGTATCACTATAAGTATAATTCAGCGTTCGGAATGATAATTGTAGCCATATCCCTAGCGATCATAGGCTACTCCTCACGAAAATTTGAGCTGAACTATATATTTCTCGCATTTGGCCTTTTAGGAATAGGAAATGCCCTGTTCCAGAGCCCAATAAATACCGAGATAATGAATGCTCTTCCCAGGAGCAAGCTCGGCACAGCATCCAGTCTGTCCTCTGCACTACGGAATCTGGCCATGGCCATTGGAGTATCAGCATCCGGCGTGCTGCTTACGCTGCAGCTGAGCCAGGCAGGCTACTCGGGGCCAGTCCTTGATGCAGGTCCTCATTTGCTTTCAACGACAATAAGCAATGTGATTATAGCATCAGCGGCAGTATGCCTGCTGGGTACAGTGGCAGCTCTGCTCAGGAATATTTGAGATTTGAAAAACGCCTTTGACAAGGCAATCGAATTAAAAATGAGAATTAAAGGATATCAGCTGTTTGAAGTTTCCTATAATATAACGGACCCGTCCTTCGAGTTCTCTCTAGCGAGACATATCAGGTATTTGCCATAGCGTCTCAATAGGTAAGGATTTCCTAATCCCGTACTTTCCTAATCCCGTACTTTCCTAATCCCGTACTTTCCTAATCCCAGGGGTATTTAATTTCAGGTACTTAGGTACCCAAGTTTAAATCCCCAATACAACCAAGTTGATTTATGTTATCTTAGCTCAATAATTTGGTCTAACTATCCAGATCCTGTATGCTTTTATACTTGAATGTTTAGGTATCGACTATGACAACTGAAGATTCTATCGGAATTCGAAAGACTACAATAACAATCCCTGAGACAATTCTAGATGGGCTGCAGCTATTCATAGCGAAAAATAGAGGGTTTACCCTCCGCGATCAAAGCAAAATCATGGTAACGGCATTAGTCGAGTTCCTTGTGAACCGCGGCATAGATCCGCAGAAAGATCTGCGCATCGATGATGAACTGGTCAAAAAATATTTAATAGAATCTGAGATGATGATGCTCAGAAAAACAAAAATTTCCTGATAAACAGTCAAAATTGCTAATATTCATCAATCTATTTGCTATCAGCAAGGCCAGAGAGCCGTTTTCCAGTTTTAGGAATAACACATTTTCATGGGGCCGCGGCCTTAAATATGCTCGATTCTATAGTAAGCCGTGGATATGGAGACTTGGCATATAATGACGACCGCGACCCCGCTGGGGTATAAGCCTAAATGAAGTAATAGTATTATAGCTAGACAAGCATATAAATTTTTGGATATTTGTTATAAGAATTTCAAAACTTTTGATCTGCTGTAGGACTTAGATACTGCCGCATTATCGATCTGCTATTATGCTTCTTTATGGATAGTCCATCGCGAATCAGGATAAATTAATAACAACTGTTAAGCAGTTAATTCGCAGAAGTGTTTCATATAAGTATATTTATCAGCTGCTAGATCGCGCCAACAGATGCAATGGATTGATATTATAGGGCCAGGCATCCAAGTGTAACCCGCTAGCTGGAACGAAGATTCTCTAACTCTCTAAATATCTATAGAAAAGGTAATAAATATGTATGCAGGACATCTTTAGAAATGGCTGATTTATTCAGCTCTTAGACGGGGTGGAGGAATATGCCAACAAGTAGCATAGCTGCATCCAGCAATATACCTGAGGAAAAAATTGCTGCAATAATAAAGGGGACCAATGATTTTGTCTATGTCTCTGATCCAGAGGGTCATATCCTGTATATCAACGAAGCAGGTAGAAAAGCACTGGGAATCGGCGCTGATGCAGATTTGACAGCGCTTAGAATAGCCACAATTCATCCTGCCTGGGCAAATGAGATCATAGGCAAAGAGGGTATCCCTTCGGCAATACGTGATGGCACCTGGAGCGGTGAAACGGCTCTGCTGAGCCTCAGCGGTAATGAGATACCTATATCGCATGTCATTACAGTATGCAAATCCGCTAATGGTTGCCCTGAGTACATATCTATGATCGGGAGAGATGTGACAAAGCTAAAAGAAGTAGAGCTGAGGCTGCAGAAGATCCTCAATTCAACACCTATAGGGATATTCCTGATCGATCCTACAAAGCATACAATTCTTGATGCAAATGATTCTACTATTGCAATGGTCGGCGTACCAAAGGAGACGATGATCGGACAGATTTGCCATAAGTTTATCTGCCCGGCGGAGAAGGGAAGCTGCCCTGTTACAGATCTGCACCAGACTGTTGACCGTTCTGAAAGAGTACTGCTCAGCGCAAGCGGAGAACGGATCCCTATATTAAAGACTGTGGACAAGGTTATACTTGGGGGGCGCGAGTGTCTTCTGGAGACTTTTATCAATATCAAGGAGCGGAAGCAGGCTGAAGAAGCCTTGAAGGCTTCAGAGGCCAAATACCGCCAGCTGCATGACAGCATGATGGATGCGTTTATCAGCATCGATATGCGGGGAAGAATCAAAGAATATAATGAGCCTTTCCTTAATATGCTGGGCTATACGCCCGAGGAAATACTTGAGCTTACTGATAATGATCTAACACCTGATAAGTGGCACGTCTTCCAATCTGAGATAATCACTACACAGGTTCTCGCCAGAGGATACTCGGATATTTATGAAAAAGAATATCGCAGAAAGGATGGAACAATCTTCCCTGTTGAGCTCAGAACAGTTCTCCTGAAGAATGATGCAGGAAAACCAACCGGCATGTGGACAATAGTCCGCGATATCACCGAACGCAAGCGATCTCAAGAGATAATTCAGCAGCAGGCGCGAGATATCCTGGAGATTTCAACGCCTGTAGTACAGCTATGGGAAGGTGTTCTGGCACTTCCCCTAATAGGCACACTCGATAGCCAGCGTACTCAGCAGATCACTGAACGTCTACTAAATCGCATTGTTGAGACGAACTCGCCCTTTGCCATCATCGACCTCACAGGTGTGCCGACAGTGGATACTCAAACAGGACGTCATCTGATCGATACTATTTCGGCTGTCCGCCTGCTCGGCACGCAAACTCTGCTTACAGGCATCCGCCCTGAGATCGCCCAGACCCTGGTTCATCTCGGCATTGATATGTCGGGCATAGTCACTCGAACAACGCTTGCTTCAGGACTACGGTATGCACTTGATAACATCAATCGCAAAACTGTTGGGACAGCAGATAAGAGGTAGGCAGTGAGGGAGATAATGTCAAACGAAAATATTACAGTTATCAAGGTCAGAAACGTCCTGATGGTCACTATGCCAGCAGATCCTGACGATGTGACTGTATCAACAATGCAGGAACAGGTTCTGCATGCTATGGAAAAGTATGAAGCAAGAGGACTGATACTGGATATATCTTTAGTAGATACCCTTGACTCGTTCTTTGCTCGCACTATAGCAGAGACTGCCCAGATGGTAGCGCTTTTGGGTGGCAACACAGTTATCGCAGGGATGCGCCCAAGCGTTGCTATCACCGTAACACAGCTCGGGTTAACTTTGGGAAGCACGATGACAGCGTTAAATGTTGACAGGGCTTTAGATATACTGACCGATGTTGCCGAGCGGAGGTAACGCCGATGGCCATCGAAACGCAAGGCGAAATGAAAATCCAGTTAGAAGGTGATATCGTCGCCGTGCGGAAGACGGTTCGCAACGTTACAACGCAAATTGGCTTTGGCATTACAGATGTCACTCGTGTAGTCACAGCTGCCTCAGAGCTCGCACGCAATATTGTTCTGTATGCAGGCTCAGGAGTCATGCAGTGGAATGTGCTGACATCACGCGATGGTATTGGCATCGAACTATCATTCATCGATCACGGTCCGGGCATATCCAATATTTCATTGGTCATGCAGGAGGGCTATACCACCTCCGGTGGATTGGGGATGGGCTTGCCGGGCTCTAAACGGCTGATGGATGAGCTCGAGATCCAGTCTGAGCCCGGCAAGGGTACTATTGTGATGATCAGAAAGTGGAAGAGGGCATAACCTGTGCGGTTAGATCGCCATCATATCGATATCAAATGTGCCGGTGATGTGAGCATAGCACGTAACTGTGCTAAAAATATGGCACGCATGATTGGTTTTGGCCCTACAGCCAGCGAAGAGATCTCACTTGTCGTGAGCGAGCTCGCATCGAACCTCATAAAGCACGCTGAAGAAGGATCAATAACGCTGCTTCCGTTAGCCGAGAATGACTACGTTGGAGTGCAAATTGAATCGGAAGATAAAGGTCCTGGCATAGAAAATGTAGAACAGGCTATGGCAGATGGCTTTTCTACAGTAGGCAGTTTGGGATTTGGCCTCGGAACGGCCAACCGTTTGATGGATGAGTTCACCATCGCATCACAGTGCAGACAACCAGATAGAGGAACACATATCATATGCAAGCGCTTTGTAAAAAAGGATAAGCCAAAAATCTCAAGCTGTCCTCTAGAATTCGGCATTGCCACCCGCGCTCACCCCATGATGAATGTAAACGGCGATACTTTTGTTATCAAGCAGTGGGGCACGAGCGCTCTTATTGGAGTAATCGATGGAGTCGGCCACGGGCAATATGCACTTCGTGCGGCCCAGGCAGCTCGACAGTATATTGAGACTCATTACGATCAGCCGCTTAGCTCAATATTTCTTGGCGTCGGCAGAGCATGCCGTGCAACTAGGGGCGTCGTAATGTCGCTGGCACGCTTCGACTGGACAGAAGATCTATCAGCCATCAATCTTACCTTTTCAGGTATCGGTAACGTTGAGATGCGTGTAGTTGGAAAGCAGGAACCTATGAAGTTCCTTGTGCGGCGGGGAATATTAGGAGTAAATGCAACCAACCCAATAGTTACAGAGCATCCATGGAAGCCCAATTATGTTATGGTGCTTCATTCCGATGGCATTTCAGCCCATTGGAATTGGACCGATTTTCCGGAGATTGCACAGGCATCTGCAGAAGTCGCTGCACGGCGCCTCTTGCAGCGCTTGGCAAGAGAGGATGACGATGCTACCGCCATTGTAGTGAGGGGCAGAAACCCGAGAGTAGCGATTCAAAAAAATGAAGACGCATTCGATCCATCCGCTGAGGGCGACGGCAGGTTATGACTGAAGATGACTTGAAACAACAGCTGATACTAGCTCAGGAGGCCATACATGAGCTTCAGGAGGAACTGGATGAGTCCAATCGAGGGCTGCTCGCTCTGACGATGGAGCTAGAAAGGCGTGTGGATGAACGTACTGCAGAGCTGAGCGATGCCAAAGAAGAACTGCAGAAAACAAACTCCGAGCTTATGATCTATATGATGGAGCGCATCCGGGCGGAGGAGGATCTCAGGCGTGCTAAAGAGGCCGCCGAAGCCGCAAACCGTGCTAAAAGCGTATTCCTGGCTAATATGAGCCATGAGCTACGTACGCCCTTAAACGCCATCCTGGGCTTTTCCGATCTGATGGCAAGGGATGCAAAGCTAACCCCTGAGCAAAGGGAAAACATCAACATTATCAGCCGCAGTGGTTCCCACCTTCTGGCACTGATCAATGATGTCCTTGATATGGCCAAGATCGAGGCTGGCAAGGTAGCACTGGAAGAGCATGCCTTTGATCTCAGAAATATGATTGAGAATCTTGCGGATATGCTCCGTCTGCGGGCCAGAGACAAAGGCCTGGGGCTCGCGGTAGATCTCCCAGCCAATATTCCACAGTATGTTCACGCAGATGAAGGCAAACTTCGACAGGTGCTTATTAACCTGCTGGGCAATGCTGTCAAGTTTACCCAGGCAGGTTTCGTGGGGTTGAGAGTCCTGAGAATTGAGAAACCAGAGGTGCCGGGATACAGCCTTCAGTTCGAGGTGGAAGATACAGGTCCAGGTATCCCGCTGCAGGACCAGAAAGCCATATTCGAGCCGTTTATTCAATCATTGGAAGGAAAGAAGACAAAGGAAGGCAGCGGTCTGGGGCTGGCCATCAGCCGACAGTTCATTCGCCTGATGGGTGGTGACATCTCCGTGGACAGTCGAATAGGGAAAGGGAGCATATTCACATTTAATATTATCGTACAACCGGTAGAGGAGTCTGAAATAGTCAATCTGACGAAAGTTGTCGAGCCCAGAGCGATTGGACTGGAATCCGGCCAGCCAAATTACCGCCTGCTCATAGTTGAAGATAGCGAAGAAAGTCGATTATTGCTTACCAGGCTCCTGGTTCAGCTGGGTTTCGTTGTGCGTACTGCCAAAGATGGATTCGAAGGCATTAAAGTATGGAGAGATTGGCAACCTCACCTTATCTGGATGGACATGCGTATGCCTGTCATGGATGGCCATGAAGCTACCAGGAGCATCAAAGCCACCACTCAGGGCCAGGCTACAGTTATTGTTGCCCTGACAGCAAGCGTATTTGAGGAGGATCGAACGCTTGTTCTTTCCGAAGGTTGTGATGACTTTGTAAGAAAGCCATTCTGCCAAGAGGACATTGTGGGCATATTGGTCAAGCATTTAGGTGTACGCTTCATTTATGAAAGCCCAGTCACCAATCATATGCAGAAACCCTGTGGCCAGTGTTTGGAGCTGGGCTTTGAGGGTATGGACGAATCCTGGATATTGGATCTTCAAAAAGCCGCTACAGAAGCCAATTCAAACAGAATTAAGGATTTGGCATATAATGTACGTGAAAGAAATCCCGGACTATCCTCAAAGCTAATAGAAATGGCCGATAGCTTCGATCATGATACGATTCTTACTGCAATAGGGAGGAGATATGGATAGACCATTAAGAAATCAACCAGATGATATATTGATTGTCGATGATACCCTGCCCAACTTAAAGCTGCTATCCCAAATGTTGACTGAGCGCGGCTATCAAGTTCGTGCAGCACTTAACGGCGCCCGGGCACTTGCAGCTATCCAATCGGCACCTCCCGATCTTATCTTATTGGATGTTATGATGCCGGAGATGGATGGCTATGAATTATGCCGACGGTTGAAGGCAGACGAGCGTACCTTCAGCATACCGGTTTTATTTATCAGCGCTCTATCTGAAACGGAAGATAAAATTAAGGGCTTCAATGTCGGCGGATTGGATTACATCACCAAGCCGTTTCAGCTTGAAGAGGTTCTTGCTCGAGTTGAAACCCACTTAAAGCTCCGGCACCTTCAAATGGAAATTCGCGCCAGAGAGGAGGTAGAACGCACTCTTCTGAATGCATCTTCAGATATTGCTATCCTAATAAAGACTGATGGAACTATCATAACACTGAATGAACCTGCTGCACAGGATTTGAGCCTGCCGACTAAAAGTCTGATCAACAAGTGCATATGGGATTTGCTTCCAACTGAGGTCTCCCAAGGAAGAAAAAGATATACTGATCAGGCTTTGCGCTCGGGTATCCCAGTCCGCTTTGAGGACGAATGCTCCGGCAGATGTCTGGACAATATAATCTATCCTTTATTTGGCGGTCTTGGAAAAGTAGAGAAGATCGCCCTTTATACCCATGATGTAACTGAACATAGGCGGATGGAAAAAGCGCTGAGGAGAGCAAAAGAAGCTGCTGAGGCGGCAACAAAGGCGAAGTCGGAGTTTCTTGCAAATATGAGCCATGAGATACGCACTCCCATGAACGCAGTTATAGGCATGACCGATCTGCTCTCAGATGAGAGCCTTACGCCGAATCAGAGGGAGTACGTTGAAACCATCCGCAATAGCGGAGAAGCTTTGCTTGCAATAATAAACGATATTCTTGACCTTTCCAAGATTGAAGGAGGAAAGGTTGATCTAGAGCAGATGCCGTTCGATCTGCGAAACTGTATCAAGGACTCATTAAATATTATATCCGCAAATGCTTCAAAGAAATGCCTGAAGGTTACATATACAATAGATGATTATACTCCGGAAGTAATTATAGGAGATGAGACAAGGCTCAGGCAGATCCTGGTTAATCTGCTCAGCAATGCTGTAAAGTTCACAGATAAGGGCGAAATCACAATTACCGTCTCGGGCCTAATAATAGAGGGCAACAAATATGATATACATTTTGCTGTTAAAGATACCGGAATAGGAATTCCCAAAAATAAAATGGATCGCCTTTTCCATTCCTTCAGCCAGGTTGATGCTTCAACAACACGCAGATATGGCGGTACCGGCCTCGGCCTAACTATAAGCAAATCGCTTGTTGAGATGATGGGAGGAAAAATCTGGATCGAGAGCGAAGTAGGCAAAGGCTCGACATTTCATTTTTCAATTAAAGCCGAATCCTCTCTTGACAGTCCTATAAATGGAAACATCACAGAACATACTCGCGCTTCCCAAGCTCTGCAGCAGAGCAGTCTGGATAGGTCCCTGAGCATATTGCTTGCAGAGGATAATATAATTAACCAGAAAGTCACTCAGCGGATGCTCAATAAAATAGGATATAAAGCAGATATAGTAGCTAATGGCCTTGAAGTCTTACAGGCATTGGAGCGCCAGCATTACGATGTAGTTTTGATGGATATGATGATGCCGGAGATGGATGGCCTGGAAACAACCAGGGTTATTCGTCAAAAATCGCCATTAGGTCCCAAGATCATCGCTATTACCGCTTCTGCTTTCAAAAGCGATCAAGAGTTATGTATGGCAGCCGGCATGGATGGCTATATAAGTAAACCTGTGAGGATTGAGGAATTAAAGGCTATATTGAGTTCTTGCAGCAAATGAAATTTGATCATTTTATTTCATAAAATAGTTCCACGTATAGATAATTTGATCATGGTATAGAATCCAGATCAGAACGAAGATCCCAAAAATAACATAGAGGTTGGTGATATACACCAACCACTGAAGAAGACGCATCTTCTTCTCGGGAGTCCCGAACCAGTCTTGAGCCTTTCGCTCAATAAAGCTCGACATTTTTCGGCTTCAAGCAGATGCCTTAGCAGCCGCAGCTGCGGCAGCTTTTGCTGCTTCCTTCTTGGCTTCTTCAGCTGCAACACGCCTCACGGCATTAGCCTTCAGCATCTTCAGCTTGACCACGTTATCCCTTTCCATCTCCTCAAGGGCCATGCTGATGAATTTAATGGTGTCCTTGATGTCGGGAATCACCTTGAACTCCAGAGCGTTAACACGCCTTTTCGTGCTGTCGATATCCTCGACCAGCCGGATTAAGGCAGTCTCCACTTCTGCAGCCAGGATGATCTTATCAAGCAGGGTTTCATAGGCCTCGGCCGCCTCATCGATAGCGGAACTAGTACCGATTATCCCGTAGCCGCGCTCGTACATCTTCTTTTGTACGGAATCGGCGGCAATCTTGGGCACAACGACGCCCATGATGTTCCTGGACTCAAGCTGAATGGCAGGCTCCTTCTGGAGGGAATACGCCACGCTGTTGATGGCGACTGTTCCCTCAATAGCCTTGGCCATGTTGAGCCTCTGCTCAGCCTTGATCAGAGATTCAACCAGCTCTTTCCTGACAGTCTTGGCCCTGTTCAACACCTCAAAAAATTCAATCATTAGACCGTCGCGCTTCATCTTGAGGAGCGAGTGACCAGTCTTTGCAGTCTTCATCCTCCTTTTGAGGGCGATGAGTACTGCCCTGGTCGGTTTTGTTCCTGGAAGTACGGTCACGATCTCACTTCTTTGGTGCTTCAGCCTTCGGTGCCTCAGCTTTAGGTGCCTCTGCCTTCGCTTTTCCTGCGTACTTGGGGTGGTAAACCTTGATGTATTTATCGTCGATTCTTGTCAGCATAGCCTCTGGAAGGTCTGCTAAGAGATCCCATCCGATCTGGAGGGTCTCGAAGATAGTCCTATCTTCATCCCTGCCCTGGTTGACGAATCTCCTTTCGAATTTGTCAGCGAACTCCAGAACAAGCTTGTCTCGCTCGGATAGTGCCTCTTTGCCGACGATTGCAGCTAAACCGCGCAGATCGTTGCCCTCTGCATAGTATGCGTAGAGCTGATCTGAAACTGCCCTATGATCCTCACGGGTATGGCCCTTGCCAATTCCTGAGTTCATCAGGCGTGACAGCGAAGGTCGGATGTCGATAGGCGGATATATGCCCTTCCTATGCAGCTCTCTGGAGACGATGATCTGTCCTTCTGTGATGTATCCGGACAGGTCTGGTATCGGGTGAGTGATGTCGTCACCTGGCATAGTCAGGATTGGGAACTGGGTGATGGACCCCTTCTTGCCGGTGATGATGCCAGCACGCTCATAATTTGTTGCTAAGTCGGTGTACATGTATCCGGGATAACCACGGCGTCCGGGAACCTCTTCACGAGCAGCTCCCATTTGCCGCAGCGATTCGCAGTAGTTGGTCATGTCCGTATAGATGATCAGGACGTGCATATCCAAATCGAATGCAAGGTACTCGGCTGTTGTGAGTCCGAGCTTTGGAGTCAGCAGTCTCTCCACAGCAGGGTCGTCTGCCAGGTTAAGGAACACGACTGCCCTCTCCAGGGCTCCCGTCCTCTCGAAATCGGCCAGGAAGTGCTGGGCTTCTTCGTTGGTGATGCCCATGGCGCAAAAGATGACTGCGAAGGACTCGGCCTCTCCAAGGGTCTTGGCTTGTCTGGCAATCTGCAGAGCAACGTCGTTGTGCGGAAGCCCTGCTCCTGAGAAGATAGGAAGCTTCTGGCCGCGCACCAGTGTGTTTGTTCCATCGATGGTCGAGATGCCAGTCTGGATGAATGCTCTGGGTTTCTGACGGACTGCCGGGTTGATGGCCGCACCTGCAATACCTCTCATTACATCAGGAACGATCTCCGGTCCGCCATCTCTTGGCTTTCCAGATCCTGAAAGAACTCGCCCTATAATGGCTGGAGATAGCGGCATCTTGATGACGTCTCCGGTAAACCTGACGGCGCTATCCTTGGAAAGACCGCCAGTTCCCTCGAATATCTGCACGACAACGATTTCGTCGGAGGTATCCAGCACTTGTCCCCTCTTCGTTTCACCATTGGGCAACCTGATCTCCACCAGCTCGTTGTAGCCAACAGGCTCGGTCTTCTCCACGAAGATCAGAGGTCCCTTAATCTCATTAATCGTCTTGTATTCTTTGGTCATCTTTTACCCTCCTCACTTCAGCGCTTTAAATTCTCCATCCATCTGAGTCATTACCTTCTGCAGGACTGGCTCATAATCGGCCTCCAGCCTGACCTTGGCCAGAGCATCCTTTGATGGAACAGACTTGATCTGCTCGACAGACATGCCCTTCTGCAAAGCATCGACTGCATAGTCCCTGTACTTCAGGATGGCTGCCAGCAGGTCGAACTGCTTCTTGTAAGGAGCGAATGTATCGACAGGGTGCATTGCGCTCTGAGCCAGCCAGAAGTTGATTATCATTCTTGCCACTTCGAGGGTTATCTGCTGGTCCTCAGGCAGAGCATCCGAACCGACGAGCATAACGATTTCTTCGAGCTCAGCATTCTCCTGCAGTATGGCCATTGCCTTTCTCTTGTTCTTGTTCCAGTCTGGGTTGACGTTCTCCCCGAACCAGGACTCCAGGTCCTTATCGTATAGAGAGTAGGAATCCAGCCAGTTGATGGATGGGAAATGACGCCGCTGCGTTAGCTTCGAATCCAGCGCCCAGAATACCTTGACCATTCTCAGAGTGTTCTGTGTGACGGGCTCTGTGAAATCTCCGCCAGCGGGAGATACTGCACCTACGACGCTCACTGAACCCTGGCCACCAGCCAGAACATCCGCTCGGCCAGCACGCTCATAGAAGTCAGCAAGACGTGCACCGAGGTATGCGGGATAGCCCTCTTCACCAGGCATCTCTTCTAGACGTGAAGCCAGCTCTCTCATGGCCTCTGCCCATCTGGATGTGGAGTCAGCGGTCATCAAGATATCGTAGCCCATGTCGCGGTAGTACTCAGAAACGGTCATTCCAGTATAAATGGAAGCCTCACGAGCAGCCACTGGCATGTTGGATGTGTTGGCAAAGACAATGGACCTCTCCATCAGGGGCCTGTTGGTCCTCGGGTCAACCAGCTCAGGGAACTCATGCAGAAGGTCGGCCATCTCGTTGCCGCGCTCTCCGCAGCCCACGTAAACCACAATGTCAACGTCTGACCACTTGGACAGGGTCTGCTGCATGACAGTCTTTCCAGTGCCGAATCCGCCTGGAATGGCAGCCGTTCCGCCCTTGGCCAGCGAGAAGAATCCATCGATGACCCTCTGTCCCGTTCTTAGGGGAATTGTGGGTGCCAGCTTCTTAATTACAGGCCGTGCCTGTCTGACGGGCCACTTCTGCAGCATTGTAATTTTGGTGCCATCATCTAAGACGGCTATTGTCTCATCAACTGTGAAGTTGCCGGAGTAGATCTCCTTAAGGGCACCGCCCTTGCTCCTTGGTGGCACCATTATCTTGTGCTTGATAAGCATCTGCTCCTGAACTTCGCCCAGAGTCTGGCCGGCCTTGACAACATCGCCCTTCTTGACTATGGGTTTGAACTCCCACTTCTTCTTGTGATCGACACCATCAACGAATAGACCCCTGCTGATGAAGTCCCCAGATGCCTCGGCCAGCTTTGTAAGAGGCCTCTGAATACCATCGTAGATGGATGTCAAAATTCCGGGGCCCAGCTGTGCCACCAGCGGTGCTCCTGTCTCTTTAACTGGCTCGCCTGGCTTGACACCGCCAGTATCCTCGTATACCTGAATAACGTGTTTGTTTCCGGAAATGCCGATGACCTCACTCATCAGCCCTTCCTCGCCGACCAGAACCAGGTCATACATGGAAGCCTTCAGGCCTGTAGCCTGAACCACTGGTCCTGCGACTCGCTTAACTTTACCTACTTCCATAAATCAACACCTATCGCCCTTTTAATCTTC
>JBHGAU010000074.1:0-12580 GCA_041946675.1 Methanotrichaceae archaeon | reverse complement strand
TTTCGAAGAAACCCGCTGACCTGGGTTCGAGTCCCAGCGAGTCCGTCCCATTGCTTATGTTTCCCGTTTATGCAATAAATATTTCTGATGGATTGCTATCGAAATTTATTTTTCTCACCTTGCAGAGTTAGGTAAGGAGGTAGTCCTTTGGATCTCTTCGGCAGGAGAAAATATGAGGAGCAGATCAGAGAGCTTGAGCGCAAGCTATCGGAGCTTCAAAAAGAAAAAGAGGATCTGGAGAAGATCATTGAAAAACGCGACGAGAAGATTCGAAAGCTGACAAACGCATATCAGGAGTCATGCATCGCCCTCAAAGCTGCCGAGCAGAAAGCCATCTCTCAGGTGCAAACGATGCCAAAAGATGCCTCAATCACTCCAGTATCTGAGCCTCAAGGAACCAGGCTGAGCCCAAGGGATATGGAGCGGCTCCTCAGGAAGCTTCAGGCATTCACATCACCTGATGAGGATTCTTTTACCGGATACATTCAAAGAGCCAGCGATCTCCCGCCGAATATTGCTGAGTCCGTCAAAGCCTTTAGATCCGATAGAGGTTTTATTGTACTCCACGCTCCACAGCTGTTTACTCTGGCGCTGATCCCACCATTCCCCATAAAGGAGAAAACCATTGGCATAGGAAGCTCATTCCAGCTCGATCCACTGAGGGAGATGATGGAGATTCCGGTGATCATCGCCTCTATTCACGCAGGGGATACATTTCTGGGCATGGCTTTGAGCAAGGATGGATTTGAGGAGCAGGAGATAATAGAGAGCCAGGTTAAGGAGAAGCACTCCAAGGGAGGCTGGAGCCAGAAAAGGTTTGAGCGACTTCGAGAAGAGGATATCAAAAATCACATCGATTCGGTGAATGAGAGGTTATCCGATCTGATCAGGAAGTATGGCTCTGTTGCCAGATTCGCTATCTTGGGCGGAGATGCCTTTCTCATCAAGCAGGTTATGCCGACAATAAGTATTCCAGTTGTAGAGCGGCGGCTGGAAAGACATGATGATAAAAACCTGAATAAACTGCTTGATGAGGTATACGGCTTCATTTGTTATCATGTCTCAGGCTAGGAAATCTTGGAGTAAGAAGGAAAATAAAGGAAACGGCTGAATACAAAATGACTGAAGAAGAAGAGGATCTTGCAGGGCTTGCAAATTCATGGGATTGGCATATCAGAAGAAAAGTAGCATGGGATCCTCGCACGCCGGAGAACCTTCTGAGCGCTTTATCAAGGGATAAAGTTCAGTGGGTTCGTGAGGCTGTTGCTGGAAACCAGCGAACCCCCGAGGATGTTCTGATCAGGCTTGCTTATGATATGGACGGCTTTGTCCGCTCCGCTGTAGCCCTGAACATCAGAGCTCCTCCTGAGGCTCTGGCTGATCTTGCGACGGACGAGATGATCGATTATGATTACCCCCTCAATAAGAACCGCTATCTCGTCAAAGAGTCTGCCGCGAAAAATCCTAATATACCGCTTAACGCTCTGGAGGCTCTGGCACGGGATCACGATGAGCACGTCCGTGCATCGGCTGCGCACAATCCTAAGCTAACCGCTGAAACCCTATCAAAGCTGGCCAGAGATGTAAGTTGGCTGGTAAGAGACAACGTTGCAAAGAATCCATCGACTCCAGAGAGCATCCTATCCTACCTTTCTGCAGATAGAATAACCGAGGTCAGAGCTTCCGTCGCCTATTGCTCAAGGACGCCCATAGACGCACTGGCTAATCTGGCATCGGATAGAGAATGGGAAGTAAAGCGATCCGCGGCACAGAATCCCGGGATAGATGAATCAATACTCGAAAAACTATCGGAAAGCAGAGCATGGATGGTAAGAGAGGCGGTAGCCCTCAATCCCAAAACGCCCAAAAATATTCTCCAGAAGCTTTCCAAAGACCCTGACCAGAGCGTTCAGGCGGCTGCGGAGCGAGCCCTCGCAGGTGACCGTTCAAATCAGGTTGGACCAAAATCCTGTTGAACTTCCAGATCGCTATCAGGAAGGCCTAAAGAGTGGGGCTTCCTGCTTCAACGATTGGCTATTGCCATATCTCGACAGGCTCACTGTTTCAGATGATGATAGGGGAAGGCAAAAGTCAAATTATGCGTCTTGGTGTAACTACCGGCAATAAGGAGGCAAGGCGAATAGGATCGACTTTTGCCACTTATTATATACGTCAATAGTCGTAATAAATGTTTCGATAGAAAGACTGCATATTATCTTCTACAGTCATAAAAAGAGCTTTATTGTAGCCAATATTGATGGGCTGATCATATGTAGAGAAAGGGGCGATGAAAAGAATGATCCAACATGTTTTCTATCACTCGGCTGATTTCGATGGATACTGCTCGGGTGCAGTAGTCAAGCATCGTTTTCCAGACGCAGAACTCCATCCAATTAATTATAACCAGCCATTTCCATGGGAGATTGTCAAGCCGGAGGATACCGTCTATATGGTGGATTTCGGCCTGCAGCCCTTTGAGCAGATGATCAAGCTCAATGCCTTGTGCAGGTTGATCTGGATAGATCACCATATAAGTGCTATTGAGGCCTGGAAAGCATCAGGCGAGACTATACTCGGAAAGCGAGAGGTTGGCAGGGGAGCCTGCGAGCTTACCTGGGAGTACCTATATCCGGACATTGAGATGCCCAGGTTTGTCTATCTATTGGGCCGCTATGATGTTTGGGATCATAGCGATCAGGCCTTATGGGATAACGAGATATTGCCGTTCCAATACGGTCTGCGGCTGAATGACACTGATCCGCTTAAGAACTGGGTGTTTTGGAACAATCTCTTCCAGGCGGATAATTCATTTTATGAAAATACCATTGATCGAGGCAAGATGATCATGTCCTACGTCGCCCAGACAAGTGCCAGGTATATGCATTCCCATGCATACGAGATGCAATTTGAGGGCCTCCGGGCGCTCGCAGTAAATATGGGCAATGTCTCATCCAATTTCTTCGAAAGCATGTACAATCCTTCCAGGCATGATATAATGGTAGCCTACAGCTATATTCGTGGCCAATTCTGGGGAGTTACCCTTTATAGCGATAAGCCGGAGGTTAACTGCGCAGTCCTCGCAAAGAGATATGGAGGTGGCGGCCATAAAGGAGCAGCTGGATTTTCGTGCAAAGATCTTCCATTTGGGCTGTTAACCGCGGAATAATAGTAGTAAACTATGAATAGTAGAGATACTACTAAATATAATATTTTAAGGAATGTGGTCAATAGCAGGATAATAGTATGACTGATGCTGTTTCCAAGTGGAGGATTGATGAACTCTTCCAGCGTATGGAAGATTTACGGCTAAAGAATGTTGATGGTCCGAGCAGCATTATTGATACCTTGCCTGAGGTCTTGAAAGATCTTCGGGGCCGATTGGACGGTTTATCATCAACTGTTGAACTGCTCAAAAATTCCGAGGAACGCTATAGGTCTCTCTTGAGGGAGATGGCCGAGGGCTTTGCTCTTCATGAGATTATCTGCGATGAAAAAGATGAGCCATCTGATTACAGGTTCTTGGATATAAACCCCTCATTCGAACAAATTATAGGACTTAGGCGTGAGGAGATTGTTGGCAAACTGAAGAGCGAAGTATTGCCTGATAATGATCCCTATTGGACGGCGATATATGGCGATATTGCCCTTTCAGGCATGCCTATTCATATTGATATCCATTCCTCAGCGCTCAATAGGGATTACGAGGTATCAGCCTATCACCCAATCCCGAGCCATCTTGCGCTGATATTCACTGATATAACAGAGCATAAGTGGACAGAGGAGCGACTGCGGGATGCCAGGGATAGCCTAGAGCAGAGGCTTACTCAGATGACGGAGGAACTTCAGGAGGCAGATCGGATCCTGCAGGCTGAAGTATTGGAGCGCAGGAGAACTGAGGAAGATCTGTTGAAGGCCAACGAACGCCTGGAAAAGATCAATCTGAAGCTTGTGATGGAGATTAAAAAGCGTATGGCTGCGGAGGCGGAACTCCTTAGCGCCAAGGAATCTGCCGAGGCTGCAGGGCGGGCCAAATCCGAGTTTCTGGCAACCATGAGCCATGAGATTAGGACTCCTATGAATGCAGTTATAGGTATGACCAGCCTTCTGATGGAGACAAACCTGGATAATGAGCAGAAAGAATTTGTGGAGACCATAAGGAACAGCGGTCAAGCTCTTCTCTCAATAATAAACGATATCCTTGACTTCTCCAGAATAGAGGTTGAAAAGCTTGAGCTGGAATGCGAGCCCTTCAGCCTGCGGTCCTGCGTTGAGGAGTCTCTTGATCTGATCTCTCCCTGTGCATCTGAGAAGGGCTTGGAACTCTCCATCAGAATAGAAGGGTATATCCCGGATGTCTTGGCTGGAGATGCATCAAGGATACGTCAGGTTTTGGTCAATTTACTCAGCAACGCTGTAAAGTTTACAGATAAGGGAAAGATAGTAGTCTCCATTCAGGCGGCTCGGCTTCAGGATGAAAGCTATGAGATATTATTCTCTGTAAAAGATACTGGAATCGGCATATCTCCGGATATCCTTGGGAGGTTATTCCAGCCGTTTTATCAGGCTGATGCATCTACATCCAGGAAATATGGAGGGACCGGCTTAGGGCTCGCGATAAGCAAGAAGCTTGTAAAGCTTATGGGCGGGAGAATCTGGGCAGAAAGCAAACTCGGAGAAGGCTCGACATTCTACTTCACAATTTCCACTTATGTGCCTGATGATCTCCCCAAGAAGGCGAAGCCTCCTATAGTATATTTAAACGAGGCCAAGGCATGCAAAGACTTACGCATACTCCTTGCGGAAGATAATCTGGTAAATCAAAGGATGGCTCTGCTCATGCTCAAGAAGCTGGGGTACAAAGCCGACCCTGTGGCTGACGGCAAAGAGGTTCTTCAGGCACTGGAGCGCCAGTCCTATGATATTATCCTTATGGATGTTCAGATGCCCGGGATGGATGGGATAGAGGCCACCAAAGAGATACGCAGGCGTTGGCCCGATGGATGGCCAAAGATCATAGCTGTCACTGCTCATGCGCTTAAAGGCGATAGAGAGCGATGCCTGGAGTCGGGAATGGATGAGTATATCAGCAAGCCTGTGCAGATTGGAGAGCTGGCGAAAGTGCTGAAAAGTTACACAGTAAAGCCTGCGCAGGAGATCAGATGAAGGCGAGTAGCCTGTCTAGTTAACCACTTGTACAGCCATCTCTATTCCTATCCAAAGTGTTTAATAATTTTTAAATAGATGAGATGCCAACATTGTTTAGGTGTTTTATATGAATGCCAAAATTATCATAACAGTGCTGATGCTGTCCGCTATTCTGATGGCTGCTGCATCAGCCCAGGTAGTAAATCAGGGCATTACACAAAATGCGAATCAGTTCGCGAAAGCTACCGGCGGTTCAAATATCAATCAGAATATAAACCAGAGAGCCAATCAACTTGCCTTTGGGTATAACAACACGACCGTTAACCAGACTTTGAACCAGAATGCAGGACAAATCGCTATTGGCGGTGGTAATATCGGGCAGAGTATAGCCCAAACCGGAAATCAACTTGCTGCCAGTGGGAATACCAACCAGAACATTGGCCAGACTGGAGATCAGTTTGCTGTCGGCGGTAACGTCAGCCAGAATATAAGCCAGACAGGTACCCAATATGCGAGGGGCGGAAATGTCAGTCAGAACATAGGCCAAAGTGGAAACCAATATGCGATTGGCGGTAACGTCAGCCAGAACCTCAATCAGTATGCCAATCAGACTGCGATCTCAAATATTCGGAACTATTACTTTGCTACTGCAGAGAGATCTGAGCTGACAACGCAGGAGAGAACAGCCATAAGCAGCAGAGCTGAGAATTTCCTGGTCCTGTATCCACAGTACAGGTCGTTCGTTATGCCTATATACGATTTCCAGACAATTGTAACTCAAGGGATTAGTAATGTTATCGTCGTGGACGTAAGCCCAAGCGGAACTGCTATCATACCCGCAGGATACGGCAACGTTATTCGAATACCTCTTTCAAATCTGATTAACAATATCGCAAGCATTCCAATAGGCTCGACGATATCTGTAATAAGCGATAATGACATCAACTCAGCTGTGGCAATGACTATACTGAGGATGTACGGCTATAATGCCTGGATACTTCCTGTGGGCGTCTGCAATACACAGGGCGTGGCCTACGGCGCGCCAACAAATTATGGCACATCAACAAATTATGGCACCTCAATAAATTACGGTACACTAGGCTAACAATTAAGGCACTGGTCTCAAGAGAGGCCAGCCTCGATTTTTGTGATTTTACCAAAATGCAATCGAAAAGATATAAAGGATTATCAAAAATTAATATTAAGATTCAGCAGCAGGAACTTTGATAGTCCTTATATTTCCCATCACTCTGCTGTGTGTCTCGGGCATTGACTCCTTTACGCTGTGAGAGAGATCCTGATGCATATGCGCCTGCTCAATGATCTCATCCTCGGTATTTGCACGAACTGAGAACTTGCACCCGGGCTCAGTGCAAGTGTATTCTTTTGTCTCAACCATAGGCACTGATCTGATATTTTCTTTGATTCTATCTTCCATCTCAGGAGTACTTCCTCTCATTCCATGGGCTTCCTCCTGGTGCATTCGTGCATGCTCTATAACTTCATCTTCGCTCTTACCAAGCACAGTGAAGCCGCACTCTTTGTTCTCATATACCTCTTTGCAGAGATATTCTCTATACTCCTCTTCAGCCTTGATATCCGCATCGCTTTGACCAGCCATAAGTATAATTGTCTCTTCAAGGCTTAAAAACATTACTAAAAAATACTATATGCTGTATAGATAGCGTTTGAAGGGGTTTAATAAAGCAATCCATTGAATCCCGAGTTATTTTATAAATTGTAGAGATACGGCAAGGTTCAACGGTCAGATTGGCAAGAAACATTCAATACGGGAAATGAGTTCAGACTGTTAATCCCTCCATCACCAGATATACAAACTCTCGTCTGATTTGCGCTTCCTGACTATATCGTTTAGAACATTGACCGCATCGATTAAGGTCTCTCTAACTACGACAGGGTGGCCCGGGATCCTTACCCAGACTCTCCTTACGCCGACATTGTTGGAGAACTCGACATCAGCAGACTCCTCTGCACACCACTGTACGGCTTGCTCAGTAGTATCTATATGGGCCATCTCTTTATAACACCTCTTGATCTCACTCGCCATATCGATCCCCTCCAGGCGCTTTATTTCACATCAGATGCATGTAACTTTGGGAACATGCCTTGAAAGCCTTATTAGAAAAGGCTTTGCAGGCAAAGGAAACTTTTCCAGTCCATGATGAGCATCTTCTATGTCTATGCCATAGCGTTTGCAAAATGAATCCAGAACTATATTAGTGTATCGGGCAAAATGAGCTTTCCCCGGCAAACGATCTAAGAAATTGTCTTATTTTTGAATGTAAGTAGATTATCCCAGCTTAATCAAATGTTTTTAAGTTGCCAGTATGATCATAATATATAAATTAGAATTTGAAGCACAATTTGGGCGCTTTTATCATATTGCGAATTTAGAAGTGTACATCGGTTGTACGCCGGGATTGGGGGACGCGGGACGAGGATAAAAAAAGATATGGCCGTTTACTGCGGCAAAAGAATCATCGATGGCCTTCTCCACAGCAGCGTTCCGTCATCTCCTTTGACAGCCTCAACGCCTGTGTCTTCCTTGTCGGGTCCGCCGAATTCGTATATGATGAAATCCATTATGCCGTCACCGGTGAGATCAGGAACGGAAGAGGCGATTGCAACTGAGCCGTTGTAGAGCCTTTGCCAGAGCATCACTCCATCCGATCCTCTGAAAAGGGAGATGCTCTCATTTGTGCTGTTTTCCCAAGTGTGCATCTCATATACAACAATATCTGAGAGACCATCACCAGTCATATCATCATTGGGGATCGCAATAGCAATATCCCTGAATATCTTATTCCACAGCTCAGAGCGATCTGCGCTTCTTAGTGCAGCTATTACCGTCGATACCGAGCTGTTCTTCTCATTGATAATATAGGCAGATGTTATGCTGTCATGGGCTCCTTTCCCTGTGAGATTGTTTGCAGGATATTCAATTGCTATCGCCCCATTGAAGATTCTGGAATCGGTCTCCGTTCCATTGGCTGTGAGAACTGAGCTGATTTTGGTCACAGCGGTTTTGCTAACTGGATCTATGCTGAAGAGATGTACCAGAAGCATAGTCTTATTGAGCGGGTATGCTATAGTTGCAGCCAGGAAGTTCGGCCTTCTCCAGATTTCTGTGCCGTTACGGCCGTCCAGAACAAGCAGTTCGCTATATGGTATGAATTTCATGCCCTCCAGAGCCAGATCGACGACAACATCGCTGCTGCCGTCTCCATCAAGATCATCAACCAGAAAGGCGTAGGCAATTGCATCAGGGTACTCTTTTTGCCATAGCAAGCTGCCATCGGATCCCTTTAGAGCAGATACTTCGGAGGCAATCGAGCCTTCCGTAGAGTTGCTTGTTACCTTCAACACGAGGAAATCCCACGCCTGGCAGCCGCTCAAATTGCGTGCAGGTATCGCAATGCTGAACGACTGGTTTTTCGCAGCATCAATGGGACTACCGTTAACTGTGAGATCCCTTACGTCGTACGATATATTCCCCGCAAAATTCATCAAGGCATCATTGCTTAGATCTTCTGAGGCTGTCGATGCATTTGCTAATAGTGATATCAGCAATAAACAGTCGAAAGCCAGAGATAGCGGAAATAGCTTCGCATTAATCCCTCCAGATATCAGCATTAAACCAAAATACAGCAATATTAACCTATCTACTCCAAAAAAATTGGATCAATATCGATCCAATCAAACTCTGAGTGTATAGCTATTCCCGCAGCTATAATATTTGGTTTGAGAATAGCTGAAGCCACTACTGTATATCCTTATGGTATGCTGCTGATTTCCAGGCACAGTGAAGCTGAATACGCCGTCACGCGGATTGCCCTGGCCGTCTCCTCCAATACGGGTTTCATCGACATAAGCAGAGTATCCCCTTATCGTGTTGGATGTGATAGTTATCTGGGCATAGCAGCCTGGAGATGGCGGGTAGGGCGATGGTGGCGATGGTGGCGATGGAGCAGGGTTGGACGATCCATAGACATAAACATAGATGTAATTGCTCCAGCCGCTGCAATAATACTGCAGTGTGTGCCAGCCTGCTGCATCTCCGTTGAACCACATTTTCTGCCATCCTGGATAGCGTATATTGGTCAGGTACTGGCTAACCAGCCGTCCGCCGGGATACCATTCATAACTATATAGCGGTCCAGTGCCCTGCACATTTAGCCATAAGGGAAGCCACTGTCTGAAATAACAGCTGGCCACTGTCGATGGGGCATAAGGAACATAGAATTTGTTGGGCGATGAGGTTCCGGGCGGGACTATTATAGCTGTTAATGAGGGTGATGTCGATACAGATCTGGCAGACGGACCTGCTGCTCGCGCTGATGATTCGCTTGTAGCGATCAAAGGTTGTGCATTTTCAGAGGTCGGCGGGGCCTGAGTACTGGATGTTGGCGTAGGTACCTGGATTCCTAAAGATTCTGGGCTTGGGGGTGTAGCCTGCGGTGTTGGCTGAGCCAATGCGCTGACTGTGAGGAGCACAATCAGAAATACCACTACTAACGTCTTTTTCATCTTTCCACCTATTGATTCTGAATGATTCCATTGGTGAGAGAATCAGCCATCAGATTGATCTGCTCTTCCAGCAGATCAAATGTATTTATCGAGGCATTGTAATCTTTACTGGCAAGCTCAGTGGTCTCATTTCTGGTGAGGTTCAGATAATTATGCCACATAGCCTTTCTATCATCGATGGGCAGTTTGGCAATGGATGAATTCTCAAAAGCGGCAATGCTATCAGCATTTTCAAGCATGCTTTTGTTTATGCTCTCGAAAGCGGAGAGGTTATTATTGCCCACGGCAGTGGCAAGATCGATTGTGAGCTGGGTATTCTTTTCAATCATGCCTCCGTATTTAGTTGCAGAATCGTTCCCAAGATGAGGACTGAGCGCCATTTCCAAATCCCGACAATTCCTGATCAGCCTGCTTTGAACCGATGCTCTGTTATCGCAGCCCTGGATTACACTGACCATGGCCGCCCTGGTCCAGAATACATTCTCCAGCCACAAAGTCCTCATCCGCAGCCATAAGCTCTCTTCTTCTGCTGTCACTGTTTGATTTGATCGATTGAGCTGTCCTACCAAGTCCGGTGCCAGTTCGGATGAATTTCCACCAACGGCAGCGAGAGTGGTAGTCCCTAGAAGGGGTAGTACTAGCAGTGATAGCACTAACAATGTTAATACAGCAATCCTTTGCATAACATTTAATAATTGTAGTAATAGTATTTAGCATCATCGATTCGTCAACTCTGCCCGGCAGATCGCTGGCTGAGAATCATACGATTTATGACTCAGATGTTAACTTAGCCGCTATCGAGTGCATGAGATAAGGAACAAACTACCCTGAAACCTTTTTAATCAGATCCTCTATGATGGAATCGAGGGGTCCTTATGAGGTCGTTATTTGATCTTGAGGAAGCCAATATAATTCTATCAGCGCTCAGCGATATGGATGACTTTTTCCTTCCCAAATCCATACCCCGAAGGGATCTTTATACTCTGGCGCATAAATTCATGAACGCAACTTATCGGAGGCTGAGAAGAGACGGGGAAATACGGCTTCCAAACTTGTTTCAAGATAAATTCGATGCAACCGTTATGGTTGAGATCAATCTTACGCAGGTAGAGATGGATTACATAATCTGCGCGCTTCATGCAATGAACTTTGAGGGAACGGGCTATCCGGAGAATATCAATTTAGCAGCTGGCCGGGCTTATAGCAAGGTGAATGCTCAGTATTACGATGGTGCAACCGATGATTTGGAGAATGAGGTGTGGGAGATAATAGTTCCAGACGAAGATCTGGCGGATAGCAAGGGATGATACCAGAATCCATTAGAATCTATCGAACAGGAAAATCTGGATGCAGATATGCTAAGAATGGAACAGATTATTATCCATTCTCCGGCATCACCAATTATTGTACCGGATCCGATTCTCCAGCAAACGGCATTATGTTTTTGATAGCTCGTTTTGTACCTGTCTGATGCTGTCCAATAGTGCCTTGCCTTTTTCTGTAGTTTCGTATATTACAGTCGATCCATTCTTGATATTGATAAGGCCATTCTTTGTAAGGAGCTCAATATAAGGATTTACCGTTCTGAAATTGAGGTTTGCCTGATATACTATCTTGGTTTTGCTTGCACCGCCGATGCATATATTCAAGACTTGCGAAATAATGGTATGCCTGCTTCGTTTCATAGTCTCCCTCCGTTCGTTAATCTATACTATCTATCGGAAGATTGGATCCTTTTGAGATTAGCAATGATATTTAGTATGTCAGGTAATATAACTTTTACGGATTTATAATCAGTATAATATAAAATCACATTCTAAAGATTCTATAAAGTGGATAAATATTCTTGCTATCGTTTGAAAATTCGCAATAGACTTGATTGTGCTCCTGTGGCACTACTGGCATCCAATATATGATCGAATGCAGAGGTATAGGCTGGAGGATTTACCCTATTTCATATAACCGCGATATTTACCCCTAGAATGAAAACTTTGATTTGAACTGGCAGGCGGTGATCGGATTCATTCCAAGCTCTCCAAAAAATTTAAAACCGGTAGCAGTATGCCTGCTTAACGGCGCATTTATTTATTTCTTTTTAAGTTTATGTTCAATCCAATCCGATTTATACACAAGTGTTCAATTTAAGCATCTATTAATGAGATTAGTTCATTATATTAATTGAAGAGAATATGAGACTTAGAATAGTTAGCGAAAGGATCGAGATACCAAAGCTCAATCCCGATGAGAAGATGATTCATTTGGACTTTAAAGCCTCAAACGTAGATATCCTCAATCTCATGCAGAGATGTCCTCGTCTCAGAGTGATCCATGTATCGCCGTCGTATCGAAAGGCTATGTCCAATGCCCTTCAGGTGTTCCTGGATATGCAGGGGATAGAGCTGCTGGAGGGAGACATATGGGATAGCCCGGATACTATGGGTGATTTCGGTGGATACCTGATCGTAGACGATACTACTCTAGAGGAGATCCGTGTCATGGCTGCGAAAGGTCTGGATATTGATGAGGTAACAGCTCAGGTTCAGAAGAAGATTAAGGTTAGCTCTGATTTAATCGCGTATATTGTCAGGATCAGCGCTGCCAGCTAACCCCGCCCTCAATCAAAATAGTTGATATTTAATAACAGCTTATTCTATTAAGGCAGTTTGTAATATTTAAAGGGTGATTTAATGGCAAACGTCACTAAATACAGCGCTGTCGATCTTTCGCCTGAATCGAAGATCGTTGAGAGAGCGCTAACTTAAGGCTGAATACATCGAGCCGATGCTTTTTATCTCTGTCATCTGCTATATTATCAAAAACCATCAAGAAAGCGGGCGCGGAGGGATTCGAACCCCCGATCTACAGCTTAGGAGGCTGCCGCCTTATC
>JBHGAU010000073.1:0-12748 GCA_041946675.1 Methanotrichaceae archaeon | reverse complement strand
AAAGATGGATGCGGGTGACCGCACCATCCTGTTTTCCTGATGTTTTTCATGTGAAATAGCGAGAAGCCATATTCTATATTGCTTATTACATTGAAGTGTACACAGAGTTCTCTTGAGGTTCTCGCCAAAATGAATTACGAGGCTGAGCAAACATAAGGATTATGGGACATAGGCCTGGGCAAGCCATGCCTCATAATTGTCTTTCTCCTAATACCTAAGCTTGAGCGGATTTCATCCCTCTATACACTGCCACCAACATCCCCACAACGCACAGCATACCGGCTATGATTATCACTCTGCTTATCGTAGATGAAAGCAGCTCAGGCCCGGCCTCCGTTATAGTACCGTAATATCCTGCCTGGCTGAGCTGAAGGGATACCAGCACGCCTGATAACGACACTCCGAGGGCCATTCCCAGGTTTCTTGCAGTTGCCGTAAAGCTGGAGGCTATGTTTATCTTGGCCATAGGAAGAGCCCTCATTATTTCCGTATTGTTCGGGCTCTGGAAGAGAACGCCGCCTATGCCCATAGTTGCGAATGATAGCAGCATAAGCCTCGTATCCTGAGCTGTGCTGCTGGCCAGATATCCGAGCATTATCATTGAGGAGGCAAGGATCGTAAGTCCAACTGCAGCGAGGTACCTGAACTGGCGTTTATCATAGATCCAGCCTGTGATCGGCGCTCCGATGACCATTATTGCCGGGACTATGAGATATATTGCTCCTACCTGTGAGGCAGTGTAGCCCATCACCCCTTCAAAGTAGAAAGGTCCGAGCACCGATATCATCAGGTTTGCCACAAAGAACAGCACCATGCTGATGCTCGGCAGCACGAACATCTTGTACCTGAAGACCGATAGATCCAGAAGCGGCATCTCCTGCCTTGACTCATTGACAATGAAGGCAGCCAGAGATATCACGAAGATCAGAGCCAGCATAATAACCGCAGGCTGAATGGCGAAGCTGGCGGAGAGCTCGCCCAATAGAGCCATCAGAGATACGATGAATGCAACAAGCATCACAGCGCCGACCCAATCAATCTTAAGCTCGCTCGATCTCTTATCTTCAATCTTCATGTATCTGGCCAATAGCACTAGCTGAGCGATGCCTATGGGAACGTTTATAAGAAAAATGTACTTCCAGCCCAGCAGATCGACTATTATGCCTCCTAATGTCGGGCCTATTATGCTTCCAATTGCAACTGTTGATCCTATATAGCTCATTGCTCGGCCCTGCTCGCCCCGGGGTGCCGATTGAAAGATAATTGCAGCACTTATTGAGAACATCATGGCCGCTCCAGTGGCCTGGGCTACTCTGAAGAGTATCAGCATCCACAGGCTGCTGGATAGACCGCAGGCGAGAGAGCTGAATGTGAAGAATATGACCCCCAAAAAGAAGAGCCTTCCTTTGCCCGTATACTCTGCAACTTTGCCGAAGATCAGAAGAAGGCTTGTTAGAGTGACCAGATAGGAGGTCATGACCCATTGCGATTGGGCAATGCTCACATTGAAGTATCCTGTGATCGTGGGAAGCGCAATGCTGACTACAGATCCATCAACCACTGCCATCAGTACGCCAATAAGTACAAGGATCATGATTATATGACGGCTCTTGCCGCTTGATGTGTGGTCTGACGTTGCGTGATCTGTAGCTATGTAATCTGTGGCTATGCGATCTGTAGTTCGATGTTCAACAATTGTCCGCATTTCTATTGTGCTTCATGCAGTCTCCCGGTTTTATCTTTTTCTCTGAGACTGCTGGATCTGGCTTCACGTTTGCGCCAAATATAATATTCAAGAGCTTACTTTTCCTTTTAGGGTTCTTACTAATGATATTATGTAAACTTCATTATTTGCTTTTGGGGTTACAACTCCCGGCTTTCCTAGCGCCCTCAACGCCGGGCAGGCTTGGATTACCTGCAATCCCGATAAGAGTGGATACGTTTTCCAAAGATTTCCCCCGAAGAGGGGTTTGGGGAAGCCTGCGCGGCGACTGAGCGCGCTAGAGTAACCGTTAGTGTTAGCCCCAGAAATAAGTGTAGCTCTTGAATTTTGTCAATCGGCGCCCCATGCAAAGTAGGAATGGATCTGTAATGCAAGCTCTTGGATTGCGATCAATCTCGGGTCCGCTGAGAGATTCTGAAAAAGCCTGAGAAGTGCAATGCTCACTAGCATACCTTCATTCAGCTATTAACCTCATATGCAGCAGTATCTATCTCATCTATCCCTCATTTCTTCCAACGAATTGTATCCCCCTTTATCTTTATCATCCCGTTCTTCTCCAGAGCTTTCGCAATTTCATCCGCAACAGAAAAGCCGATCACTTTTAAAGTACGATTTTTCGAATCTGCCACAAATAAGCATTCATCTTTGAAGGTCTTAAGATCCATCTTCTCTGAGGAATGATTTTCCATCAGATCGACAAGAAGCAAATTTAGGGACGTAATTTTAATATCTTCATCTGTATATGTATCGGTGAATTCCTCATCGAGCCTTTTGGAATAGAGTGCTGAAAACTCATCTATATAAAGTTCATAGGATTTATCCAGATATACAGAAAGGACACTCTTTGCCCTGGGATGGTCCAAGCCGTAATCATCCAGATCAACCGGTATGGCCACAACCGGATCATCCAGCCGGCCACCAACATCTTCGCCTGGCCCTATTTCATTCAGAGCAAGGGTGGTATAGGCAAACTCCTTTGCGTTTTCACCTTCGTTGAGAATCCCGACAATCTCGTTGACTAATTCCTGTATCTCATCGGCTTGCTCTGTATCTTCCCCAGGCCCTGTTAGCTCCTTTTGCTGCTCATCGTTTGCTTCGGTGACGTCTTTATTTTGTACTTTTGCTTCAATGCTCTCTTTTTTCTGTTCTTCCTTTTCTGCCAATTCCTTTAGTTTCGCCTTCAATGCATCAATCGAAGGAAACAGCTCATCGATATACTTCTTCCGGAACTCTTCAGGAGATGGCTTTGATTCAGCGATCTTCTTGGTGGCATTTATGTATCGCTCATAGTTCTCGATGGCGTCTTTATCTTTGATATCACCCTTCAGTTCGCTAAATAGTCCCTGGAGGAACTCCTCAGTCTCTATAGATGCATCGATGGACTGCTTAAGCTCAACTTTGATTCCGGCTTTTCTAAGATAATCGGCAATTGACTTTGCGTCGTCCTCACAATAATCCCCCAGCTTGAACATGCTATAAAGTAGTACTAACTTGCCTAAGTAGTTGATCTATCATTTGCGAGCGGGCGGGGGAAAAAGATAAGCTGGCACAGCAATGAAAGGGCTATTCCTCATCGGGATCAGGATATTGCGGCGGACTCTTGCCTTCCCGCTTTATGATTTTTGGATACTTTCCTTTTATTGGAGATTCCTCAATAGCTTCAACGTTAATTTGGTGCTGCCAGTCATCGCCGAAATCAAAAAGATATCCGAAAGCCCGGCCAACCTCTAAGCCCAGCGAATCAATGGTTGTAGTGCGTACATCCCCCGCCATCTCCTCATCCAGTCCCGGCATCTTCACATCAAATGGGATGGAATAAATGGCAGTCCTATCATCAGGGCCAGCACCCAGGTTAAACTCATAGAGATGTGGATCGAAGCGGTTGAATGCTTTGAAGATTGCTTTGTGAAGATCCTCCAGAGTCTGATCGCCTCTGATCTGGATAGTGCGAGAGACAGTTTGGCCCTCAAACTCATCGCTTATGGGCCCTCCAATAATATAGACGGCCAGGGTGTAAAGCTTTGAGGAGCCCTTGATGTTTACACTCTCGCCCGAGAGTTGTTTCCTTTTCTTCTTTATCGGCATGCTGCTATATATTGATGGTGCATTTAGAAATATTTTGTGAGAATATGCTTTTTAGCTCTTAAGAAGGACTCAGTCATCTTATCTTATGAACTTTATAGCGCTTGTTTCCAAGACTTTCCCTCATCCCGTTATCAGGCTATGAGTTTTCAATATTGGATGCGGCCATCACATCCTTCCTCTGCGCCATCCTGTATCCAGTCACTACAAGCAAGCTGCCTGACAGCATCTTATCCATTTCAGCATCGCCGGTATACACAAGAAGCCTTTTCAGCTCTGCAAGCTTATGTGGAGTCGATACTATTATCAGATTCTCAACTCCAACACGCTGTAATACTTTCGCGCTGATCTGCTGGCTGCCTCTGCCGAGGATGAATCCCTGAGCGCCAATGGGACTGACAATAATCTTAACCTTGTTCTCGTGATCCAGCAGCTCCAGAAGATCTTTCTCAGATGCATCCTTCAAAATGAGCCTTCCATCTTGAACTACATCCATGCCAAGCAGTGTCTTTTCGAGTCCCAGCTCCTCTGCGATCCTGGCAGTTGTAGTGCCTGCACCCAGAATATAGGCAGAGCCGTCTCGCATGAACTCTTTGGCGAACAGGGCGATCTGATCCTTGAATTCTTCCTCGCTTCCAGAGCTGTAGATTCTTTTTCTCTCCTGGACAAGGACAGGCTTGTAGGGCGTCATTGCGGTCGAGTAGAGCTTTGTCTGAAGCTCTCCGCCGCGATAAAGCTCTTCGTCGACATCAACGATCTCAGTTTCCCTCGTTCTCAGCTCGCCTCGGAGATATCCCAAACATAGCTCAGCGGCTGCTTCTGGGCTGATGGCAAACACCCCTGAATGCATCTTGACGCCTGCCGGTATGCCGAGCAGCGGAATACTCCGAGAAACGGATGCCACATCACGTGCAGTCCCGTCGCCGCCGCAGAATAAGATCTGATCCACACCCTGCTCCAAAAATGCCTTGCAAGCCGATTTTGTATCCTCTGCGCTGGAATGTTCGGGAGCTTTATAGACAACCGAAAACCTCAGACCGAATTCATTCAGCGCCCTCTCGCCCATATCGCCACTGGCGGTAAAAAAAAGAAGATTTTCGGCCTCAGATGCCATCAGCCTCAAGCACGCCTTTGCTCTCTCTGGCGCTAGAGGCTGGGCGCCTCTGGATATGGCTTCAAGGGCGAGGCCGTCAGTTCCCTTAAGGCCGACGGTACCGCCCATCCCTGCCACGGGATTAATTAAAAAGCCGATTTTAGACCTTGGGCAGCTTTTCAAGGGACTGCTTCACCAGATCTGCAGGATACTCATAGTCCACGAGCAGCCCATCGTTGAATTGATCGTAGGCTGCCAAGTCGAAGTGGCCGTGTCCGGAGAGCGATATGAAGATGGTCTTAGCCTCTCCTGACTGCCTGCACTTGAGAGCCTCATCTATCGCAGGCTTGATTGCATGTGATGACTCCGGCGCAGGGATGATGCCTTCACTGCGTGCGAATATTGTTGCAGCCTGGAAGACCTCTGTCTGCTGCAGAGCAGTTGCCTCAATCACCTTATCATGAACCAGGTTGCAGAGAAGCGGAGCATCTCCATGGTAGCGCAGGCCTCCCGCGTGGATTCCCGGCGGCACAAATCCATGGCCCAGCGTATACATCTTCAATATCGGGGCCATGCCTGCAGTATCGCCATAGTCATAAGCATAGATGCCTTTTGTCAATGTTGGACAGGCGGTAGGCTCACAGGCAACCATGCGGATCTCCTTTTTATCCTTCAGTTTATCAGGTATGAATGGGAAGCACTGGCCCGGGAAGTTGCTCCCGCCTCCACAGCAGCCGAACATCACATCAGGATAATCATCTGCAAGCTCGAACTGCTTCTTCAGCTCAAGTCCTTCAACGGTCTGATGGAGGAGCACATGGTTCAGGACTGAGCCAAGAGCATAGTGTGTATTCTCATGTGTTACAACATCCTCTACTGCCTCTGAGATGGCAATTCCCAAGGATCCAGGAGTGTCCGGTGTCTCTGCAAGGACCTTCTTTCCGTAGTTGGTCCTATCAGACGGGCTTGGTATGCACTCGGCACCCCAGACGCGCATGGCGCTCCTTCTGTAGGGCTTGCTGTCATAGCTTGATCTTACCATGTATACTGTGCACTTCAGGCCAAAGAGGCATGTGGCCAGGCTCAGAGCGGAGCCCCACTGGCCCGCACCAGTCTCGGTTGCCAGGCGTTCTATGCCTTCTTTCATGTTATAGTATGCCTGGGGGATGGCAGTATTCGGCTTATGGCTGCCGGCAGGCGAGACGCCCTCATACTTGTAATAGATCTTAGCAGGTGTTTTGAGTGCCTTCTCAAGGCGCGCTGCCCGGTAAAGCGGGGTTGGCCTCCATAGCCTGTAGATCTCGCGCACCTCATCCGGGATATCTATCCACCTTTCAGCGGACATCTCCTGCCTGATAAGTTCCTTCGGAAAGATGACCTCTGCATCTTGCGGCTTCAAAATTTCTCCTGTTTGAGGATTCAAAGGCGGATCAAGGGGTGTCAATAGATCTGCAGCTACGTTATACCATTTCTTCGGTATCTCTTCTTCATCGAGCAGGAACTTGATCTTCATAGAAATTCTCCAACTTTCTGCTATAATGCTAACTTATGTACATCGCTGATTACGACCATGTTATTTAAATCCTTTGCAATTGACCAAGGGCAGCTCCGACGAAGCATTATCGGACCAATGTGAAGATTTATTTATGATGGCCGAGATGGCCAGATCCATGACTGGCCTAACCCTGTCTGAGAAGATATTTTCCAGAGCGGCAAAAAAAACGGCACGAGCGGGCGAGTTCGTGATGGCTGAGATAGATCGTGCTATGATCCATGACATTACAGGTCCATTGGCGGTAAAGGGATTTTATGAGATTGCAGGCGGGGATGCCAAGGTATGGGATCCGTCCAGGATAGTGATACTATTTGATCATCAGGTTCCTGCCGATAGCCTGAAGGCAGCCGAAAATCACATCATGCTGCGCAAGTTCGCGAATGAGCAAAGGATATTGAACTACGATATTTTCTGCGGCGTGTGCCATCAGGTGATGCCTGAGCGGGGACATGTTCTCCCGGGCGACATTATTGTTGGAACGGATTCTCATACCTGCACTTATGGAGCTTTAGGGGCTTTTGCAACGGGCATAGGCTCAACCGATATGTCGGCAGTCTTTGCCATCGGCAAGCTCTGGTTCATGGTCCCCGAAACTTTGCAGCTCATGATCGAGGGCGTCCTTCCGAGAAACGTGACATCGAAGGATGTAATTCTCAGGATAATTGGAGACACTGGAGCAGACGGGGCAAACTACATGGCCTGTGAGTTCAGGGGCGGGGCGGTGTCACGCATGAGCATCCCTGAAAGGATGACCATGACCAACATGGCTATAGAGATGGGCGGAAAAGCCGGCATCGTCGAGCCCGATAATACTACTATCAGCTATCTCAGGGACCGCATCAAGGATGAGGCTGCAATACGACAGCATTTGGTTTACGGCGATGAGGATGCAGATGCTCAAAAGAAGCACTGGGATGTGAGCAACCTTGAGCCGCAGATTGCGCTTCCCCATAACGTGGATAATGTTCTGCCCATCAGTCAGGTACCCCGGACAAAGATCGATCAGGTCTTCCTCGGATCTTGCACCAATGGAAGGTTTGAGGATATCAAGCTTGCAAGCGATCTGATGCATGGAGAGCCTCTGGCCAAAGGCGTTAGGATGATTGTTGTGCCTGCAAGCCGTGAGGAATATATGAAGGTTCTCAAGGCAGGGCTTGTGGAAAAGTTCATGGAGGCAGGGGCTATGGTCGAATCGCCCTGCTGCGGGCCCTGCATGGGCGGAAGTTTTGGGTTGATCGGCCCCGGAGAGGTCAGCCTTTCAACATCAAACCGCAACTTTCTGGGCAGGCAGGGCAGCCCAAAGGGCTTCGTCTATCTGGCTTCACCAGCAACAGCAGGAGCAAGCGCAATCACAGGATATATCACAGACCCCAGGGATGTGTGAAAGCATTTTCACACAGCTTGGGCCATTCTGTTTCGGATAGAGCCCGATTCCATTTGCCCGGTTTGCATTTTAAGCCGCGTCTACACCTAATGTAATTTATAAAGTATCTTTAAAATATTAGAGATACATTATAGTCTTTTGCGAAAGATGATATAATTGCAGAAGGATATGAGGGATTAAAAGATAAAGAGATAACCTCAATACCATTGGATTCTATGCAATAAAAGGAAATAGAACGTGAGTTTGCAGGAAACTTAAGTTACACGGAACGCTAGATTGAATTCATGGGCGCTCATGCTAAAGATCCTGATATCCCTCGAAGAGCCATAATCGTTTGAAGATATGGCTATCTGAAGATATTACAAGCATAATCGTTATAAACATCCAGCCATATCTATGAAAGCGCTGATATCCGGCGAGCAGGCACTCTGCGTATACGGGGCCGTTCGAGCCGGACGGACGGGACAATGATATTTTCCTCCTCTCGCGCATCGAGGTGATGCTCAAAACCCCGGGAGATGCGTGAAAGGCCAATGGCTATCGAAAACGCCCTGCTTAGAACGTCAACATCCTGAAAGAATAGTAACAAGTTGATGGTATGTGCGAAAATCGTCTTTTTTCCGATAGCAGTAAAGGCCGAAAAACCGCCGCCATTTCTATGTCTGAAATGATGTGGCCTAATTGAAGATATATAGAAAGACCTGCAATGGAAGTAATAATGAGATGATTAAGCTATCGAATCATCCTTAGGAGAGATTTGGAAAAGAAAGGATTCATATTGAAAAGGGTAACCGGTAGTCATTATATTTATGCCCACCCCAAAACAAAAAAGCGTATGACTGTTCCCTACCATGATAAGTAGAGAAGATTTAGAGAAACTGCTGTAACGTTGAGTAAGTTTGACACATGCCTCGTAGCTTTGAAACTATATCGAGAGAAAAATAGAGGTTCCTTCGGTCATCAGTAACCCTTGAGAGCTCAAGCAAGATAGACTACATCTATAGCTATGTGCACTAAGCACACTTGTATATGAGACATATCTACTCCTCGAACAGCATGCCATTTTTGGCTTGAAGCATACAAACCAAAGCAGTTGCCATATTTCCATGTCTGAAAGGATGCCGCCCAATCGGGAAAAGATTTTGGATATTTTCGATAGAAATGGCAGAATAAATTAACAATAATACCTTCTCTTGCTATGTGTCGATAACTTCTCTGTCAATTTCTCGCCGAATCTCATTACAATTCTAAACATATAGAAAAATATTTATATGTCCATACAACCGAAAGCTCTATGTGCAATCATATATATCCTTCAAATGCACATGGCAGCAGAGATAATTGCAGATACCCCCCTCAGCAGCGGCAATAATAACCTTAAAGACGGAGATGTCCTTGAGCTCTTTGACGAGATCCTTCGTGAATGGTGGACGAAAACCTTTTCAAAGTACGATGAGCTTTTCACTCCGCCGCAGCGCCTGGCAGTCCCCCTCATCCATGAGGGGAAAAACGTTCTCATCTGCTCTCCCACAGGATCGGGAAAAACCCTTTCCGCGTTCATCTCCATATTGAACCAGCTCTTTTTGCTTGCGAAGGAAGAGGAGCTCGAGAATAGCGTTTACTGTCTTTATATCTCTCCCCTCAAATCTCTGGCAAACGATATTCACAAGAACCTGGAGCGGCCGCTTTCCGAAATTCAGGCATTGGCACGCGAGAAGGGAATTGAGCCCCAGGAGATAAGGCATGCCATTCGACATGGCGACATCTCTGCTAAGGATAAAAGCAGAATGCTCCGAAATACGCCGCATATTCTAAACACGACGCCTGAAAGCCTGGGCATCCTCCTGAGTGCTCCCCAGTTTAGGAAGAAGCTGAAGACCGTTCGATGGGTTATAGTTGATGAAATTCATTCCCTTGCAGGCTCGAAGAGAGGGGTCCATCTATCTATAAGCCTTGAGAGGCTGGAGGAGCTTAAATCCGAGCTTATTCCGGGAACTGATCCCGATCTGGGAAGCTTCACTCGAATAGGCTGCTCTGCAACGATTGAACCTCTTGATGAAATAGCAGCATTTCTGGCTGGGAGCGCTAGGCTTGTTGAGATCGTTGATACCCGTTTCTCCCGGCAGTTCGACTTAAAGTTGCTCTGCCCTGTTCCGGATCTTATCAACACAGCCGCCCGGGAGCTGAGCGATGGGCTCTACAGGATAGTTCATGAGCATGTCCAGGAGCATAAGAACACTCTCATTTTCACTAACACCAGAAATGGAGCGGAACGCGTTCTTTACAACTTGCGCTCCCGCTACCCTGAATTCTACAACGAGCAGAACTCCGGCTGCCATCACGGCTCAATGGGTAAGGAGAGCAGGCTTGAGACAGAGGACCGATTGAAGGCAGGATCTCTTAAGGTTGTCTGCTCATCAACATCTCTGGAACTGGGCATAGATATGCCTCATATCGATCTCGTGCTGCAGATCGGCTCGCCCAAGTCTGTCGCAGCGCTGCTTCAACGAATCGGAAGAGCCGGGCACAGTCTGGATCAGGTCGTCAAGGGCAGGATAATTGTGTTTGACAGAGATGAGCTGATAGAGTGCGCTGTAATGCTCGAGAAGGGAAGATCGGGCTTCGTGGATAAGATCCATATTCCAACAAACTGTCTCGACGCACTCTGCCAGCATCTTCTGGGCATGGTGCTGGAGAAGCCATGGGATCTGGATGGCGTTAGAAGGATTGTGAGAAGGTCCTACTGCTACCGCTACCTGAAAGACGAGGATTTCATGAGCGTTATCGATTACCTCTCCGGCAAGCACGCAGGTCTCGCTGAGCGGCATATCTATGCCAAGATCTGGCACGATGACATCACTAATAAAATCGGCAAACGTGGCCGGAATGCCCGGATGATCTATTATACCAACACTGGCATGATCCCTGATCAGTTCTCCTGCGATGTCTTCACGCGTGAAGGCCGATGGATTGGGAACCTAGATGAAAAGTATATGGAGAAGCTGGATAAGGGCGATGTGTTTGTGATCGGCGGAAGATCATACCGCTTTTGCTACCGGCGGGGAGGAAATGTTTACGTTGATCCGACCGCAGATCGGCCCAACATTCCTTCCTGGATCTCTGAGAAGCTTCCTCTTTCCTTCGATCTCGGGAATAGCGTTCTCCGCTTCAAGAACGACATGGCCTGGATGATGAGGACAAAGGGCGGAAGTGATGTGATCCGCTGGCTTCTCGGGCAGTATCCTATAGATGAGAACAGCGCCCGGTCGATCTACGAGATATTCTCGCACCAGATTAGTTATCTGGGAGAGGATTCCATCTCAACTGATTGGAGATTGGTCATCGAAGAAGGCCGCGATCCTGAGAGCGATCGAAGGGTGTATTACTTCATGACCAACTACGGGGTCAGATTCAATGACGGCTTCTCACGCATGGTTGCCTATCTGATCTCCAGGGAGAAGACGAGCAACGTCTACGTTTCAATCGTCGATTCGGGCTTTATGGTCTCAGTCCCGAAAACCAAAAAGGTGGACATCCGCAAGATACTGATGTCCATAGATGATGATAATTGTGAGGCTCTGCTTCATAACGCCATAGAGAACACACACCTCCTGAAAAGCCTGTTCAGAATTAATGCATGCAGATGCTTCATGATCCTTCGAAACTACATGGGGAGGAGGAAGAGCGCCAGGAGGCAGCAGGTCAGCGCCGATATGCTGATTTACTTCGCCCGAAAGCTCGATAGATTCGCAGTCCTTGATGAGAGCTATCGAGAGATCATAGAGGATAAGTTCGAGGTTGAGAACATCAAGGAGATCCTCCGTGGCATACAGTCGGGCGATATTGCAGTTGTGCTGAAGAAAGCGGATTCGCCAAGCCCAATGGCCTTCGGAATAGCAACGGTTGGCGCAAGCGATGTCATCTTTGCAGAGGACAGGCTCTCGCTCTTAAAGGAGTTTCACAAAAGGGTTATGGAGAAGATCGGCCACGGCGATGCGGTAGCGGGCGTAAGTTGATGCTAATGGAAGGCGCAAGTTTATGGATCTTGAGAAGCGTTTTGGCTTTCTAAACGGCTGCCTTTTTATTCGTGATACAGGAATCTGCGTCGCCTCTGATCTTCATATCGGCCTTGAGGATGAACTCCGCCGTCAGGGACTCGCATTTCCTCTGGAGGAAAAGCAGATGCTTTTGAGCAGGATTGAAAAAGCATTAATTGAGTTCAGGCCCACCATATTCGTGCTGGCTGGGGATATCTTTCATTCGTTTGATAGATTGGACAATGCCGTGAGGGATAAGTTCGATTCAATAATGAGCATGTTTGAAGGACAGTGCAAGACTATACTGCTCCGAGGTTCTCATGACACAATGCTCTCTTCATTGGGCCTGGAATCACTGGAAAGATACGATGCTGACAGCTTCACATTTGTACACGGCCACGATAATATCAGCGATCATGGCAATATTGTCTTAGGCCACGAGCATCCCGTTATTCAGATCGAAATGGAGCGACTTCCATGCTTCCTTTTCGGGGAGAAGGTGATCAATGGCAAAGATCTCTTCGTGCTGCCTGCTTTCAATCCTCTCTGCCAGGGTGTGACGATAAACCATGTGGATGGCAGTGATATGCTCTCTCCTCTGCTAAAAAAGGTGAATGTAGAGGAGCTTTGTCCAGTCGTCGAGATGCAGGGCGAGGTGCTGGCATTTCCGAAGCTGCGAGGGCTGAGAAAGCATATTGGTTAGTAATTGAGCGAAAAGCTATTTCTATATCAGAATACCCCTTTTAGAACTCTTTTTAAAACAATCTTATTATATCAATCTAATTTGAAATTGCTCCGATATTTTTGATTTGATTTGCTGTGTTGGATAACTTTCCCGAATTTTCACCACTAGATATCGATTTGTGGTTTTTCC
>JBHGAU010000072.1:0-12876 GCA_041946675.1 Methanotrichaceae archaeon | reverse complement strand
TTATGTCCAGAGATCCTCTTTACGTAGAGGATTCCACTTTTCTGACCAAGGCACGTCAGCTGATCAGGGATAACCATGTGCGAGGCCTGCCCGTAGTGAACAGCCAGAGGCATGTGAGAGGTATAGTCACATCCCAGGATATGCTTCGTGTGACCTCGACGAGATCGAATATAACTGTGGCAGGGTTTACCACAGCTGTGCCACTGATTACGGGACAGACTGATATGTTTGAGGCAGCCAGACTTATGCTCGCTAATAGGAGCACCCTTCTGCCTGTAATTCAATCAGAGGAGAACCCTATTCTGATAGGCGTTGTCAGCCTTCTTGATGTATTTATGAATATCGACTCGGATAAGTTGCCCGATAAGAAAATATCCGAGATAATGAGCACAGAGGTAGTCACTGCGAGCCCTGACGATGCCATAACCAAGGTCTGGAATAAAATGATAGATTCCGATCTCACGGGTCTGCCTGTAATAAAGGCTGGCAAGCCGATTGGCATGATAACAAGGTTCGACATATTGAAAAGAGGATGGGCGAGGATAAGCAAAGAAGATGATAGAAGGCCTGTGGATTCTACACAGATGCGCGTGGAGAAGCTCATGAGCACGCCTCTCTATAGCCTGCTGCCGGAGGATAGCCTGCTTAAAGCAATGGAAGCAATGGTGAACTACGATATAGGCAGAATATCTGTGGTAGATGGCGAGGGAAAGCTCGTTGGGATAGTAGATAGATACGATCTGATCAAAACCTATCTTGGTGAATGAGAATGATAAAAGAGCCGACAAGCGGAAAGGAGATCACAAGAATTCCGCAGAGGGATGATAGAATGCCTGTCTCCCCGGGTTCCAGAGACAGAGGTCCCCTTCAGTTCGATTCGAGGATTGCAAAGCGTTCAGGCAAGGTGATGAACGCAGCAACGCCTACAGTCGTAACAGCGCCTCCAACTACTACTATCATTAGCGCCATAAAGACAATGAGCTATTACGGCTTCAGCAGGTTGCCTATTACCGATGCTGGAACTAGGAGGCTTATAGGCTTCGTGACGAGCGTTGACGTAGTCGATTTCTTGGGCGGGGGCCTGAGACACAACCTTTTGCGGGAGAAGTATAAGGGCAATATTTTCATCGCCATGAATGCAGGGATTGACGAGATCATGAGCACGAAGCTGAAGTATATCAGCGATAAATCGTCATTGAACGATGCTATGAAGCTGATGTACGACAATAATGTTGGCGGGCTTCCAATTGTTGATGATGAAAATAGGCTCAGAGCAATAATAACCGAGGAGGACTTTGTGGCCTTAACAGCCGGATTAGATATCGGCCTGCCGGTCGAATCTTACATGAGCCCTAACATTATCACTGCTCCTGCCCAGACGACTATAGAGAAGATGACGAGGATGATCATCCAGAAGGGATTCCGCCGTATGCCTGTTGTTCAGGATGGCGTGCTGATGGGCATGGTTACTGCAACTGACATAATGAAGTACCTCGGAAGCGGCGAGGCATTCAAAAAAGTGGTCACTGGCGATATAGCAGATGTAATGAACTACCCCATAAAGACGCTCATCAAGCGCAGCCTCATCACGACTGAGAAGGAAAAAGACCTTGGTCAGGCAGCAGATAAGATGGTAAAGAATGAAATAGGCGCACTTCCAGTCATGGATAGGGGATCTCTCGTTGGAATTTTGACGGAAAGGGACTACGTGAGAGCACTTGCCGAGAATAGGGGGATACTGGAATGAACGGGAAAGTAAAGGATTACATGAGTACCCCTGTCTATATTATAGAGAAGAATGAGCCCGTGCAGAGGGCAAGGAATCTCATGTTCAAATACGGCATAGGCAGGCTGCCAGTAATGGATAGCGGCAAGCTTATCGGAATTGTAACCAAATACGATATAACCAACCGGCTCGCTCAGGCAGCTCCCGAATGGCGCAGGCGCCCCATTGACAAAATTCCAATACGGGTGGTTATGACAGAGAATCCTGTGACAATCTATCAGGATGCGAGCCTTCCGCAGGCAGCTGAGCTCATGATGGAGAATGGAGTCAGCGGACTGCCTGTCGAGAAAGACGGAGGAATCATAGGTGTAATCTCCTCACGGGATATGATCAGATATTTTGCAGCCCAAGATGTCAAGGCAAAGGTCGGGGATCTTATGTGCAAGGATCTCCTCACAGTTCACAGGCATCATACTATAACTCATGTTCTGGACCAGATGAATGTCAACGGGATAAATAGGGCTCTTGTCTATGAGGACAATATGACCCCAGTGGGAATCATAACTCGCTCGAGCCTCGCATTTTCTCAGATGATGGGTCCCAAGGATGAGCTTGAGCCTAAAACGATAAAGATGACCCGGAAGGACAGCGCCGCAGGCAGGAAGCAATACAGGTATATAAGGCAGGTGCCGCTTGTAGCTGAAGATATTATGACCTCGCCTATAATAACCATAGGTCCTGAGATGAAGGCAACTGATGCTGCTAGAATGCTCGATGAAAAGCGTATCATGGGTGTGCCTGTACTTGAGGCGAACAATATCGCTGGTTACTTCTCTGCAGATGAGATTGTGGCTGAGGTAGCGAGGTGGAAGTAATGTTAGTGAAGGATATAATGACCGAGCCGGTGACTATCGATAAATCCGAGAAAATAGGCCATGCCCTGGATAAAATGGAGAAGCATGACTTAAGGAGGCTGCTGGTCACAAATAAGGATAAGCTCGGAGGCATAATCACTACCAGGCAGATTGCCCGCGTTCTGGGCACAAGGAAGCGCCTGGGAATGCCGGCCTCGTCTCTCCATGTAGCGGCTGCAACTCTTGAGGCAGTCATCAAAGTTCTTCCAGATTTGAGCATTGAGGATGCAATTACTCTGATGCCAAAAACTTCAGTCCTTGTTGTGATGGATGGAGACGAGATCAAGGGTTGGGTCAGGCCTCGTGAGATATTGCGGGTCACAAAATTCAATGGCAAGGCAAGCGATGCGATGAAGATACCTCTGACAGTGGGCCCTGATGATAGGCTGGTCCATGCAAGAAGGATGATGCTGGATCGCGATGTAGGAAGGTTGCCTGTCGTAGATTGTGCTCGCTTAGTGGGGATAATCACTGAAAGGGATGTTGCCAAAGCCCTGCGCGCATTCAGAGATTTGAATGAGACCAGCAGCAAGCAATATTCCAGGATATACAATCTTCTGGTCTCGGACGTAATGACCCGTGACGTAAAGTATGTCCGGATGGATACGCTTCTTGATGATGTTAATAATATCATATTGACTGAGAATAGAGGCGGTTTGCCGGTTCTGAATGATAAGGATGAGCTTGTGGGCATGATCACCAGGAGGTCACTCATTGATTATCTGGCGAGGGCCAGATGAACTTGCAGCGAGTTGCAGAAAAGCTCGGCATAACTCAAGAAAGGTTGGAAGATCTTCAGCAAACAATTGTAAAGAGATCGAGCTGGCCTGAACCTCGATTGCTGAGGTTTGAGAAGGCTGCCTCAGGGATCGAGACAGGTACAGCTATTTTTGATAACGGCGAGATCGTTTTCGGCTATCCTAAAATCAGAAGAGCGATGATGCTTGCGCCAGCAATCAAAAAGCACTTCCCTGATCGTGTAGCTGTGGAGGAGAAGATGAACGGCTATAATATCCGGATAGCAAGCATTGATGGGGATATTGTAGCTCTTACACGCGGTGGATTCATTTGTCCATACTCGACTGAGGTCGCACACAGGCTGATACCTGCTCAGGTCTTCGAGGATAATCCGAAAATTGTACTTTGCGGCGAGATGATTGGGCCTGAGAATCCATATGTTCCCAAGGATATCTATCCGACAGATACTATAGATTTCTACTTATTCGATCTCTCGATGAAGGATTTAAAAGGGACTTTGGGAGTTTACAAGATGCATGAGTTCGCGGAGGGATACAATATCCACTCAACCCCATTTTTTGGCGAATTCAGGGCAAGCAAAGCGTATGAGCCGGTAAAAAGAATCGTTAAACAGCTTGGTCGAAGGGGACATGAGGGCGTCGTAATGAAGGATCCTGATAATAAAATTGCTCCCCTGAAATATACGAGCTCTGAGAGCAATTGCAGCGATCTTGAGACCGCCTTCAGGTACTACAATGATTATGCACTTGACTTCTTCGTGTCAAGAGCAGTTAGAGAGGGGTTTCAGACAGTTGAGTGGAATGAATCCGATGAGGAGCGGAAGGCCAGAGCTCAACGCCTTGGCGAGAGCATACTTCTGCCGCTTGCAGATACGGTTAAGAAGAAGCTGAATGGTGAGCAGATAGTACAGCAGGTCCAGATAAGGGTAAAAAACCTCCAGACGGCACGGGATTTTGAGTATCACCTGCGCAGAAGCGGAATGCATGCTATATTTGAGCCGCCAGAGCCTGATGAAGACGGCTATATTGTGAGAATATCCAAGCTGACCCTGAGCACAAACGATAAGACCCAGGCGCTCATAAACGGTGAAGCGTGGTGAAAAGCGGGATAGAGATATGAGCGAGATAGCAGATGTTGAGATGGATGGCCATCTGATAGATTCGTTGATTCTGACCCGTGTTCTTGATAAGATCATGGATATGGGTGGAGAGTTCGAGATCAAAAAATTCAATATCGGTCAGCATAAGGATGATACAAGCTATGTCCAGATAACCGTCACTGGTGAGGATGCCTCCCACCTGGATAAAATTCTGATTGAGCTTAGCTCGCTTGGAGCGAGGCTGGTTGAGATGGAGGATGTGAAGACCGGCATCGCCCCTAACGATATTGTAGTTCCAAGAGGATTCTACTCGACAACCAACCATCCCACCTATGTGCGTTATAATGGCACCTGGGTAGAGGTAGAACACATCCATATGGATTCGCTCATAATCCTGAAGGATGGCCGTGCAATATGCACACCTATTGGCCATATCAAGAAGGGAGATAGAGTTGTCATAGGCACATCAGGTGTGAAGATTATTCCGCCCGAGCGGCCCAGGGAGAAGACCTTCTTTGGCTTCATGTCGAATGAGGTCTCTTCGGAGCGGCCCAGCGGCGAACTTGTAAAGCAGCTCGCCTCCGAGATTATCAAGACAAAGATGGACGGCGGCAGAATAGCTGTGGTCAGCGGCCCGGCTGTTGTTCATACTGGAGCTGCGCCATCGCTTGCAAAGCTCATAAGAAACGGCTATGTAGATGTTCTTCTGGCAGGAAATGCAGTTGCTGTGCATGATATTGAACGTCAGCTCTTCGGGACAAGCCTGGGAATGGATTGTTCAGGGAATGCAAGATCAGGCGGCCATCGAAATCATCTATATGCCATAAGCGAGATAATGGCCAGTGGATCCATCAAGAATGCCATAGATGAGGGCAAGCTCAACGGCGGAATAATTTATGAGTGTATAAAAAAAGGGATTACTTTCATACTTGCAGGATCTATTCGCGATGACGGCCCTCTTCCTGAAGTCATAACAGATACGGTTAAGGCCAAGGATGCAATGGAAAAGGCACTTGCCGGTGTGGATATGGTGATAATGATGGGGACGATGCTGCATTCCATTGCTGTGGGAAACCTTCTGCCGTCATATGTCAAAACTATATGTGTCGATATTAATCCGGCCACAGTGACAAAATTGATGGACCGTGGGTCTGCACAGGCAATCGGCCTTGTGACTGATTTAGGCATATTTCTGCCTCAGCTCGCACAGGAGGTCGATAGGCTTACATCAGGCGCCGAGCTCATAAGTTGTGTCGATCGCAATGCTTAAATCAAGGGCAAAATGAGCAATAAATCGATAAAGCGATAATTAGGCCGCCGTGGCTTAGCTCGGTTAAAGCGGCTGATTCGTAAGGATTTCCGAAAGATCAGCAGTCCATGGGTTCGAATCCCATCGGCGGCTTTAAACTTTCCGCGATAAGACTCTGATAATGCTATAATCTCTGCTTATATGCAATTCACCATTAAAGTCAATTTTCGTATGCCATTAATCCCATGATTATCTACTATATAACAAATACTTGGCTCATAGAAAACAAAATCGCAAAAATATATTAGAAACAAAAAGTTTCAAGGGCGAAGTATTGGGATGTTTGATGGGCGTTTATAAAGTTTAAATACCCAGGCTTTATATACCCCCAGTATATAAATGATAGATCGGAGATATTTGCGTATGGAGTCCACAATAAATATAGAGAACGTTGTCGCATCTACGAAGTTGGCGGACTCGTTCGATCTGCACAAGATTGAGGCCGAGCTTGAGGGTGCAGAGTACAACAAGGAGAAGTTCCCGGGCCTCGTTTATAGGGTTAAGTCTCCTAGGGCTGCTTTTCTAATATTCACCTCAGGGAAGGTTGTATGCACAGGTGCAAAGAATGTCGAAGACGTGAGAACGGTTATCACGAATATGGCGAGCACTCTCAAATCCATCGGTTTTGAGAACATAAATTTAGAACCTGAGATTCATGTCCAGAACATAGTGGCAAGTGCAGATTTGAAGACTGATCTGAATCTGAATGCAATAGCTTTGGGCCTGGGCCTCGAGAACATCGAATATGAGCCTGAGCAGTTCCCTGGCCTCGTTTACAGGATTAAGCAGCCCAAGGTGGTTGTATTGATATTCAGCTCAGGGAAGCTGGTTGTCACGGGCGGAAAGTCGCCGGAGGAATGTGAGGAAGGCGTGCGCATTGTGAGACAGCAGCTCGAGAATATGGGTCTCTTGTAGATCTGTATCCTTTTTTGTTTTGATGGGGGGGGATTTCGCTTTGGCCAGCGGAATTTTTCTTATTAAAGAAGATTCAGGCGTGAACATTCCTGATGATGCCATAACCAAACGCCCTAATATTCTCATTTCTGTGTTTGAGGATAAATCTTCGCTCGATCAACTCCTGGAAACACTCGATTGGGTTATCAAAGAGATAAAAGCATCTTGAGACTAGGATATGAACACTGTCCCTAAGATCCGCTCCAAAATCATCGATATCCTGCGCAGGCATGATGTCAAACGAGCCTCACTCTTCGGCTCAGTGGTACGGGGCGAGGCAACCGAGGATAGCGATATCGACCTTCTGGTTGAATTTGAAGGTAGGAAGAGCCTTCTTGACCTTGTGGGTCTGAAGCTGGACCTAGAAGACACGTTCCATCGCGAGTTCGACGTCCTGACCTTCGACTCTTTGCACCCGCGGTTGAAGGAGCGAATTCTGAAGGAGCAGGTGGCCATACTTTGAAGAGAGATGCCAAGGTAAGCAATATTACGCATTTGCATACGCTTCAACAAACTCTTCTCTCGTAATTCCTGCTTGCCTGCATATTCTTAAAAGAGTAGAGCCCTTAATTTTTTCATGGTTCGGTAAGGTCAAGGGCGTACTGCTTCCATCTGGATTTAACCTTCTCATTTAGATGTGGTTGCCATCCCGAACCATCTCAAAGCCTAAAGTCTCCAAAGCTTTTATCACTTTACGCTTTGGCGCATCTCTGGGAAACCTCGTCACACGACCACTTCGGCCACAAATGTCTCACTGATCTCATCAGTTTCAAGAACTTCTCTGCCGAAGGTATCTATATGGAATTTGATTGCGGACTTCACATCGGCAAGGGCTTCCTCGTAGGTGTCGCCCTCACCCACTACTATGCCCTTGATGCCGATTGGGTAGGCTACATAGCCGTCTGAATGCTTTTCTATTATTATTTTTATTGGCCGCATCTGTCTCTTATTAGATCGTTCTTTGAAAATAAAGCTATTCATGTTCTATTGCACTCTTGAAGTAGCATGGAATATATTCAGCAAGTCACATCATCGGCCTCAAACGCAAGTATACTCTCCGGCCAGTCGATCTGCGATCTCCCCAAGGGGCAGGCTCACCTGCATGCCGGTCTCCATATTCCTGAGGGTGAGTTTTCCCGATTTCAGCTCATTCTCTCCTACGATTATCACATGCTTTGCTCCGGACCCGCTGGCGGCTTTAAGCTGTGCGCCGAGGCTTCTGCCCATGACATCCAGCACAACCGGCATCTTCTCGCGAAGCCTTTTTGCGAGTCTGACGGCCTCCAGCTTGACATCCGGTGTATAAGCAAGGACCACAGGAGAGCGCCTGAGCTCATCGATCTGCACTATCTCCATAATTCTGTCGAATCCAAGGCCGAAGCCGGTCGATGACGTCTCAGCTCCACCGAAGAGACCTGCCAGCTCATATGTTCCGCCGCCGCAGATCTGGCTCTGCGCGCCCAGGCCCTCTGCATAGATCTCGAAGACTGTTCCCGAGTAGTATTCGAGGCCGCGGACGATCTCGAAGTCTATAACGGCATCTACGCCATATGAATCAAGAATCTCAATTGTCCTCTGAAAGCCTTCAAGCCGTTCTTCTGCCTTCACAGCCCTTCCTGTTCGAGCTGATGCCCTACCCTTGCTGTCAGCAGAAGCCTGCTGGATGGGCTGTGTAGGTTCTTCATTGGAACCAGAAGCAGATTTATCCTCGATATTTGCAATGGCCTGTGAGATTTCCATCGCTTTGTCCAGGGCATCCCTTCCCTTGAGATCTATCAGCTCCAGGAGACCGATATCCTCTGCTCCGATCCTCTGTAGGTATGATCCAAGATTCTCACGTTCTTTCTTATCGATCATCCTCATGATCTCAGGCCTGTGCTCAGGCTCTATCTTTCCGAGTATCGATCTTATCAGCCCGAGATAGCCCACGTGGATATCCCCACGAATATTTACATTCTTCAGCATTTGGTCGGCGAGTGCAATTACCTCTGCCTCAGAGTCAGGCTTGTTTCCTCCAATAAGTTCTGCTCCAAACTGCCAGAACTCCCTGAACCGCCCACGCTGAGGCCTCTCATAACGAAAACAGCTTCCATAGTAATAAAGCCTCAGGGGCTTTGCGACATTCTGAAGCTCGTTCACATACATGCGCATAACAGGAGCCGTAAGTTCAGGCCGGAGAGCTAGATCACGGCCGCTCTTATCCTTAAAGCTGTAGATCTCATCGAGCACTGATTCGCCTGACTTTATTGTAAAAAGCTCAAGATGCTCGAATGTCGGCGTGGCTATCTCCTGGTATCCCCAGCGCTCGAGCACCTTTTGCATCGCTTTTCTGACTGTATCTCTTCGCCAGGCATCTTCAGGAAGGAAGTCCCTGGTACCCCTCGGTCTATGGATAGTCATATCAATGGAAGATTATCTCAAAATGCCCATATAGTTTGTGCACGTAAACGTGGAGAAATGATACGGAACATCGGAGTGCTTTTAATCGCTACAGGATTTCTGCTTGTATGGGTTCTTGGGTTTAAAATATGAGGGGAGATCGATGGATCTCCATGCTGTTCGCGTTGCTATCACTTTTGATGGTCAGTATATTGGTCAGTATGCCCCATCGGCAGCCTTTACTGGCTTCTCATAGTTGGTCGGAGGGCAGTTATCGCATTTCTCGGCTTCCTTGCCGGAAGATGTATCTATCTTTATCTTCTCGCAAGCGGGGCAGAGACCCTGGGTGCACTTATTAGAGTACTCATAGCAGTACTTATCGCAGTAGACGTAGCAGCATCTATCACAGAAACACTTCTGGTGGCATTTGTCGCAGTATCCATCATAGTTATAAGTACAGCCGCACTTATCGCACTGCTCAACGTAGATGAGCTTCTCTCCGCAGCTCGGGCAATTCATGTTGCCATCGGCTGCATATTTCACATTACACTTGGGGCAGTACGAATAGGTATTGCACTTATCGCCGCACTTATCGCAGAATCCATCGCAGTAATGCTTATCGCCGCATTTCAGACAGTACTCATAAATACTGCATTTGAGATAGCAATCCTCAACGCATTTGTTATAATCACATGAGTCGCCGCATTTATCGCAGTAGCCATCATAGTAATGAGAACAGCCGCAGCCATCACATTTCTCGCTCACATAGCATGATTTGCCGCAATAGTCACATATTCCATCTGCATTGCCGTTCTTAACCTCATAGGTCATGCTACAGCCCGGGCAGTATTCAAACATACGGGATTTTTTACCACACTGGTCGCAAACGCCATCAGCATAATGCTTTTCGCCACACTTCTGACAATATTCATAAGGGTAAGATCTCTCTTGAACCTTACCGCTGTACTTTGATATGTCGTCAGAAGATGCTAGTGTAATCTGCGCAGAACTGCTCGCAGCATAGCTATCAGATTTAGCCAGCGTAGGAGTTACAAAAGCTGCCATCAAAAGCAGTATTAATAATATGGTTTTCATAACATCAACTCCAAGATTAGATATTATTTAGAAATGTTGGTAATTATATTTAATTCTTTGCGATATTTAAGTTAGTAATTATTGTAATAAGATCCTATCCTAATTACGGCTTAGATAATTGTTTATAAAAAACGATCGCTGCATAGTGGAAATATCAAGGGATGAAGGAAATAGAGATAATGGCCAGCAGGACTTACACCAGCCATATCTTATTTAGGCTTCTTGAATAACGCGCTGATTTACTTGGTTATCGAATCCAAAGACGCTCGCATAGTTAGTTCCTATCTGAGTTACGGATCCTGATACTGGGCCTGAAATATGCTGATTGATACGCTGGTTCACATTATTGTTGAATCCAAAGACGTTCGCATAGTTAGTTCCTGTCTGAGTTACGGACCCCGAAACTGGGCCTGATACACGTTGATTGACACGCTGGTTCACATTATTGTTGAATCCAAAGACATTCGCATAGTTGGTTCCACTTTGAGTTGAAGATCCTGATACTGGGGCTGATAATTCTTCATCAATGCCCTAGCCAAGGACATCTATACCGCTGGCATATTCATGAACTAGGCCCATGCTTCCTATATCAGTGTTAAATTTTACTGTGGTTCCTGAACCTAGGTCGATATCCTCAAAGGATAATCCGCTACCGCAGATAGTATAGGCAGTTATAGATATTAATGAAAATATAATAATTAACCTTCCGCACACTATGCATTTCATAGTGATCTCTCCAAACGTTTTATACAATTTTTATTTTAAATTATTGAGTATGGAGCTTAAACTGGCTCCAACAAGCTACGGTATCTTGGCTTGTCCTTCTTTGATACATCATGGATTCTTTTACTAAAAATACCTTTTGGCGTAAAATTTTTCCTTATGGATTATTTCTTTGGCGATATATCTGTGGTAAATTCATATTCCTGTGAAGAAACAGAATGTAAAAACCTTTTTACAGCGACCAAAAAACGAATATTAGGATTCTCACAATTTTTACGCTCTCATTTTAGCTTCTCTTCGACTTCTGGTGGATAGATGATGACCTGCACAGGCTTTATGATTATATTGGAAGTCGCAACTGCACTTCCCCCTGCAACAGTGTTTATTGCGCTCACTGTTATGCCGCTGACATCTATATCCATATAGTTTCCAGCGCGCTTACCCCCTGGGACTCCATCAGCGCCTATAGTTCCTGCTCCAAAGGCCTTATTCATGCCGGAAGCTACGGCATCATCGACGTGTTTTTCGATATTGTCGTTATTAAACTCCTGACTATGCAGTTCCTTTTTGCCCTGTTCGCCGGAAACATGAGCATCCATTGAGTTAACGAAGCTCTCTGATGTCTGATCCTTTCTTTGATAACCCTCATATGTTACATCCCTTTGCTTGAATGAGTTCATAGCCTTAAGATCACTCAGCTGTACATTTGGGTTGGAGGAGTTCATGAGTATCGTTTCCTTTGTCGGCTGGAGGTGCGGCATGATGTCCGATGTATCGAAGGATGTTTGTTGTCGCGGAGCCCACGGGAAGTAAATGGTATCTTTGGAAAGCACTAGCTGACCTGTAGCGAAATCCTGTTTATGGTTTACGAAGTTGGAATGATAGTTTTTGATCTGGCCGAGCGGGTCTTTATTCACATCCCCTGCAGAAATTCCGAGTAAAATGCAAATAAAAATGATCCCCACCAGCAAAGCACCGGTGGGTTCAAGCATTTTATGCATAGTTCACCACTCAAGCCCTATGGCCTGAAGTTACTGTTGGTTAACAACAATCTTCACGTTATTTTCTGCAACTGCGCCGCTATTGGTGACACCTGGGAATACTCCGGAACCGACACCAATTGCCTGTGCATTTCTATTTCCTACCTTGATCTGCTCGACATTGTACTTGATGCAGCAGTCCTGGCAGGGGCAGTTGACATCAAGAGCTTGACAGCAGGCGCACTCGCCTGAATCCTGGTTCTTCTTGATCTCCAGATTGTTCCTGGCAACAGCGTTGACATTGTTGAGCCATGGCCATACGCCTGTGGCGGCTACTATTGCTTGTGCATTATCATTTCCTACATCAATGGAGTCGAAATTCGTATCTGCACCAGTTGGGAAATGGAAGGCGCTGCCTCCCGTCTCGAATATGCCTTGTCCAAGGATATCCACTCCGCCAGTGCCAGCGGAAGCCATGCTCTGTGCCATAGCAGGAGCTGCAAAGGCAGCCACAGCCATAGCCAGCACAAAGAATATTGCTACTCTTCTAATAGTCTCACCCCGTAATTCTCTTTGTTTATTCCAATAATAAATCTCTTTTATATTTATACCTTTTGGTGATTTTTTAAGAGTTAATGAAGATATTTACGGATATTTTTGCTAGAAAATTTCACACATGATATGCTGCATAAATAATATAGCCATTTACGCAGGAGTTTGAATCGATATAAGCGAGAGGAATTTCACTATTAACTGATATAAACACAAAAATGTTCAGCTCTTTTGTGATTGAAATAAGAAAAGCTTTAGGAAGAAATCAGGGCTAATCCCTGTCATTTCAATGGCGGGATACAGCCCGTACATATTATATCACTTTCACTCTGCATAGATTGCCTATATAATCTAAAAATCTATGATGATAGTTGGTGAAGTGACTT
>JBHGAU010000071.1:0-13153 GCA_041946675.1 Methanotrichaceae archaeon | reverse complement strand
GCAGGTTTGCTAAACCTGTGTCCCTTCGGGACTCGTGGGTTCGAATCCCACCCTCGGCGTATAATTACGGGTAATAGAGAAACAGAAGAAATTGATTTAAGCTGATAAAATCACATTATGGTCATTGATATCTCACCAACATAATGGCTCAGAGTTTAAGCGAGGGCTTCACAAGGGTTCTTGCTTTTCTCTGAAAGTTTTGTGAGTCGTTTTTTTAAGTAAGATCTTTGCGCCCTCTTCGAAGAGGTGCGAAAGGCTCCTATACTCATACTCATCGGCTTCCACCGGCTTCCACTGCTTTCTCTGCCGCTTCATATGTCCGTGCGCTCACGCTTCTGCTGAATTTTTTAATCGGCATTGTGTTATAATTTCATTTGTCCTCTGGAGCTGGAAGAGCTTTGTGCCTCTATAATAGTTTCCCACGTTTAGAGAAGCGAGGTGAGCCAGATAGGTTGTGCCAAACCTGAAGAATGCGCCCTTGTTCTGATTTGATGCAACTCTATTACCATCTTACTCATCTCCTCTGAGTGTGATCTTCTTGATTGATGGGGAACACCTATACTCTGGAAGCTTCGCCCTTCCGGTCTTGAACAGCCTGAGCGTCTCCATATTGTTGTGAGACGTAACTCCGTGGTGAGTTATCTCGACGGCCTCTTTCTTATCAAGATTCCAGGACAGCTCCTGCCATGCATGATTGGTTGACCTTGTTTCCAGTCATAGCAAACTCAAACCACTCATTTGGGATTGTGGCTGACATATTTTGGGCATAGCCGATGTAATTCTCTATGTAGGGCTTGTCGGCCTCGTTTCCGCCGTGTAAGCGAGGCCACTCGGTCATCATGAGTATCTCGCCCTGGGTCTGGGATCTGTTTGGCTATGACCTTGATCGGATTGTTCTCTGTGTTCTCAATATCACCGATCTGGAAGCTCTGATCAATCTGACCGTTGACCAGGTGGCCATAATGAGTCAGGACCTCTGCAAGCTTCTGTTTCGCCCTTAACTTCTATAACGTGCAAACGAACAATCATTGGCGTTGAGATTGATGCAGAACCGCCATTGGTTGTCTTTGCAGGAGTTACAGCAGCCTCAAGGTTCTCTCCGGGACCTACCTTCAGGCAAGCGCCGTCAGCGGGACTGCCTGCGAGCATACCTTTTCCGAGGTTCAAGCATACGTTTCCATCCCTGAACTCATTACCCACGTTAGGCGAGTTGGAGAGGTATGCAGGAGCGTTGAGCTCGTTGAAGATTATGTTAGAATTGTATCTACCGCCGATCACAAGCCGGACAACGCCGAGCTGCTCACAGTATGTTCCCGTATATGGGCCAAGAATCTCAACGCCCTCAGTCTCCATACAGCTTGTGTTATCTAGCTGGTATTTGTCGATTCTTCTTTTTTCATCTGCTTGATTAAGGATCGCTATTTCCAAAATCATTTAATACATAAACACTAAACCGATGCTCATGGTAGATCTCTTCTACGGGTTACATAACTATATCCCTAAGTTGCGTCGTTATATTTCGCAATTTATCAAAGAGATCTTTACCAATAATGGCCCGCCCGGCAAAATATTGGAGTTTCCAGAGAAGAGTGCACCTTATTCTGGTGCATTGGTAATTGTAACTGCAAGCATTACTCTTTCTATACTGCTCCTCGGCACTATTTATTTCAGCCGATTTTACTTACTCTCAGATCCTATCTTCTTCCCTGCCCAGATCCCCGAGTCACTTGAGCGCTATGAGCCAATTATTGAATGGATTCCTGGCATTTTAGTTATTGCTTGCACCTATAATGCGCTTTGGATGGTAGCTTCTTACTGCACAAGAAGAAGCTCGTTCTTTGGTGTACCCCAAATAATCTACACTTTAAGAAAATCCGTTTATGGTCCTTATCAGTTCCTGGAATGGATATTCCTTGTATACCTTGCTCTACTCATAATTGAACTAATGAGCGGCGATCTTAAGATAATGCCCTCTGAACAAATAGGTTGTATCCCTATCTGTAATATGTCCGTCAAATAGCCCTCACTTAGCTTTTGATAGGTTCTTTCTCATTTTCTCATCAGGCCGATTCTCTCTCCTTAGACAGGAAGGCCGACGCCAGTGCGATAACTGCACATATCAGCATAAACAGCCATAAGCTTCTATAAGATTCCAGGGTTCTGGAGGTCAGCATCAGACCAGAGATCTGCTGAAGAATGGCACCGCCGGCAAAAGGGAACATATTAAGAGCAGCAGTGCTTGTGCCCACGATGCTTATCGGGAACAATTCCTTGATCTGGGCGAAGCTGACCGCCAGGAATCCGCCGAAAAAGCCGAAGGCGAAGTTAATCCCCATATAAGCCTCAGCACTGGAGATCTTTCCAGAGCTCATCCATATTATCACCCAGATGATCGCATATACCACGGTCCCTATGATAAGCACCTTTTTGCGAGACTTCAGGACCTTGTCGGAAATGTATCCTGCCGTTGGGCAGCCAAAGATCATGCCTATGCCGATAAAGGTGAGAACCAGGCCGGAGGTGGCCTTGTCCCATCCGAGGATGTCATGGTAAAACGGTCCTGCCCACAGCCCCTGGTAGACCATGATGCCGCCGTACATGAAGAAGAACCATATGGCAAGGGGCCAGAACTTCATGCCCGCCCCAAAGGTAATCTTAAGCGCCTCGGCCATCGGAATCTTCTCTATCATCGCAGCTTTGTTGGCGGGCTCGCCCTTTTCTTCTGCTTCGATCTCCTGGATGCTGGGAAGGTTGATCTCCGAGGGACGGTCACGGATGATCATCCAGGCCGAAGCCGATAGAACTAGCGTGATCACACCCAACATTATGAAGACCTGCTGCCAGCCCAGGGCGCTGGACATCAAAGCCAAGGGTCCAGCGGCGCTGATGGCGCCCAGATTGCCCACCGCTATCAGGATACCGGATAGCGATGCAAACTCATCCTGGCGGTACCAGGCTGCCAGGATCTTCATGGCAGGGACATATACCATGGCCACACCTACACCGATTAATAATCGTCCGGCAATAACCATCTCGAAGGTGGAGGCAAGTCCAGTGAGGATTGCACCCGCCGCTGCCACTAAAATGAAGATGCTGACGGTTTTGCGCGGTCCGAGGCTATCGGTCAAAAGTCCCGACGGCAGCTGCATGATGGTGTAAGCGTAAAAATAAGCAGAGCTCAACAGTGCAATTGAGGCAGCACTAACTTCGAAAGTGGTCAACAGATCAGTGGAAACGACCGCCGTGGATACTCTGTGGAAGTACACAAAAAAATAGGCCACAGCCAGGATTCCGAAAACTGCCCAGCGGTATCTCAGGACAGTCTTTACCTTACTTTTATCCAGTGCCATCAAGCCATCCATCCGCTAATTTAGGGTGGGTAGTCTTATGGATGTTGGTCCTTAGCTCCAGTCTCCGCTTTTCATCAGCCATTCATCCATATCTTTCGCCGCAATCTTTCCTGCTCCCATTGCACTGATGACCGTAGCTCCGCCTGTGGTGATGTCGCCTCCGGCCCAGACTCCCTTCATCGTCGTCCTCCCGCGCTCATCAACTGCCAGAGTTCCCCATTTCGTTGTCTTCAGTTCAGGCGTGCTGGACGGTATAAGTGGATTCGGTATTGTGCCGACTGCAATGATGACGGTATCGACCTCGATTGAATGCTCTGAGCCTTTCTTGACTCTTGGGCTCCGCCTGCCGCTCTTATCGGGCTCGCCGAGCTCCATATCGACTACCTCCATCTCCCTGACCTGGCCTCGATCATCGCCTATGAACCTCGTCGGATTGGTCAGGAAGTCGAATATAATGCCCTCCTCCATCGCATTCTCGACTTCTTCAAGTCGGGCAGGCATCTCTTCACGAGAGCGGCGGTAAATGATATGTACCTCATCGGCTCCCAGGCGGAGCGCACAGCGGGCTGAGTCCATCGCCACATTCCCTCCGCCGATCACAGCCACCTTTTTGCCCTTCTTCACCGGCGTATCATAATCAGGGAATCTGTAAGCCTTCATCAGGTTGATCCTTGTGAGATATTCATTAGCAGAATAGATGCCGCTCAGGTTCTCCCCTGGGATATTCATGAACCTTGGGGCGCCTGCGCCAATTCCCAGAAATACGGCATCAAATCCGCCGTCGATCAGCTCTTTCACCTGCACCTGTCTCCCCACGACAGAATCCAGCTCAAGATCGGCGCCCAGAGATTGAACATAATCAACCTCGGATTTGACGATGCTTTTTGGAAGCCTGAACTCGGGTATCCCGTAAACCAGAACTCCCCCGGCCTCATGCAGCGCCTCGAAGATTACTACGCTATGGCCCATCCTTACGAGCTCGGCTGCACATGTCAGACCTGCAGGGCCGGAGCCGACGATTGCAACCTTTTTTCCGGTGGGCGAATGAATATCGGGGCGACACCGCTCATTGCTCAGCTCCCAGTCTGCAACATAGCGCTCAAGCCGTCCTATGGCAATTGATGATTTTTTCTTTGCGAGCACACATTTACACTCGCACTGGTCTTCCTGAGGACAAACCCTTCCGCATACTCCCGGCAGGCTATTCCTTCTCTTCAGTATCCTGACAGCCTCCGGCATATCGCCATCTCTCAGCGCCTTGATAAACTGCGGAATCTCTACGCCCACAGGGCAGCCTTCTACACATTTGGGCTTCTTACATTGGAGGCACCTGTTTGCCTCTTCAAGCGCCTGCGTCTCGGAATAGCCTGATGCAACCTCCTCGAAGTTCCATCTCCTCTCCTCAGGAGATTGCTTGGGCATCTCGACCCTGACCCTGCTCAAGTTCATCTTAGACATAGCAATCATAACATGCGGTTTTCTATAGCTAGAGCGCCTTACTCAATCATCTTTCTGCGTGGCAGCATAATATTTCCTGATGTTTGCGATATATATAGTTCCTATGCGACTTCCTCTATGCGACAGTCATCATCGATAATAAATAATTAATGGCCATTGCGAGATGATCGCTTTTGGATTGTTAACCATATATGCTTCTGTTTTCCGATATCCTCCGGGTTGGCCTTCATTATCTCGAAGAAGAATTATCGATATACAGCTTCCCCCAATGTTCAGAGGGTTCATATCTGAAAAGGACTGATCTCATAACATTTAAGAGAAAGGGAATTTGCACAAGCCTAAAACAAATGGAATAATGCAGTCATGATACGTCTTGGCTACGCAGGTATGAATACGCTTCTGCCATCGCCCAGTCGCACATTTCGCATTGCTGGCTACACAGAGCCGCTGATGATTGCTACGGCAGAGTCCAACCTTAGATCAACTTATGAAATCCTTCGATGGAACGAGGCAAATGGGATCAAAGTATTCAGAATATCCTCAGCAGTAATCCCTTTTGCTTCCCATTCCATTAATGGCGGCTCCTGGCGCAAAGCACTTGCGCCAATGCTCGCGGAAGTAGGAGCATACGCAAGGGACTGCAGAATGAGGCTTTCTATGCATCCCGGCCAGTACACGGTCCTCAATTCCCCTGAGGAACGGGTCTTATCTATGGCCCTCGCAGACCTGGATTATCATACGACTTTACTGGAGCTGATGGGGTTTGCCCGCGATGCAAGGATAGTTCTCCACTGTGGCGGCGGGTATGGCGATAAGGTTCAATCACTGGATCGACTTGAGGAGCGCTTTCTTGACCTGTCCGATCGGATGAAGTGCAGGATTGCATTTGAGAATGATGAGAATATTTGCGGGGCCGAAATATTGGAGTTCTGCAAAAGGATAGGTACGCCTGCGGTCTTTGACGTCTTTCATCACGAGGTTCACAAAAGTCTTCCTGGTATGAGCAATGGAGAAATCATCAAGGCATTTGCTGCTACTTGGCCCAAAGGCGAGCGCCAGAAGATACACTACTCAGATCAGCATCCCACGAAGAAAATTGGCTCGCATTCCGATCATATCGATGTGAAGAGATTCCTCGACTTTTATAGTGTCGTAGCGGATCTTGAGCTGGATATCATGATCGAGGCTAAGGACAAGGAGCAATCGGTGCTTGCGATCATAAATGCATTGAGGAATGAGTATCTTTAGCAGATGGATAGCCAGCACCTATGGCCAAAATCCAAGATATTTGGGATTGAAATCCTTCATTATAGCATCCCGGAGGACGCCAGCCCGTCGCGGCTGCTCTCGCGACCGCCCCATGACTGGCAGCACGGGAGCAAAGCGACTTGCGGCACCCCAGAATATAATGCGGAAAACTGGATAGGCTTCAAGCTAATAGCTAATTAATAATACTTGTAGTGACAATTGCACTAAAAGACATGATACCAGAGCCATTCGTAGATACTGAAACGGATAGGACGAAGTCCAGGTGGGTGGCCAAAGCGTATGGTGACTTCGTTAAAGAAACCGGTAGACAGAGGACTACAATCAGGGGACTTTTCTATTATGCGCTAAAAAGAAAAGAGCAGGATTATCCCATTTGTGGAAAATTTGTTGGCGAGATCAGGATTACAAGGCCCTATCATGAGAGCGATGGAGAGCGCCTCGCGAAATGGGTAAGCAGGGCCAGGAAGCTCAGCTTCATTCCGGAGGATGCTATTCTGGAGGAATTTCCTGGCGAACATATCTTCGCGCCTGGATCTGAGGGGGACAGGCCTTATCGCATCGAAGTATGGCATAACAAATCGGCATTCAATCCGATCCTGCAGCCTGTATGTGATAAGCATGGAGCAACACTCGTCTCTGTCGATGGCAGGCCATCAAGTGTAGCCATTGAGGATCTTTATCGTCGCGCTGGAGATGCTACTATTATCCTATGCCTCTCCGATCTGAGCGCTTCCAGCCTTCACTTCTGCAGAGATCTCGCAGCAGAAATCGGAAAAGAAAAGCCAGCAGGCGAATGGGATCTCCGCCTGAAGCGCATTGCCCTTACTCCCGAACAGGTTCTGAATTTGGGAATCCCTCAGGTCACTGGTGAGCGGAGTAGAGGTATTGATGAGGCCGATTATAAGAAATATGTCGAGCCCTACCGGCTGAACCCGAGAAAAATGTCGGAGCTTGATGCATTGGAGGCGCATTATCCGGGAGGCATAGCAGGTTTCGTAGATGATGCTTTATCGAAGATCGATAAATCCGATAACGGGCAGCTTCTGATGGATCTTAAAGGGGGACATTAGCCTTATGATCCTCCTCTTTCGACCTGCCTTATAAGATCCCATCCTATTACGAAGCTCTCATCTACGGCCGAGAGGAGTTCATCATGGATGGAGCTTGGGGAGTAGTATAGCACGGTGAGCACTCCTGCATCCTTTGCTGCCTCGATTGCGGGCACAAAATCGCTATCGCCGGTCACGATGACTGCCTTTGATATCGCCCGCTCGCAGCTCAGCCTCACGAGATCCACTGCAAGTGCAATATCCACTCGCTTCTGCACAAATTCGCCGCCCACACAGCCCAGTCTTCCGAGCTTCACCTCGAATCTGGGAAGCTTTTTGAGCGTATAGACAAACTTATCCATTGCTGCAAATCTTTTGCGCTCTTCTTCTGTTGGGGGACAGCTTTGGTAAGGCATGCAGTTATAGTAGTACGTTCTCAATCGCTCGTAATCTCCGCAAAGCATATCCGAGAACTTGGCAAGATCTATCTTCGGCTTGTCGAAATCGATATCTAATATCTTTGTTAAGTAGGCGCCATCTATGAATACAGCAGCACGATTATACAAAATAGTCCCTCTTAGAATCTATTATTACTGCCATCCATATGAACGGCAGTGTCTATTATAATCCTAACTTTGCTGGCCTCGGTATATTTAATTTACGCTAGTCTTAATCAGAACTAATACTTCTTAGTCTTAGCTTTGATCTTAGGATAATTTATTAGCCGATGCTATATCTATTATAAATTTTTGACGTGCCTTCCAAGAGGCCTCAGCTACTATTGCTGCAAGCCCTGTTATCTCTCTTGCCTTCTTTACTAAAGCTCTTGTAGATTGTTTCAATCAGTTCATCGCCGCGAGGCTTAGGCGCATCTCTCTTCTCGACCTCCGCATAGCAGATCCAGACTCCGATGGCATCCTTGATCTCTTTGAGCGCCTCTTCTTCTGTCTCGCCGAAGGCTGAGCATCCGGGAAGCTCTGGTGCAACAGCAATATATCCATTGGCCTTTTCGCTGTAAATTATCTCGATTGCATATTTGTTCATTATATCAGTCCGAATCGATTTAATCGTCTTGTGATTTAACTCCTTCTTTCTTCGCCTTCCTTCACTATTTCCAGGAGCTGGATATCGAACATCAGTATTTGCTCAGACAGAGGATGGTTTGCATCAAGTGTGACGGTATTCTCATCCATATCGGTTATCATTACTGGGACCATCTGGCCGCTGGGTGCACAGACCTCAAGGTTCATTCCCAACTCCGGCTTTACATCCTCCGGAAGGTCCTTTTTGGCCACAGTTATTACTTTGTCCTCTCTATATCTTCCGTATGCCTTTTCTGGGGGCAACTTCACGGTTTTAGATTCGCCTGGGCTCATGCCAATGACGGCCTCCTCGAAGCCGGGAATGAGCGTGCCTGAGCCGATCACGAACTCCAGTGGCTCCGATCCTCTTGATGTATCGAAGGGTACGCCTGTGTCAAGTTTGCCTGTGTAATGCACCTTTACAGTATCTCCTTTCTTTGCAGTTGCCATTTTATTCGCCTCTTTGATCGCCGAAAATACTTAGGATAAAATTTGCTGCTCAAACTATATAGCTGATCTGCCAACGGGGCCCAATCATAAAGCATCCGAAACAATTCCGGCCGAAAAAAGCTGGGATCCCTTCTGGATCAAGCTTGATCGACTGAAACCGCGCGAAGGGTAATATCTGAGTAACATCTTAGTATTAAGAGGATCATTTAACGGGCTGGTAAAGTAAACTCAAAGGGTAGAATATTATATGGTAAAGTGGAAATCTGATATGGGTCTTGAGGCCAGGATGTTCCTGACGATGTTCCTCCTGGCAGTGGTTTATCTAGCCTTTATCGCGTTCCTATTTTACTTGGGCGTGAGCCAGGTACTAATAATCCTCTTCATGGGAGCCTTCATCTTCCTCCAATATTTCTATTCAGATAGGCTCATATTATCATCAATGGGCGCGAGGATTGTCTCAGAGAGCGAGGCTCCTGAGCTCCATGAGATAGTCACAAGGCTCTGTGCAATTGCAAACCTGCCGAAGCCCAAGATAGCGATAGTGAATACAAGTATGCCCAATGCACTTGCCACAGGACGCAATCAGAAGAACGCAGTCGTGGCTGTGACGACAGGGATAATGAACCAGCTCAATAGAAGCGAGCTTGAGGCGGTGCTTGCACACGAGCTGACACACGTCAAGAACAGGGACGCAATGGTCATGACAATAGCTACGTTCATTTCATCTATAGCTCAGCTGGTTGTTCAGTGGTCACCCTATCTCGGCGGAGGATACGACAGGCGTGATAGAGATGGCGGGAATATAATAGTGCTCCTCCTTGTCTCAATCGCAGTCTGGATAACAAGCTTCCTGCTGATAAGGGCCTTGTCCAGGTATAGGGAGTTTGCAGCAGATAGAGGATCTGCAATAATTACCGGCAGGCCGTCGAATCTGGCATCGGCCTTGATGAAGATCAGCGGGTTTCATGTCCCGACCCAGGATCTGAGAAAGGTTGAGGGATCAGCGAGTGCGCTGTTCATAGTGCCTGCGATCTCTGGAAAGTCCATCATGAACCTCTTCTCAACACATCCGCCTACGGAGGCGAGGATTGCAGCGCTTCAGAGGATGGAGCAGGAGATGGAGGCCGTCTAGATGGGCTTCCTGGACTCCCTTTTGGGAAAGACGAAGCTTCCTGAATCAAAAACCGACAAGCTCTTTGCAATTTCGACTGCTGCTATCACACTTGAGGCGAATCTTGGACTTAAGCCGGATGGATTGGCTGCGATATGCTTCAAGCCCATGGAATCCTCAAGATATGATGCGGCACGATCAGAGATCGAGGATCTTTTGAAGATCAGCTCAAAGGAAACCGGCACCAAGTACACAACACAAAAGGACGAGTATGGCTATCTCTGGGTGGTTCTTAAGGATCAGGGCTTCGAGGATCTCGTCACTATTATCCAGATGATCAGCCAGTCCATGATAGAGAACGGCTTTGGCACTCAGCTCTTATGCGCTGTTTACAGCTTCAGAGGCGAATCGAAGGTTTACTGGATCTACAGTTTCAAGCAGGGGGCTTACTATCCATTTGTGCCCAAAGGCGACCATCAGCGAGACACTGCTCTCGAGTTCCGGCTGAGGTCGATCATGGAGAAAGAGATGCCGATAGAGAAGAATGTGGAGATGTGGTATCCGCTATGGGGGATGCCGATATAAGCACGAAATTCTCGATCAGCCTTTTTACCAGATAGCCCATCAGTCCCAATGATCCGAAAATGCTTTCGTCTTGATTCATAGCTGCCTCGACAGAACCGTTATCGGAGGCTATAAAATATCATCTATAGCCCCATCGCCCTCTGCATCATCCTCGCTACCTGTGCCGATGCCATCCTTCTTTGCACCGTCGATATCAGCATCTTCGCCGCCCTTTTCATCGAGTATTCGTCCACCTGCCACTCAATTCCCTCGTAGCCCACATCCATTAGGATCAGCCCCTCCGCCGGAGCCGTAGGTGCCCCGCAGTTCAGTCCAATATTCAGAAGATCGTCAATCCATTCAGGCTCTTTCTCCCGAGCGCCGATCTTCTCCAAAGCGCAGACGATCTTTCTAACCATATTCCAGAGAAAGCCATCAGCTCGAATATCGAATATGAAAAGGCCGTCTTGCTCAGCTACATCCAGGCGCATTATCCTTCGAACTGTATCATCCTTGCATGAGGAGACGTTTCTGAAATCATGCTCTCCTAGAAGCTGCTCTGCGGCAGAGCGCATCAGTTCAAGATCCAAACCGGGATGCCATAAAATATATCGATATTCTCGCCAGATTGCGCTTCTCCTTGAATCAAAGCTTTCAGGCACACTGGCAGAGGCCCACGCCCAGATATCACGGGGGAGGCGGCCATTGACGCACCTCGGCCTAGCGAGATTCGCTTTCTCCACATCTATCTGAAAATCGATGACCTGCCCCAGCGCCGAGACTCCTCTATCGGTCCTGCCGGCATACTCAAAATCGCCATCCAAAACACCGATATTTGCCAGCGCCTTTCTAACCTCTAAATCTATTGTCACAAGATTGGGCTGCCGCTGGAAGCCGTAATACCCGTCTCCCAGGTAGGCCAGCTTCAGAGCAATCTTCATCAATGCCACTGAACTTTTCCACCTTTAATCGTTAAGTGCAGTCTCCAGCGATGCAGAGATCGTTCGCAGGGCCTCTATGAGACTTTCACTTTTACTCTCCGGTCATTGAGATCGCTGGTCCTTTTTATATAACCCTTCTCTTCAAGATCTGGATAGCAGAGGCTGTATTGCCGAGGACATAGATTATTGTTATAACAACTAATGATCGGGAAAAACGATGATGAGATTGAGATTGAGATGCTTAATGGATGATGGAAGGATCATTAAATAATTGCAAGATGCACTTAAATATAAACAAGTGAGGCATAGGCAAAACAGCTGGCTTTTAACCCAGCTCCCCGTCTCGGTAAGGTTGAGACTGCTACAGATAACGATAATCCAAAAATTATTTAAAAAAGCAGCTTAACCTCTGATCCAGACTGTTGCATGAGGGATAAATATGCGACAAAAGTTAAAATTAGATTGGGAAACAGAGCCAATAATCGGATCATTGAGTAATTATGAAATATATTTAAGAAACAAAGGCATGAGGAAAAGCACAATTGATAACTGTGTTCTCCGTATATCCAAATACCTCGAATACTGCGGCACGGCCAAACCATCGCCTGAATCCACATATAAATTCCGCGAACACCTTTTTAAGAAGAATCTGTCAAATTCATCAGTATCGAATTATTCTTTTGCAATGCGGAATTATCATGCAATGCTAGGAGAAGATGTGAAATTTCCTAGCCTACCACGCCGGAATGTAATTCCTTATTTCTTCACGGCTGATGAGGTTAGCCGGATATTTAATTGTATAAGGAATCTAAAGCACATTGCAATGTTCGAGTGTGCGTTTTACGCATGTCTTCGAGCAAGTGAACTTTGTAACCTGAATGTAGAAGATTTGGATCTTGATAATTTCAAATTAGTAGTCAGAGATGGGAAAATGGGTAAGTCAGACGTGTGCTTTCTTCAAGAACCTGCCATCGATGTACTACGGAAATATCTAGAGTTTAGGCCAAATCTCAGAATTGATAACCAATATCCTTTATTCTATACCGATTGGGGTGCGCGTTTTAACCGCAAAAATATCTACCATTTGGTAATGTTTTACAAAAAGCGGGCCGGGATTACTAAACCCGGTAATTGCCATGTGCTCTTTAGACATACACTCGCCAGCCTAATGATAAAGAACGGCTGTGATCTCTTAACTATTAAAGATACTTTAAGACATTCCTCCATCGAGAGCACAATGCGATACTTGCACATGTGCGATGATACACGCCGTGAAAAGTATAACGAATTTCTTAGGCTTTAAAGGTTGGTATTCATGGATACACCGCAATTTGTCACAATTCCGTTATCCGAATACCAACAACTACTAGATGGATTTAAAGAAATAAAAGAGTTACGAGAGAAGATCAAAGAGCTGGAAGCAACGCTAGACTGCCATTCTGAAACAGATCTCATACAGCTCAGATTGATTCCTGATTTACAATCTAAACTGGATAAGTCCAAACAGCCGAGAGGTAAGAAAACCGAGCAAAGGATATTGCAGCTTAAGGAAATCCTCAAGAAAAACAGAGGTGCAATGACCTTTAAGGCATTACAGAAAGAGATGGGATTATCCAAATCCCAATTCTCTCAGCTCGTCGATAAGCTAGATAAGCGGATCTTCGCGGTACAAGAAAGACCGAATTCAGTAAATGAGAAAATTCTACGTCTAAAGGAACGTACTCTAGAAATTTGAAATCGTTGTTTACGTAAACTATAAACCATAAAGTGAAGAGGACGGCTAGTAGGGCTTAGTTTGGCCTGAAAAGTGCTGTGTTGGATAACTATATATGTTTAACAATATAGTAAATATAGAATGGTTGAAAATGATAACAGGAAC
>JBHGAU010000070.1:0-19307 GCA_041946675.1 Methanotrichaceae archaeon | reverse complement strand
ATCACCAATCCTGCGATCAAGACATTGTCTCGATAAGGCCGAGATTTCAATCTCTACCATGTTAAGCCAACTTCCCTTTATAGGTGTAAAATGGTATTCAAATTTCTTCGCCAACTCAAAAGCCTCTTGGGGTGAGAAGGTTTTGTAGAATGAACTTGCTGTATGGGTGTTTAGGTTATCTTGGATCATGCGAATGGATTCTGCATCAGGGTATTGCAGATCAATCTCTTTCATAAATTGAGCATAATCCACTTTTGTACGGTGCTCTCTGGATGAATCTCTTGCCGGTTTTGGGTTCAAAAGCAATTAGGATGCAGCATGTGCCATTGCGACGATACTCATGGTCCCTTTTCCTTGGCTTTCCAGGTTTCATAGGAATAGGAACTATAACATCATCAATCAGCTGGCATGGCCTTTCATCCATGCATATCACAGGGTGCAACGGATCATAGGGTTGCTCATAGAGATCCAATATATCTTCCATGCGCCAAATGAAATCGCTTGTTATCTTTCCTATGCACCACTGCTTTTTCTGCCATGGCTTGAGATCATTTTTTTAAAATTCTGCAGACGCTCATACTTGAGATAGATTCCACTTCTTTTAATTCCACAAGCCTGTCAGCCAAAAGCTGAAGAGTCCACCTTGATCTTCCCTCAGGTGGTTCTGAGCAAGCAAGGGTGATCAACTGTGCTTTTGCTTTCCCGCTTATCTTTGAAGGCGTTCCACTACGCGGTTTTTCGTATAAAACGGAATCCAATCTTAATTAGAAGTATAGCAATACCTTAGAATTTAAAACTTGCGTTAGGATGTACTAGTATTACTTTTATCTTAAATCTATGCTATCCCGGACTCAAAATACTCTATCACCGCCTTAACAATATCCCTGTCCCTGAGAATCCCCATTAGCTTCTGGTTCGATGTCACGATTGGAATCTGGTCAATCCTGTTCTTGCTCATGGTTGCAGCACATTTGCTGATTTCAGATCTTTTCGTAGCCGTTATCGGTGGGACCATCGCCTCGCTTACTTTAATATTGCGGAGTTGAATGCGTGAAACTTCATAGTATTTATTCGTGGTCTGCATAACCCTATCCCACATCCACGCATCTTCACCGGCATCGACGGAGGACATATCAGTTTTCGAAACGGATTCCTCAATGACGCTTGCTTTTATTAAATCTCTATCCGAGATGATGCCTACAAGCATCAGGTTTGTGTCGATGACTGGGCATGCTTCCGCTGCCGCATACTCCATAACAAATCCCGCAACAGGCAAAGGCGTCTCACTCCAGAGAACAACGATCTCCTTCTCGATGAACTTCTCAATATCAGCATCTATAGCTAAGTCTGCTGCAACTTTAACTATATCCGCTATTGTGATAATGCCGACAAGCTTCGTATCTTCAACAACAGGAAGCCTTCTTATCCCGTGTTTGAGCAGCAGCTTTGCTGCTTCTACCAGGGTGCTATCAGGGCTCACAGCTATGGGATTTCTTGACATAACAAGAGCAATTTGATCTTCCTCCCTGTTCCTCAGGAGATCCGTTCTGGTTATCATTCCCACAACTTCGCCCTTCTTCACGACGGGAAGTCCCGAGACTCTTCTCTCCTGTAGAGCCTTCAGGACATCATCCCTGTTGCCAGGAACATTGACAAAGGCTACGTCCCTGACCATAACATCTTTAACTGATATTTGATTCAAGCAGACTCCCTCGGAACTGTAAGCACAGGCACCTTGGAGCCTCTGACCACCTTCTCGGCCACGGACCCAAGGAGGAACTTATCAAGGCCGGTGCGTCCAACACTGCCCAGCACTATAACGCTCATACCAGCCTTATTGGCAAATTTGATGATCTCTTCGCCGGGATTTCCCTCAGCTATTTGCTTCTCAAAGGCCACACCTGATTCCTCTGCCAGCTTCTTAATATAATTGACCGCCTCATTCCCTTCCTTAACCAAAAGCTCCCTTATACTGAAGAGCAGCATATCATCCGGCAAATGGCTCATTCTACTTGTATCCGCTACATATATCGCAGTTACTGTGCCTCCGGAGAGCTTAGCGAGCTCGACAGCCGCTCTGGCAGCCCTCTCGCTGTGCTCTGATCCGTCTGTGGCAACAAGAATCTTCTCGAACATGACAACACCTAAAATACCGCAATTATATCGGAGGGTTCCGCCCTCCTGACCAGGCTGGCCAAAGGATCTGCCGATCCCCATATATTATCAGATTTACTATCTATCACCATCACTCTGCCTTCTTTACCCTCAGATATGGAGCCAACCTTCTGGTCTATTCCCAAGATCTTTGCACCATTTAGCGTGCACATTTTAAATACCTGTCTATCATCATGCAAAAGGGCTTTGCACACTAACTCCATCTCGCTGAACATATTCGGCGAATTGAGCATGGCGTTATCGGTACCTACGCCAACAGTAATTCCAAGCTCGGTCATCTTTTTCACATTCGGTAGTCTTGCGCCGGTAATCAGATTAGATCTGGGGCATACGACTGCAGGCACTCCCAGAGCTGCTATCCTTTCCAGGGACTCATTCGTTGCGCTACAGAGATGTACGAGAAAATCAGGTTCAAGGCGAAGCGCGTCAGATATATCATCGCTCTCTGCCTCACCTGCATGAATAGCCACAGCCTTAAAACCAGCCTTCACAGCCTTGACGATCCTCTGAATCTTTTCAGGATCATAATCCCTGGTGCTGCTCACGCCCAATCCCCAGCAGCTTGAGTGTATCTCGGCCGATCCCTCATACGGCCTGCCGAAGATCCTTGGAAGTATTGGCATGCCTTGCAGAGCATCGAGCATTAGCTCAACCCCCTCCTGGCCGCCCTCACGAAAATCTGCAAATGCGATGGTGCCGGTGGCGATCATATATGCAAGCGTCCTTCTCATGCCGTCGATGATGGTCTCCTTCGGCGTCTGAGCGAGTATTCTGTGCTTCAGTCCACCGGGGCCGACCAGATCGGCCAGCGGCATAAATGGCGGGTCCTTGAAGACAGAGTCTCCGATATGCGTATGGGAATTGATGAAACGAGGGGCGATTATTCCCTCGAAATCTGCATCTACCCTGCCTACACCTACCTCTCTTATCAAATCATCTTTAATGCAGAGGTATCCGTCCACCGGCTCAAAATCATCGCCGTAAATTATCGTTCCGGAGAGAAGGATCTCCTTGGCAGAGGGCATCATAACAATATTTGTAATAATCTATTTAGCTTCTACTGGTTCTTTACGACTAGGTGAACACTTGAAGCCGTTCGTCTTCATCAACAGCGCAATGAGCGCTGATGGAAAGATAAGCACATTTGCCCGCAAGCAAGTGGGAATATCAGGCCCGCAGGACAAGTCCCGGGTTGATGCTCTTCGTGCAGAAAGCGATGCGATCATGGTGGGAATAGGGACGGTTCTATCCGATGATCCTAGCTTAGTGGTAAAATCTGAAGCTCTTCGAAGGTCCAGGCTTGATAGAGGACTACCCGAAAACCCGCTGAGGATCATTGCAGACAGCATGGCAAGAACACCGACGGATGCGAAGGTCCTGGGAGATGGCTGCATAATTGCAGTCTCAAAATCTGCTCTTGCTGATGATATGGCCCGCTTATCAGGCAAGTGCGAAATTGTAAGATGCGGGGGGACGAGGGTGGATCTTGAAGAACTGATGTCCGTGCTCTATGAGAGGGAAGTAAGAAGGCTGATGGTCGAAGGAGGGGCCACGCTCAACTGGTCGCTGATAACGGCAGGGCTTGTGGATGAGATCTATGTGTATATCGGAAGCATGCTTATCGGCGGTGAAGATGCACCTACGCTGGTTGATGGCGACGGATTTTCCGAGAATTTTCCCAGGCTGAAGCTAATCGCTATCGAAAGAGTTGGCGAAGGTGCGCTTCTCAAGTGGAGCTTGATAAAAGATAGTCCAAGCGAATTATCATATTTATAGAGCTATTCGCCATGAACTACAAGCACGGGCACCTTGGAGCCTCTGACCACCTTCTCTGCAACGCTTCCGAGCAAGAACTTTTCAATTCCTGTCTTGCCGATGCTTCCCATAACTATGACATCCATTTTGGAATCCTCTGCGAGCTTAATGATATCCTCTGCAGGACGGCCCTCAATTATCATTGTCTCAATCGGAACTCCGGCATTTTTCGCAAGATCTACGATACTTTTTACGGCAGTCTCGCCGCTCTTAATTATGGAGCCCCTTATGCTATCCATAACTCCGCTCGATAAATTGAAGCCTGCATCGCTGATAGGTACAAAATATCTTCCCTCATCCGCGACATAGACCGCTGTAACCTTTCCCTTGGATAGCTTCGCAAGCTCAATGCCCATCTGAGCAGCATGTTCGCTATGCTTCGAGCCATCGGTGGCTACAAGAATCTTCTCAAACATAGAATTCAGAGAATTAGTCCTATCCATACGGTAAATACTTTCTGGGCAGCTATGGAACCTGCCATATAACCTTCGAACGATCTTTGTCCACTTAAATTGTTTCCTATGAAAATTGCAGAAATAACCCAGTTCAATTGACTTAAGCTTGATAAGGATACGGCTAAGTTCCTGTAAACAGGCCAGCTAAGCAGGCTATCTAAAGACGAGCTGCAGAATAGTCAATTAAAATAAGGCTCTTCGCAGTTTCGTGTGGGTAAGGGTAAAGCACTTATGACTTCACCACATATACACAGAGAAAAAAAATAATAATATTAAAATCTCTCTGTGCCTCCGTGTCTCTGTGGTGAACGTACTCTAAGCCCGGCTCGAAGGTACAAAGTCTCTCAGGCCTATTTCGAGTTTACCCATAGAAAATAGCGGGAAGCCAAAATAAGTGAAAGAGAAAGATTCAGATCTGTAAGATTCAGCTCAGGGTCTCAAGATTAAACGACTCCATCAATACACCCGGATTAACTTTGCCTGCAATGATGGTCCGCCTGGAACTCAGCTCATTCATGACCACTTTGGCTGGGGCAAATACGTTATGATCCACTTTGAAGAAATCAAACCCTGCAGCCTTAAAGGTCTTATAGAACGGCGTGCCGTAATCTCTTGATGCAACGGATGGCATGCTCTTTAGATACTGTTTCAGCTCATCGATATTATCATATTCTATTGTATAATAAGTCTCTCCGCCATAGATTATTGCATCGTTCGAGGAGCCCATGCACATTACTGCATCTCCGACTATCGGAGAGATTGGCGCCCTTCCCCAGCCGCTTTTGATTGTATTAATATCGAAGCCCAGAGTGAAGAGCTTATGCAGCCCCGTTTCGACAACCCGTGCCGAGACCTGCACAAGCCCTGCTACAGAATCCGTAGGCGCAACAGCAAGTCTCAGATCTGCAGGATCTATGTTGCATTGCTCAGCAATTTTTGCAGATACAGCAGCATCGGGCAGCTTGTTTGATTCAAGGACAAGCACTCCGACATCGGAGTATTCTTCAAACCCGATCTTCTCATAAAGGTCCTTTGTCTTTCTGGCGAGAACACGTGCCGGACCGCTCCCCATTGCAAAATATTTATCCACTTTTATCTGCCACATGGCGCACTGCGATGCCATGCAGGCCACGACGGGATGATCCGTTGCTACCTGTATGCCAGGAAGAAGATTGCCCTTAATATCAGTAGGCACAAGCTGTACATCTGCAAGATCTGCCATACAGAGACGGCTTAGGTATATGCCCGCCCACAGCCCGCCGTGGGCTTTGACTCCCGCATCCACTACAACGGTTCCATTATCAAGCTCAAAGACATTTATATTCAGGTCATCTGCGAGGTCCAGCATCTCCTCAAATACCTCGAATCCCATCTCATTTATTCCCATCAAGCCAGGTCACCTTCCAGCAACAGGGCAAGGTGGCGATATAAATTTGGCGATGAGGAGAAAATGGGTAGTCCACCTATTTCATGTTGCTCTGGTCTGGAACCACGACATTCATAAGGATTCCATTTATAGTCCAAATATGGTCAGTCAAACCTGCGGCCATAGCCGGAGATCTTTCGTCCAGCGTCACTGGGGGAACCAATTACTCGTTCATTATTGTATTCAAGAAGATAAATATTTTGATCCAAAAAGGTTTGCGCGGAGAAAATATCCTTCATGAGCAGGTCCATGACGCTGATCACGAGCATCAGCATAAGTGCTGCCGCTGAAGTATCGTGATAGCCAGATTTTGCCCTTCGGGTTTGAACATAATGTCACCGAATTCAGGTGATATCCTTTTAGAATTTTCTTGAGGCAAGACGGCTTGTATCGGAATACAGCTCCTATTGACATAAAATTCGGTATAAAAAAGAAAGGCTCTCGAATCTCCTACAAGGTCAAGACTCATCTAGTTTAAGAGACCTTCGATCTCTAATAACAGATTGCCATTCTCGTCAAGTTTTCTTACCAGCGCCCTTGTGGCTCTCTCTTGAGGGACCGGGTTTCTATAGTCGTCAAAGTAATGGATCTCCGATCTCTCTTTTTGCTCTTGAAGAGTTCCTCTCTTAAAATTTTTCATGTAATACTATTAGTACTATTCAGGTATAAAAAGTTATACTAGATTGCTTAATTTCATACTGAGGAAATCAAGATTGTTTATCTCTGTGCCAGTTATCATAATGAAGATAGCAGATGTACAGATCCACTTTTATCGCTAATCGCCTCTCCTCAAGATCATTTCTTGGGTGAATGTATTCGCTTCCTCTATATTTGCATTATTTACCATGGTAACCTCACCTACATCGTTTACTAAAAGGATGATTCCCTCCTTCTTCTTGACCATGATAATGTTCCTTGCCACCTCCATTCTTTCCTTTCCATTTTCTTCAATATAGACTTTAAACTCGCACATTCTTTACACCTCCAAAAGACTATCCTTAATTTTGCTGATATCCTTTATAGCCGGAGACTCGGGTGCATAGTCCAGGAGAAGGATGCCCCTTTTATCAGCATCTACAACCGTACGGTCGAACCCGATAGTGTACAATTTGAACTCACTCTGTCCGATATAATTCGTCACTTCATCGTATTCTTCGCCGCTCTCGATCTTGTTGGCCACCACTATCTGTTTCTTTATTCCAAGTTCAGAGGCCAACGTTAAACTGTGCCTGGCCACATCCATGGATTTGGGAGTAGGCTCAGTTATCACAAGGCTTAAATCAAACTCCAATGATAATCCTCTCCCTAAAATCTCCACACCAGCAGGCGAATCAACCATTATGAACTCCTGATCACCGTCAGTAGACAGGCGGTCTACCAGCATTTTAACCATTGCCATTGGAGAGCACAGACATCCTGAACCGCCATGAGGAATAGTGCCCATCACCAGGAGATTGAGCCCCTCCGAAACTTCGATCATGTGGGCTTCGAGTGCTTTGCTCAAATCATGATTCTCATGAGTAGCACCTGATTCCTCAAGATATGTGTAGAGCTTCTCCTGAAGCTGCGACTTATTTTCATTCAGAGATAATATCTCCGAGAATGGTATGCCTAAAGACATGGCCAGGTTCATGCTGGGATCGCAATCTATCACAAGGACTTTATGTCCTTCATCTGCCAGCAGCCTGCAGAGCGTAGATAAGATAGTAGTTTTTCCAACACCGCCCTTGCCGATGAAGATTATCTTCTTCATTTTGCCTCCATGACCAATGTGGTGACAAAGACAGATTCATCGAACATTTCGCTGACCTTCTTAGCTGGGTCTCGGTGCCGTACCAGAAACATCCAATCTCCAACAGTAGTTATCGGCAATCTTGCTGTGCCATGTTCATCGGTCTTTACCACAGCTTTTTCCGCTCCATCGATCTTTGAAACGGCCTTGACCTCTTCGAAGGCCAATGGACTGCCTTCGTAGAATACCTGGAGTTCAGTCTCCTGGCCAACCTGGCAGCGATAATCCTTAGGCACGATCTCCAAAATGCCGTGAACAAGCGTACCCTTGAACTCGCCCGCGCCATTCATTTGAATGATAGTTTTGGCCATCTGGTGAAAGGCACCAGCATAGACTACATCCTTAAACATGGATTTCGGTCCGCGTTCATATCCATCTTTGGTTTGAGATAGTATGATCGATCCGAGATCTGCTATTGCTGTATAGTATCCAGCCTCTTCAGCATCAAAACGCATGATGTTCCTCTTCTCTTCAGGGATCAGTAGGGGCGCAAGCTTTCTGCCATCAGGAAAATAAACGAATGCCTTCAGCCTCTTCGCATCTGCCACACCATCCTGGCGCATGTTATGGCCGAACATAATAGCTAAATCCACATTATTATTTGAGCAATTTGCTTTTTCGAGCCAGATCTCATGACCTCGAATTATCAATGCCATCTTGCTAGTATCCATTTTATATTTCTCCAAAATATCACTTGGCTTTAAATTTTATTCCAAACTTCGTGGTAAATAATTCTTTCAAGGATTTAATACTTTCTCATATGCTATTATGAATGGATCGGATTTCGTAATATCTATTCTCCATATAGTGTTATCAAAACCTGAGCATTATAGAGAATTCGCCAAGTATCAAGTTTCGAATCCTGAGCTGGGATTCATCATCTTTTTTTGGCGAACTATAATGATAAATTTACCTACAGTGATAAATATAGAAATGCTATATACTTTTTAGGAAGGTATTCTCGCCAGGCGTTACAAAAGGAATATGGTTTGAGAGATGGAATGCTCTGGCATTTATCTACTATCTCCCCATCCAATGCCAGAGCATTCCAGGCGATTCTTAAGGAGATCGAAAGGCCCGAATTATTGAGACCATTCGGCCCCGTACGCCACTCGATGTTAATCTTACTAAGTAATAAACTTTTTAGTCTATATGTTATTTATTAAGTCTAGTTCTTATAATTAGTTATTTTCATATTATTATTCGCAATTATAGTAATATTAAGTAACAAAACAATAGTAATATTCATAACTGTTGAGCGAGCTTATGACAATTCCGGCAGCCTTTAGACCAATGGCATCCGGCTGGCGTTTAAAGGCTGCTGGAGGAGGTAGTCAGATTGATAAGAATAGATAAAATAAAAAATGCCCTGGTTATATTGGCAGTTTCTGTTCTAATATTCTCTGTAGCGGTTCTGCCCGCGTTTGGAGCAGATGCTTACCCAAAGACCATTGTTGATGATGCAAATAGAACCATAACCATAGAAAAGCCTGTGGATAGAATTGTGCCTCTGGTGACATGGAGCTATGAGCCACTGTACATGTTAGGCGCAGAGGATAAGATCGTTGGGGTCACCACGGACGCGCAGCAAGTTTATCCCTGGCTGGAGAGAATTCTGAATAAGACGGTAGTCGGTACATACAAGCAGCATAATTACGAAAAGATAGTCGAACTCCGGCCGGATATAGTCGTAACCCAGGCCAGATACGCCGGAGCCCTGGATCAGAACCTCTCAGGGATTAAGGTAGTGGTGCTGGATTTCAGCCAGCAGAGCGGCTTTGAGCGGGATCTGACGCTTCTGGCAGAGCTGGTAGGAGGACAGGATAAAACTAAGGAGTTCCTGGCCTGGAGGGCAAAGCAGCTTGATAATCTTAAGACGAAGACCGATCTGCTTAAGAACGATTCAAAAAAGAGCGTTTATATCGAGTGGTCGGATACCCCCTGGGTCACTGCCGGAGCTGGCTCGGCCAAAGATACTTTGATCATGCGGGCGGGAGGCGTGAATATTGCTCACAACCTGACTGGAGCCAGACCTACTGTCGACCCAGAATGGGTTCTAAAGGAGAATCCGCAGGCTGTTGTCTATTCATCTACGTTCCCCGCACCTTCACCCCTAACCGGATATAGCCTTAACAGCACAGATGCTGCAAAAGGGTACCTAGCGGACGAGAAGAAGAGAGAAGGATTGAAGGATACGGATGCTGCCAAAAAGGATCATCTCTATGTACTGGATCAGATCTGCGTTGAATCTACCAGAAACTTCATAGGCGCGCAATATCTTGCCAAGTGGCTCTATCCTGATCAGTTCAAGGATTTGGACACGGAGGCTGTCCATAAGGAATACTTCGAGAAGTGGCTAGGAATACCCTATAAGGGAGTATGGGCATATCCTCAGGCCGGTTGAGCCTGAAAATGACCCACAAAGTTTCGATGACTTGAAGAGCGATAAAAGCTCTCATGCCTTCTTTTTTTATCAGTCGTTTAGCCTCTGCAGAAAGCCTTTTTAAGGGACTGCATGATGACTGCATCCGAGGCCGAACCTTTCTACACAAGCTTAAATACCATTAACGCTTCCATTTGATGCTATCGCCTTTTACCTTTAGGATCCCGTTCTTTTCGAGCGATCTAGCCAGCTCCTCTGCGGCTCTGCTGGCATCGATTTCCAGAAGATCTCCATTGTTCTCCATCTCAAATCTGCATCTTTCGGCGAATGATTCCATATTCATCTTTCCGGATGTGGGCTCTGCGAGGTCAGAGATAAGCTTCCCCATGAAGAAAATACGCGCGTATTCATCATTATATTCCTCCTTAAACTCCTCGTCTATATCCTCGGAGAAGATGGCAGTGAACTCATCGACAAATACCTCGGCCATTGGGTCAAGAGTAAAGACCGTGGTCGTCCTGGCAAGACTGCTCTCATCATCCTCTACATCAGCGAAGATACGCACAATTGGATCATCGAGACGGTTGCCCACGAATTCACCTATCTGGATATTATTCCTCTCCAGGACTGTATAGACGAAGGACTCTGCATTGGACAGCTCCAGCAGATCCGACATCAGCTCGGAGCGCTCACAGCTCTTTGCTTCACGCTCTTCGTCGGAGTATGTGCATTCAAGTATCTTGCCGAAAATCTTCCTCTTCTCATTTACCTGTGGGTCCAGTACCAGTTCAAGCTTTTCCGAAAAGTTCTCAGCAGTGGCGCCTTCCGCCAAAACCAAACGGAGCGCATCCAGATACCGTGCATATCTGCTATATTTCTCATCATCGATTTTTTCTTTTATTTCGTTCATCTTCCCCTCAAGGTAATGCAAAACCTCTATCTGGGAGTCGATGAATGTTCTGATATCAACTTTAAGTCCAGCATCCTTCAGGTAGTCTGCAATATCCCTTGCATCATCCTCGTCGTATTCTCCAAGCTTGAACATAGACAAGATGAATGGCATTCAGGCTTAAGACATTTATCTAACATCTAACAGCGCCGGATCTACAAAGAATTGATTGCCAGTTTCTTATGAAGAGGTAAGAAATTATCAATTGGAAAGGCATATATCGTATGATATCTCTTGTAGATGTAATATGGCCCCCTCAAAGATGATTCTTGTCGAAAACCTTGCCAAATCATTCTCCTCCCAAAAAGTCGTCGGTGGCATATCCTTATCGGTTTATCAAGGCGAGACACTCGGATTGCTGGGCCCCAACGGAGCAGGCAAGACCACCACCATACGCATGCTCACGGGTCTCGTTCGCCCGACAGCAGGATCCATCACCGTGGGCGGCTATGATATACTCCGAGATCCTATCGATGCCAAACGCCTCTTCGACATCTCTCCACAGGAGGCCAGCTTTCATCCTCATCTCAGCATCGCCGAGGACCTCTACTTCTACGCCCGGCTGCGCGGCCTCTCTCGCTCTGAAGCCAGGCTCCGCGCAAAAGAGATCCTTGTTTGGGCCAAGCTGCAGGATCATGTCTCTAAAAGAGGGCATCAGCTCTCCGGCGGCATGCAGTGCCGTCTTCTCATGGCCAGGGCGCTGATCACCGACCCACCCATTCTATATCTTGACGAGCCGACCACCGGCCTGGACCCCCAGAGCAGACATGCCCTATGGGACTTTATCTCAGAGCTGAAAGGCCGCAAGAAAACCATCATCCTCACAACCCACTACATGGAAGAGGCGGAGATGCTCTGCGATAGGGTGATCATTATAGACCATGGGAAGATTATCGGCCAGGGCTCGCCGGCCCAGCTCCGGAGATCTATAGGCATCGATTCCATACTCTCCGTCAAGCCTCGCCGATCCTTCTCCAATGAGGATCTGCGCGCATTGAAAAAGATCGCAAGCGTGGTGGATATTCATAGCTCCAAAGGCTGCATATCAATTCATCTGCGGGACAAGGATGCTATAGATGAAATTGTAGTAAAAACCTCTAAGCTCGCGGGAATAGAAGAGCTGAATCTTAAAGAACCTAGCCTTGAGGACGTGTTCTTACAGCTCACAGGGCGGGGGCTGCGGGAATGATTCCGCGAGCAGTATTGGCATCCCTAATCACCTTCGAGAGGGAGATCTACGACTACAGAAGGAATATCTTCTACTTCACTCTCCGAAATCTCCTGCAGCCTGTCTTCTTCGTGCTGGCTATAGGAATTGGCCTTGGCCCCCTTGTGAAGATGCCGGGCCGAGAGTCATACCTTGACTTCATGCTGCCGGGAATACTTATGATGTGCATAGTTCAGGTATGCTACCAGCATTTCAGCTCAGAAATCTGGATGTCCAAAAATAATGATGGTTATCTGGAGCTGCTCACCATGACAGCGCCCATCAAGCCCCACGAGGCCGTGGCTGGATACCTCCTGACAGGCATAGTGGTCGCATTCTTTGCCGTCCTCTGCTTCCTTCTGCCGGTCTGGCTGTTTCACCCCGGCTTTAATATCTCTATTGGCGCCCTTATTCTATTTACCATCGGCCTTTCCCTGTTCTTCACTTCAGCCGGAATAGTGGTAGGAGTCTCTGTCCTCGATCCCCATAACCTGACTACAGCCAGCATTTTTGTGACTATGCCGCTTACTTATCTATGCGGCGTCTTCTTTCCAATGAATATGTATCCACAGCCGATCAGAATGCTGATTGAGGCAGTTCCTCTTACGCAGGCGATTGATGGATTGAGAAGTGGAGCTTTCCCACTACTACAGATTGTCTACGTATGGACATTGGCTGCTCTTTCCATTGCAATTGCCGCGAGAATATTTGAGAAAAAAATGCATCTTTAAGATTGCTATATCGCATTGGAAGCAGCCTGACTCCGCTGAGCCTTGAACGCATTTTACTGACCGGTGAAGAACTGAGCCATGGCCAAAAGATGCTCACGTTTATCTACTACCCGGACTATCTCTCCTTCCCTTATTTCAGGATCCGAATTGATCACCTGCCCGGAAAAAACGTACCCTCCTCGGGCTACGAATGGAACGGCCGCGTCTGAGATCACAAGTCTCTTATGTGTATCTCGATTTGTCTCTGTCTCGGACATAATGTATTCTCCTCCTTTATGAAACTTTTTTACTTAATTATATCTTACTTGGTAATAAACTTTTCGCGTTTGTTAATACCAAAATTAGTATTATTAAGGCCAAAGGCCATCTCACGCGCAGAAATAAGGTTTATGCGATCACATTCATTTTTAATTTAGGTATTTTAAACTTCACTTCATATTCTTATTATATTTTTGATCTTTGTGTTTATTGTTACTTTCATAGAAAAATTTATTATCATGTAGCATTAAATGGAAAACAGGGCTATATAGAGATTGTTCAGGCCTTATCTGCCTTAGACAAAGCCCGCCGTTATGCCCTGGTAAGCCAATCAATCCAGAGAGCATCGCTCCCGAAGATAAAACCGAAATCGCCCTCACAAAGGATGTGTGATATCTATGACCGCCATGATCATCACTGATATAAAAGAAAGCGGATATGATCACAGAATAAACTTGATCACAGCCACAGTTCTTAGCGATAGGCTTATTGATATCGATCGCATTCCTTTGGTGGCCAAAAGAGTCCTCGATGGCTTATTGCCAAGAGAGGTTGTTGTGAGCTTGACGTGCTTTACGCCCTTCAAGGCCATCATCTTCTCAGCGGCTTTTTTTACGTCCTGGCCTTCGCCCCTGAGAACAATGACCTCAAGACAGTTATCGTGATCCAAGTGAATGTGCATGCTGGACTGGATTATGCTGCCGAACTCATGTTGAATTTCAGTGAGATTCTCCACCAGCCCGCGCTGAGAATGTGAATATACAATCGTTATCACGCCTACTCGTTCTCCCTGGACATCGCCCATCCATTCATATGTGACTATGTAGTTTCTGATGGCATCTCTGATACCCTCTGAACGGGATGAATAGCCACGCTGGAGAATTATCTTATCGAAATTCCCGAGCAGATTCTCGGGCAGCGAAACGCCGATTCTCATAAGTTCTTGTTCCATATTATATCGCGAGCCTAATAATGATGTTATTTAGTAATAAACTTTATGGGAGAAAATAGGAAAGTCGACTGAATAAAAAATATCAGTTATTAGCACAAAACTAAAGATGGGAAGAGATTGAAGGTCACAATGGTCTTCGATCGATCCACGAGATTCCCCCACAGTTATCTGCTATTCGATAAGGCCTTACTGCTTGTTCCATTGCTCTACAATTGCTGGTATATCTCCTTTCTCTTGTCTTCAGGAGGTTAATTCCTAAGAAGCTTATATATCAAAAAAATTATATGGGGATTAGTCACCGATCTTGACTGCGGGAGGCCTCTCAGAGCAGGCTCTTTAATCTTCTATTTTGATACATGGGGCATGGATGAATGACATGTCAACGGAGTGTATGGCAAGTCATCGTAAATTATTCCATGCCCAGAAAGATTATATCATTCAGGTTTAATAAAATCATTGAAACAAACGTAAGGATAACATATCAGTTTTCGAGTATCCATGATATAGAATTATTGATAGTAATCTTATGATTATTATCACAGATTCGTTATGGCTATATGCCGGATGCTGGAAGCTCTGGCTTTAATTATATGCGATTTGAATCGCGGGGACTCTCGACCTAATCGATAAATAATAGCACTATATAACAGGGAGGGAGGCAAAAGTCAAGAGGTAGAGACAGGCTAAGTATATATCGACTTTTGCCTTATACTACATTGATAAATCGCCGATATATAAAGCTGGCGCCTATTTTGAGATCGACAAAGCGTATATCTCTTAAATGCAATTTACATTAAATTAAGGGTTGAACTATGTTGAGCGTTCAGGAGCTAGGAAAAAGGCTTGTCGGGGCTGGCAGGCTGAAGCTTCGCCCTCTATGCGTTTATGGCACAGAGGAGGTGCCGCAGGGCGGAGTGCCGTCGCATCTTATAGATCGCTGTATAGCAAAGGCAGTCTACACGGCTGCTCTCATCGAGGAGACTCCAGTGATGTATGTAGATGCAAGCCACGACCAATGCTGCCCGGGTGGAATGGTATGGATGGGGTTCGATGAGCCCAATCCATTTCTGAAGTACTTCGTGACTACAGGCACGCCGGAGTTTCGCGGCGGTGCTGCCGAGCATCTAAAGGCAACGCCGGAGCTGTTTGATGAGCAGAGGAAGCGTGCTGGGAAAGTCACTCCTCCTGGCAAATATATTGTGATCGGGCCATGTGCCGACGATATTACACCGGATAAGGTCAGATCACTCATACTCTTCGCGGGCAGCGAACAGATCAGGAACTTGTGCGGCCTTGCACAGTTCAATAGCTCCGATCCATTCTTTAAGACAATAATACCATCTGGAGCTACCTGTTCTGCAATGATTACTTATCCGGCAGGCCTGGCAGAGAATGCGCCTAAAGATTCGGCTTATGTCGGTCCGACGGATCCGACCGGAAACTCATGGCTGCCTCCAGAGCTTATGATTATGGGGATTCCCATAGCGCTTGCCCGGCAGATGGCCGCCGACCTGGATGAATCCTTCATCTGCAAACGGGGCAGGATAGCCTATCCTGAAAACCGTACTGCCGTAAGACGGCGGACGTAGGATCGTGCAAATCTATAACGGAAATACAAAAACAGGCATGATAGGACGCATAATAAAGTAAAGGGTCAGTGCTGCGGCCGGCCGACTCTCTCAAAATCAATGAATCCCTGCTCGACATCCACAGATATCAGTTTCACACGAATCCGATCACCGACATCAACGCCCTGGCACCCGAGTTTCAGCATCCCTTCAATAGGCATATCAAGAAGCCTGACCCAGGTGCCCTTTGGGGCGGCTCCGGTAACCATTGCATCAAACTGCTCGCCAATTCTGGATTTAATGAGAAGTCCGGCAGCTGATTTGCCAACCTGGCGCTCAACCTTTGCAGCTGCATCCTCTTGATGAGTGCAGTGAGCTGCGAGGTCGTCCAGTTCGCCCTTGCTGTAAGGCATCGGTTTTGCATCGATTGCAGCTTTCAGCAGGCGCTGAGTGATCAGATCAGGATACCGGCGGTTGGGAGCAGTTGAATGTGTATAGTCCCTGACGGCCAGACCAAAATGTCCTGTGGCGTCTTTTCCTGGAAGTTCTGCAACATATTCACCGGACCCCAGCAGCTTAATAATTGCCAGAGATAGGTCAGGGAATCTAAGCGGATCGGCCTTTTTCTCCATTGTCAGAAACAGCTCCAGTGCCCTCGAATCCGGATTTTTGGGAAGCTTAAATCCACGCCGTGCCGCTATCTCCACAATACGATCCCATCTTTTGGGAGTACGAACAACACGGCGGATTGACGGCAAGTTTTTTGAAGCTAGATATCTGATGATTGCCACGTTTGCCGCGATCATAAAATTCTCGATAATATCTTTAGCGCGATTTTTCTCCTCGACCTGCAAATCGATGAGACAATTATCTTCAAATACTGGTTTGGCTTCAATAGTTTCAAGGCATAAAGCGCCTTTGATATGGCGAAGATTCTTCATGCTTTGTGCTGCTCTATCCTGCAATCGCAGATTCTCTGTCAGCCCTTTTACTGCCATAATCTCTGGGGGTATGTCTGTGCTGCCTTCCAGCCACGCAGCAACACGATTGTATGCAAGCTTAGCATGGTTGCGGACTACTGCACGATAGACACCCGAGTCTTGGATCGATCCATCGGCGCCGACGACCATCTCTATTACAATTGTCGGGCGATCCTGATTAAGGTTCAAGGATGTGAGATCGTAAGAAAGCTTTTCTGGAAGCATTGGAAATATCTGGCCGGGAGTATAGACTGATGTGGTGTTGCGGCACGCTTGTTTGTCCAGGGCTGATCCCTTTTTGACAAGTGAATCCACGTCTGCAACTGCAACTCGAATCTTCAGCCTGCCATCCGGCATCACTTCGGCGACAGTCAGCTGATCAAGGTCGCGGGAGTCGTCATTATCGATGGAAGACCAAAGTAGATCTCTTAGATCGAGTGCTTTATCACTGCCGATGGATGCAGGTGCTTGAATATTATTGAGTTCAATAAGCGATTCTGCAGAAAAGTACGGGAACAAACCTCTCTCAAGCATTGCCCTCTTTGCGATATCCTGTAAGACTGCACGGTCATGATCATCATTTACAACTGTCATTCTTACAGTAATTGCAGATATCGCAGATATTCTTTGCTGTTGTTGAAGCCTCGTGGGAATATCATGATTCTGTTCTATGCTGCTGAGAGAGAAAGCTCATTTTAAATCAACAGCGACTTGTTGCTGCAGGTATTGCAGCCAGAGGCTATAATATGACTGCGTTCGGATATTTCCTCTGTAAAAAGTCCCTTTAAAAGGAGCCTTTGTTCAAAAAATGCCTGCTGCACCATCAAACGGAATCGTTGCATATATAGAGATTTGCGAATAATAGATTCACTACAGAAAAATCTAAATAGAGATTTATCTATCAATCAAAGCGTGCGGTTGAAGATAGGCGGCATAGCAGGTATAAGATTATTTACCTCTATATTGCTCTTATCCGCCTTTATCTCGGCTCAAGCTCAGTCTTATAGTGAAAATGGTGTCCCCGCAGCAGACAGCAAGATTCTCGATGTCGGTGAATCAATCAGGCACATGTGGCTGGACCATTCCGTCATCCCTCCGGAAGCCTTTAATCGTGCCCCTGTTATGCCTTCCAGGCCGGCAGGCCCTATCTCCGGCATGCCTGCTGTGGCCTACAGCTATTCAGTATCCGCATCTGATCCTGATGGTGACCGGCTAAGTTATACTGTCGATTGGGGAGACGGAACAGCCTCAACCCTGGATAAATCGAACCAGGGAGAGGCGGTAATCTTCGATCACCGCTGGGCCAAGGCAGGGTCATACCGGATCAGGTCCCGGGTCACAGATTGCCACGGGTCATCCTCGCAATGGTCAGAGCCGCTTATCATTATCATAAATTCGCTGCCAGATCGGCCTTCAACTCCTGTTGGTAAAACTTCCGGCAGGCCCGGAAGCTCCTACTTCTTTTCAGTAACTGCAAATGATCCTGATGGAGATTGTGCAAAATATACCTTCGATTGGGGGGATAAATCGTTCTCCAGAACGAATTATTCAGAATCCGGGATGGAGGTAAGCATATATCATGTCTGGGCAAAGGCCGGGATCTATCAGGTGAAAGCCAGGGCCACTGACTGCCGAGGTGCATCCTCGCAGTGGTCGGAGCCCATAACGGTCATCATAAATACACCTCCTGACAGCCCTTCCTCTCTATCAGGGCCTCGAACCGGTTATGCCAGAGTACCTTACCGCTTCCTGACATCTGCTTTTGATCATGACCGGGATTCTCTGGTTTATACCTTTGATTGGGGCGATGGAACTGTGGATATATCCGATTTTGTGGAACCCGGAGTCAGTGCAAGCTCAACGCATACCTGGAATGGCCCGGGAACCTATTGTATGAGGGCGAATGCTGTGGATAGCGTGGGCAGCCAGTCAAATTGGTCCGAGAAATCCTGCATCGCCGTACTCGCAAACGATCGGCCGGATATGCCGCGAGATCTCTATGGGCTTCGATCCGGTTGTAACGGGATCGCTTATACCTACTTTACGATGGCGCAAGATCCTGATGGAGATTCTGTTAAATATGTCCTAGATTGGGGAGATGGGAATATCTCTGCCACGGATTACGTCAAGTCCGGGTCCCTGGAAAATGCATCGCATATCTGGAGCAGAGCAGGAGAATATGTTGTCAGGGCCAGAGCAATAGATATCAAAGGAGCGCCTTCCAATTGGTCGCGAACTTTTCGTATCAACATAGCCGCCAACGATCCGCCTGATCCTCCTGTTATGCCATCAGGGCCGACAACCGGTCAGTGTAAAAGGACCTATGAATATATCACATCAGCAGAAGATCCTGATGGAGATCAAGTGAAGTATGTGTTCGACTGGGGAGATGGAACTACATCCTGGACTGGACTAGACTATGTTAAATCAGGGGAAGAGAGGAAAGCATATCATAAATGGACAGATCCCGGAGTCTTTCAGATCAAGGCCATTGCCATAGATAACAAGGGGACATTTTCAGGATGGTCAAAGACCCTGGCGGTTGATATGGTATAAGATATTTAGGAAGAAATCAGGGCTAATCCCCGCCATTTCAATGGCGGGATACAGCCCGTA
>JBHGAU010000069.1:0-13385 GCA_041946675.1 Methanotrichaceae archaeon | reverse complement strand
CAAGACTTGGTTGGATACAGGGCTACTTATCTTTTTACAGAATCAATGGCACACTGCCTTATTAAGCTGCGTGCTGAATCAGGTGGAAGTTCTCTAATTTTTCTCGAGATATCAAAGGTGTCCCAGACATCCCAGTTGGCGCCTTTATTACGCCATATAGCTCTTACACTAGTACTTGCCTCGCAGCTTAGCAACAGGTAGTATTCATCTGCGGCATATGTGATTGCCTTTACTGCTTTTCTTGCGTTGCTAGGTTTGAACTTATCATATTGCTTGCATGAGAATACCGCTTTTCTACCATCGTTTAGATCAGCGATAATGTCTATTCCATCTTGTTTATTTCCCTCCTTTCCTTGACGATGGCACTCTTTTACGTAAGGTAATTTATAAAGGAAGCCAGTGCAGAATTCCTCAAATTGATCCCACCCAAACTTTGGATCATTGTTCAAGGGAAGTAATTGTGTCAACGGTTCTACAGGAGGCTTTAACATTTCTATCGCATCTTCTGATTTAATGGATATAAAATAATCGCTTTGTCAATTGGAGATAATGAGAGCGGTCTGGATGGGCAAGAAAAAGTCTTTGGAGCTGGTAGAGCGCTAATTGATCAAAATAGAAGTTTGCTCGCGAATGGACAAGTAGTTGGCTGATATCAAGATGCATATAGTCTGGAAAATTGAAGCTTGTATTCTCCCTAGTCCGCTTCGACTTGCTGTACCGGATCTCCCCCAGGATAGGCCGGGCAGATCAACTGCTAAAACAATGTTCGCAGCCAGGATTGGGCTGATGTTATCGTTCAAGTACTAGCTTAAGGATTATCCAGTCCCGGGGTCCCAGAAGTGACAGAAAGTCCCGGCTGTCTTGAAAATTGGCTTTCCTTAACGAAGCGGCAGTAGATGCTCCAAATTATATCCGACTACAACGACCTTCCAGCAGCCTTAGCCTTTTCCAATAGATCCTTTCTTCCCTTGGCCGCATTGGGATTTCCACCGCTTACCATCTTGATGGTGTCAACCACTTTAAATCCCAGCAAGTTCAGTGATTTGGCGAACTCTTGAGTCACATTATCAAAGGTACTTGGATTGGGATCGCCTTGGCTGGTAACAATCACGGCCTTCTTTCCCGGCATCAGCCGAGATTTAAAATCCTTATCGATAAGCGAGAACATCCTATCTTCCATCAACTTGAACTGGCCTGCAAACTGGTAGACGTATATGGGAGATCCAAATACTACAGCATCAGCCTCTTTCATCTCGGTCAGGAGCTCAGAGACGTCATCATCCAATCTGCAGCGGTCATTGACCTTACAGGAGCTGCACCCCTGGCATCCTGAATAGCTCATTTCATTCAGGTAGAATTTCTTCGTCTGATAGCCCGATTCACTGGCACCATCCAGCACAGCCTGAACCAGTGTATCGACATTTCCGTTCTTCCTCGGACTTCCCACAATGCCTATCGCTTTCACTGTTATTCACCTCATCTATGAAGGGTATATCTCATATTTCAACTCATAAGACTATCAAGAAAAGAACATAGAGCCCATCCCAATTAAGCGCCATGATGAAGAAAGCTTAACTGCAACCATTGAGAAGGCGATCTAATCCCTTTGACTGTTAACTATATAGCATACGTTTTCCAGAGCCTTCCCCCAGAGAGGGGTTAGGGGTAGCCCGCCCGGCGATTGAGGACGCTACTCCCCTCCTCACGGGAGGGGTTGGGGATTATTTTTCAAGCCGCTATCCGCAGGCAGAACCCGTAAGCTGCAGCACCATCAATCAATGGAGCCTTTAAGTAGTCCCGTGCGGCTACTCTCTAACGCGTTGATCTTCTGACTCCTGAAGGAATAAGCCATGGGATCAGGCCTTATGTGGAGAAAGAGGTGGTTTGGCTGATTAAGGACGACTCCGTATTTTTAGCCACGTTCTAGAACTCATTTATGCGAAAGTCTCATTACATAAACCGATATCAAGCAGTTGAGAGCCAATCCTCTCTGCTAATCCCTGCTTCTTTCAAGATGATGAGCTGGAGCTTAACGCTGATCTCTTCGCTATGATGCGGATTTGGGATCATGACAAAGACACCGTCCTTCATCATATGAAAGTGCTTTTTGCCGGGATATGGACCTATGAACCCTAAGCTTGCTAACCGTTTGATCAGTTCCCGCCGTGAGATTGGCACAAGCTTAGTCGACAACTGCTGTTGGCTCCTTAGAGGATTCTATGGTGTGGCCAGCGATAGGCGGAATCGAATATCCCCATTGTATTCGGGCAACGATCCATTCCTCAATGACTTCTATGAGATCCTTGCGGCACTCTTCAAAAGAATCACCTACAGCTATGACACCCTGAAGCCCCGGAACTGTGGCCGCATAAGAGCCATCTTCCAGCGTGTCGTACTCAGCCCTCTCTAAGGCAGCCTGGATGTACTCGGAGAACATATATTGAGATTAATCATGCATTATTTGGATTTAATCCTTGCCGGAGCATAGGGATTCATTTTCGTTCCAGCCTCTTTGCCATCTCGTATGGTTCGATATAGATTCTAGTAATGCAACTAGGTTTATGTAATAGAAAGATTATAGAAAAAATGGTTACTAAACTCGATTATGTTCCTATCAGGCTACTATCTTCTCAATCCTCTCGAGCGCCACTCTAAGCCTCTCCTGCGAGATAGCATAGGAAAGTCGCACATAATCATTTCCATCAGGTCCAAAGGCAGATCCAGGCGTTGCTGCAATTAATGCATCCTTCAAAAGCTTATCAGTAAATGCATCTCCTCCGCCAAATTTTGCGACATTCGGGAATACATAAAATGCCCCGCCAGGAAGGTTGCAATCGATTCCAAGCCTCCGAAGGCCCTCGACGAGCAGATCCCTTCGCGCCTCAAACTCGCAGACCATGACATCAACTTCATCCTGCGGTCCGTGAAGAGCTGCAACTCCAGCGCGTTGTACAAAGGTGGTTGCCTGAGAGACCGAATGAGAGAGAAGCCGGGTCACCCACTTCAGAATATCCCTGGGGCCCGTCATGTAGCCGAGCCTCCAGCCGGTCATGGCATAAGCCTTCGAGAAACCGTTTATCGTGACCGTTCTATCCTCCATCCCCGGAAATGAGCCGATGCTGATGTGTTCGTGGCCGTAGATTATCTTCTCGTAAATTTCATCTGTGACGACAAAAAGATCATGATCCAATGCAAGGTCTCGAATTTCGTTGAGTACTGGCCGATCAAAGACAGAGCCTGTTGGATTTGAGGGAGAGTTCACAAGTATCATCTTGGTCTTCGGGGTTATGGCCTTCTCAAGATCAGTGGGCATAAAGTTCTCATCGACGCCTGCCCAGGACACCTTGCCGCCTGCGAAGGCAACGCATGGCTCATAGCTTACCCATGACGGCCCTATCAGGACACACTCATCGCCCTCCTTCAGAAGCGCCTGGATAGCAGCGAAGACCGCCATCTTCGCTCCTGGAGTGACAATCACATCATCGGCAGTGACAGAAAGCCTGTTTTCATCGCAGAACTTGTCGGAAATGGCTTCCCTTAGAGCGGGTATTCCGGCAGTGGGCGCATAATGTGTCTCACCCATCCTGATTGAGTTGCAGCCTGCCTCTACAATATGCTTAGGAGTATCGAAGTCAGGCTCTCCAACTCCCATATCTATCACATCAAGACCACTTGCACTGAGCTTCTTTGCCATCGCCGAGATCTTCAGAGTCGTTGACTCCTGAATGGAAGCAAGCCTCGCAGATACCAAATTTACTCACCACCAAGTCGTTGGAGCAGCTTGACCGCAGCTTCGACGGCCCTCTTGGCATAATCTACGCGCTTATTGGCATCGGGCCTGGACATCCTGGGGCCGGTTATACCAAGCGTTACAGGCTTATCGAACTCGAGTGAGAGATCCATCAGCTTTCGGCTTGCGTGCTGGGCAACGATCTCGTCATGGCCTGTGTCGCCCTGGATCACACAGCCAATTGTTACGACTGCATCTATGTCATTGCGATGAAGAAGCTTCCGGACAGCAATCGGCATATCATATACACCCGGCACATAGATGGTCGATGCGACCTCGGCTCCCAGGAATTTAGCATGCTCCCTGCCCAGCAGCTCCATCTGATAAGTTATATCTCTATTGAACTCAGAGACAACGAAACCAAGTCTAGCCATAGCTCTTAACCCCGCGAAGAGTAGGCATCAACCGTCTCCATGGGTAATAAACCCATCGATTCCTTCATAGAAGTACTCTCACGATCAAAATACATATATTCTTGGCAGGATTGCTGCATGGCAAGTGCTTAAAGGAAGAACTTCATATGAGTCTTATTTATATAAACGGCAAATTCGTCCCATCTGAAGAGGCTGCAGTTTCAGTCTTCGATCATGGCCTCCTGTATGGCGATGGCGTCTTCGAGGGCATCAGAGCCTATAATGGGCGTGTCTTCAGGCTGAAAGAACACGTCAAGAGGTTATTTGATTCAGCTCAGGCAATCCTCCTGTGCATTCCCATAAGTCAAGAGGAGATGGGAGAGATCATTCTGGAGACGCTGCGCAAGAATAATCTAAAAGATGCTTATATTCGCCCCATAGTCACAAGAGGTACTGGCGATCTAGGTCTCGATCCCAACAAGTGCAGTGTTCCAACGATCATCGTCATGGCAGTCGAATGGGGCGCAATGTATGGAGATCTCTACGAGATCGGTCTGACCGCTGTTACGGTCACGGTCCGCAGGAACTCGCCGGACTCACTGCCTCCAAACACAAAGAGTCTGAACTATCTCAATAACGTTATGGCCAAGATAGAGGCAAATATCAAAGGGGGCAATGAGGCCATTATTCTGGATGCGCAGGGCAGGATCTCAGAGGGCAGCGGCGATAACATCTTCGTCATCAAGGATGGCAAGATCTTCACGCCCTACACAATCAATAATCTGAAGGGCATAACTCGCGAGGCGGTTATTGAGCTGGCCAGAGCAAAGGGCTATAGTACCTTTGAGCGTGACCTGGGGCTTTTCGATCTTTACACAGCGGATGAGGTCTTCGTCACGGGAACTGCAGCTGAGGTTGCACCAGTTACAAAGGCTGATGGCAGGATCATAGGCACTGGCAAGCCTGGACCTATTACAAAGGATCTCATAGCAGCCTTCAGGGAACTGACTCAGACGACAGGCTCGACAATTTACTGACCTTGGTTGGCTGAAAGCATCCAAAACTCTACCAAAACTCTAGTCCGGGATGGCCTTGACATAAACTCTGCGGTGTCTTGGGCCATCCTGCTCAATAAAGAGTATTCTCTGCCATGTCCCCAGCACCAGCATCCCTTTTTCGATGGGAATAACGGCGCTGTTTCCAAGAAGAACTGCTCGGAGATGTGCTGTTGCATTTCCATCCAATCTATCGTGTTTATAGCCGGAGCCTTCTGGAACGAGCGCTGCCATAAGCCTCATGATATCCTGAATTAGGCCTCCCTCTGCCTCGTTTATAGTTATTCCCGTAGTTGTATGCAGTGTATAAACTAGGCATATCCCGCTTTGCACTTTGCTCTCTGCCAGTGCTTTTTCTACAGAAGATGTTATATCTACGACCTCAGCCTGCTTACCGGTATCAATCTCTATCATGGTTGATAGTGCCTCCACAAAAGCCTTAATAGTTTGGAGAATTTATGATAAGCAGGATATAAAAAGATGGCTATAGGAATAAGAGATTTTGAGAAGATATTCGAGGGGAGGATCCGGGTCTATTCATCTTGAGGGGATGGATGACTTTAAAAGCCGTTTGAATAACCCCGGATCCAAAATGTATCTTATCATCTATCATATATAAATTTTACTCTATATGTCTCCGTGAATTTCAAGAGAAAGTTAAACTTCCCCGTTCTGAAATGTAGATTAGTAAAGTAAGAAAATAAAATAATATCACAATTTAAAAACATCAGTAATCTTGGCTATAGGAGTTAATGGGTCTTAGGTTGCTATTATTATCATGTTAGAATGAAACTGTGCTATGGATGTGCTAATGGTGTTAGTGGTTTATATAAGTGTATATTTGGATGTATATATTGGCCTATAAACAGATAATACATTCTAAAAAATATATCGTAGATTGGCTATCAGCCCTTCCGCTTTAATATCAATATATTATCCTGAAATGGATTATTCTATCTTCGGAGGGAAAGCTCTTTCTAAGCATCTAAAGAATATTTTATCTATAGATAGCATTATCGTCACGAATCTTTAAGAAAAAGTTTTAATTGGTATCTGCGCGTATACTTTAGTGGAGATGTTCAATGGCAGAAAGAATTGTAGCTCCGGATGTATGCATGTATAATGATGAGAACTGCGAGAGTCTGAACATTCAGGTAGATCTGCCCGGTGTAAAAAAAGAAGATATCGAATTTAATTTCCTTGGTGAGGGATTCTATATAATAGCAAACGCGGGCGATATAACCTTCAAAGGTGCCTTTGCGTTGCCAGGCCCGGTCGATCCCGAAAAAGCTCTTGGCGGGTTTTCAGACGAGACGCTGATAGTCAATGTACCATATAAACGAACTTCCGAGAAGAGCATAAGGCTAAAGATAGATTAAATTCGATCTATTCTCGCGCAAAGACTAGCTCTATACATCGGTTGGATCGGCAAAGCAGACTTCTGAAATTTGCCGTCCAACAAATAGTTTAATGATAGAATGGTTTTTCAGCCTCGGGCTTATATAAGATAACCCTTCTGAGAAGCCTTTTATATCATGGCCGTGACGAATTTTAGGAGACTTTCGGAAATGGAGTTCACTGCACAAGAAAAATATGAGTTCAAACGCCTGCTCGACGATCTGAGGAGCAAGAATGGTAGAGGTACAGAGCTGATCTCGCTCTATATCCCCCCGGACAAACAGATCTCTGATGTGACGTCCCAGCTTCGTGAGGAGTATGGCCAGGCTGCAAACATAAAATCCAGAGTAACGAGGCTGAGCGTGCAGAGCGCTCTTGAGTCCGCTATGTCAAGGCTCAAGCTCATTCCCAAGCCGCCGCCAAACGGCGTAGTGATCTTCATCGGAAATGTGGATATTGGCGGCAATAGGACCGATATGTACAGCATTGCCCTTGAGCCGCCGGATCCGATTGTAACTTATAGGTATCACTGTGATTCATCTTTCCTGCTCGAGCCTCTGGAGGAGATGCTGGCAGAGAAGAAGACCTTCGGCCTGATCGTCCTGGATAGAAGGGAGGCGACAATAGGAATCCTGCGGGGAAAGACTATTGAGCCCCTGAAGCATCTTACCTCTACAGTTCCTGGAAAGCAGAGAAAAGGCGGTCAGTCAAGCCACAGGTTCCAGCAGCTTCGTTTGATCGCCATACATGACTTCTATGGAAGAATAGGCGATTCTGCAAATGATGCATTCCTGGCGATAGATCCCAAGGATCTTCAGGGAATATTGATTGGCGGGCCATCGCCTACAAAGGAGGAGTTCATCGATGGCGGATTCCTGCACCATGAGCTGCAGCGAAAGGTACTGGATGCAGTTGATGTGTCTTATACGGACGAATCCGGGCTCTATGAGCTTGTCGATGCTGCACAGGACAGGCTTCTGGATCTGGAGCTTACCCAGGATAAGCTCATTATGAGAAGATTCATGAAGGAGCTGGTGAGCGATGCTGGCCTTGCATCTTACGGTGAGGCAGAGGTAAGGCACAACCTTAAGCTCGGCGCAGTGGATACGCTATTGTTATCGGAAGATTTGAGAAAGACTCGCGCCAAGATCGTCTGTACCAACCGGAGCTGCGACTTCTCTGAGAGCCAGACGAGATCCTCCAGTTCACCACAGCTCGGCAACTGCCTAAAGTGCGGCAGCCCCCTGAGCATAGAGAGTGAAGTGGATATAGTCGCCGATCTCTCAAAGCTGGCTGAGGCGAGTGGATCTACAGTCAAGATAATATCCACTGAGTTTGAGGAGGGTGCCCAGCTATACAAGGCGTTCGGCGGAATCGCCGCCATCCTCAGATATAAGACCAGCAGCCACTAGAATTCGAGGTGACTCACGACGATCGAGGTCTCAATATATTCTCTTGTCAGGGCGACTGAGCGCATAGAGCTGGTTGTTTCAGCCATTGAGAAGATTTTTCCAGGTCTCACAATGGATATCAGGGAGGACAGGATTGAGGCATATAATGGACTGCAGTCTCTAAGGACATTTCATCGGCTTCTGCGGGAGCAGAAGATCCTCGATACTGCGCGTTCCGTAATGCTTGATGGGCTTTTGGGCGACGCGGTCCAGTTCAGACTGAATAAGCAGGCGGCACTTATGGGAAAAGTCAACTTCCCTCCTGAGGAGGAGCCTTTAGGATCGATTCATATCCGGATCACCGGTGGAGAACGCATTATTGATTGGCTTGCGCCTAAAACGGCAGGCGGCATGCCTATCAAGGAATTGGATGCGAGCGAGGTAACAGAGGATGTTTAGCTTCTCATCAAGCGCACTGGTTGATAGGCCGTTTGACTGGGCCTATCAGCTGGAGGATCTGGGATACACCGGCTGGGAGATAGTAAACGAGGGTAAACAAAAGCTTACTCTTGATAATATTGAAGAAGCGAAGAATATAGCTGAGACTACCAACCTGACTATTACCATCCATCTGCCGTACTCAGACCTGAATTTGGCGAGCATGAATCAGCCGATATGGGATGAAACAGTCAGGCAGATGAAGAGCTGCCTCGACCTTGCAAGCGACTTCAGCCGTCTGGCAGTCGTTCATCCGGGACACCTTTCGCCTCTCGGAATGCAGATGCCCGATAAGGCCTGGTCGCAGAACATTCTGGGAATCCAGGAGATCTGCGATCATGCGAACGGTCTGGATATGACAATTGCTGTGGAGAATATGGTAAATATGCCTGCGATCCTCGGCAGAAGGCCGGAGGAGATAACAGGCATACTTGAAACCGTAAATAGGGATAATGTGGGCTTTATCTTAGATGTCGGGCATGCAAATACGAACGGATGTCTTGATAAGTTCCTTGAGTTGAAAGATATAATAATTCATGCGCACATTCATGATAATCACGGCGTAAGGGATGAGCATCTCCCGGTGGGCTTTGGGACAGTTCCATGGAATAAGGTCGTTGCAGCGTTTAATGGGTATCAGGGACGGATGGTGACAGAATCCCGGTCCCTTGAAGAGGGACAGAGATCGCTCAGACGTTTGAAAAAATTGATGAGCAAGGACTAAAGAATTATACTATGATCTATGATTAATACTATGATCTATGATTATACTATGATCATACTATGCCGTTCCCATCCCTAAATGGCCTGGCGGAGAGCATGCTTGAAAGCTTCAAAGCCAAGGATAGCGCTCGGGAAGAGGCCCTTGTGATATCCCGCGAGATAGTGCGCTTCTGTTCAGCGGCTATCAAATCGATTCATAGGAATGACCTCGATGAGGCACAGCGGCTTATGGATAATGCTGGTCTCTCCCTCGGTAATGTTCATGATATTCTCAAAGATCATCTGGATATAAGGTATTCTGGATTCATCGATATGGCTGAACAGGAGTATGCCGAAGCCAGGAGCGTTTATTCGATAATAACGAGACATGAGGTATTGATGCCTGAGGAGATTGGCGTTGACCGCGTGAACTACCTGTCAGGCCTCGGCGATACAACGGGCGAACTCCGCCGACATATCCTGGACCTGATCAGGCTTGGAAGGCCTGAGGATGGCGAGTATTTCCTCTATATGATGGAAGAAATTTACCAACTTTTAATGCTCTTTGATTATCCTGAAGCCATTACCAGAGGGCTAAGAAGGAAGAGCGATCTGGCCAGATCGATGCTTGAGAGAACACGGGGCGATCTGACAAATGCCATTGAGATGGCAAAGGTTGAGTCTTCTTTGCGCGAGTTAGAGGATAAACTTAAAAATTGAAGTACTGGAGTCAGAAGTTATGAAATTTGATCCCGAACGGGTGAGAGAGGAAGCAAAAGCAGATTTTGATAAGGCCTGGCAGCAGGGAAAAGAGTATCTCAGCAAGCCGCCATTAAATGAGCGTTACCCCAGAAAGACGCTACATTACGGCACGCCTCATCCCATTTTCGATACTATACAGAAGCTGAGGGAAGCATATCTTCGATTGGGCTTCAGCGAGACGATGAATCCTGTCATGGTCGAGGCTCAAGATGTTTACAAGCAGTTCGGTTCTGAGGCGCTTGCAGTACTGGATAGATGCTTCTACCTGGCTGGCCTCCCCAGGCCTGATATCGGAATTTCGGATGAGAGGATCGCTCAGATAAATGCTCTTCTCGGGCGTTCGCTTACGTCTGATGAGGTGGAGGCTGTGCGTCAGATTCTCCACGGCTACAAGAAGGGAAAGGTTGAGGGCGATGATTTGGTTCAGGAGATTTCTAAGGCAATCGCCGCGCCGGATGCACAAGTTGCAGCTGTGATCGAAAATGTTTTCCCTGAGTTCAAAGCCCTCAAAGCTGAGGCCACGACACGTACCCTTAGAAGCCACATGACATCAGGCTGGTTCCTGACATTGTCGAGCCTACACTACAGGCAGAAGCTGCCCGTGAAGCTCTTCTCAGTAGACCGCTGCTTTAGAAGAGAGCAGGCTGAAGATGCCGCGAGGCTTATGAGCTATTATTCTGCGAGCTGCGTGATAATGGATGAAGATCTATCGGTCGATGATGGCAAGGCAGTTGCAGACGGGCTTCTCAGCCAGTTCGGATTCCAGAAGTTCAGGTTCCAGCCGGATGAAAAGCGCAGCAAATATTACACCCCCGACACTCAGATTGAGGTTTACGCATACCATCCCGGCCTGATAGGATCAGCCACAAAGTATCAGAGCGGCTGGGTTGAGGTTGCAACATTTGGAATCTATTCGCCGACAGCTTTAGCGCAGTACGATATACCTTACCCTGTGATGAACCTCGGCCTGGGAGTAGAGAGAATTGCCATGATACTCCACAACTCACAGGACCTTCGTGCATTATCGTATCCTCAGTTCAAGGCGGACTTTGAGCTGACACCAAGAGAGATGGCGCAGATGATTCTTGTAGATAGGAATCCGTGTACAGAGGCCGGGAGGGCTATCTCTGAGGCAATCGTTAGAACGAGCATAGAACACGGCAATACGCCGTCGCCTTGCGAGTTCACAGCCTGGGAGGGTGAGCTTTTCGGGAGAAATGTGAGGATATCGGTAGTCGAGCCTGAAGAGAATACAAAGCTGTGCGGACCTGCCTATCTGAATGAGATAGTAGTCCATAAGCAGAATATAATGGGAATTCCGCATACGTCGCGCTGGGAGGAGGCGTTCCAGGAGGGCGTGACGACCGGCATCAGATATATCGATGGCTTTGCAGATCTGGCAGCAAGCGAAATAGAGGCTGCAACTTCCTCTGGGAAGGATTCCGAGACACGCGCCAGGATTGTGCGCGGCCCAGGGGATATAAATATCAGGATTTATCCTGTGCTTGAAAGATACATCACAAGCCATAAACATAAGATCGATATGCGTGGCCCTATGTTCACCACCGTTATAAGCCAGATAGTGGGTTGAACGAAATGAGGTCGATTGAAGGAAGGACTGATCGATGTGATGGCTGTGATTAAAAGGATTGACCGGAATGAAGGTTGCTTCTGCCAATCAGGAGGATAAAAAGGCGGCCGGCGAATCGGCTGCCTCTCTGGTCAAAAACGGAATGGTTATCGGTCTTGGAACGGGATCAACAGTTGCATGGACCATCCAAAAGTTAGGACTGCGGATCCGGGAGGAAGGTCTAAAGATACTCGGGGTGCCTACATCATATCAGGCCGAGTCCCTGGCTATAGAATCAGGCATAACGCTAACGACACTAAGCCAGCATCCGGTCCTTGATCTTGCCATCGATGGAGCAGATCAGGCAGATATGAATCTTTTTGTGATAAAAGGAGGAGGTGCAGCCCATACTCGAGAGAAGGTGGTCTCGCATTCTGCGAGGAGGTTCCTAGTAGTATTGGACGGCTCGAAGTATGTGGACAGGATGAGCCATCCAGTTCCAGTTGAGGTACTGCCGTTTGCTTTCAGGCTCGTGGAGCGCAGGATCACGGGCATTGGCGGCGTCCCAGTGCTGAGGCAGGCAAAGATGAAGGATGGGCCTGTGATAACAGATAACGGCAACTTCGTAATAGATGCAGACTTTGGAATTATCGATGATCCGTCTGCACTCGCTGCCAGGCTGAGCGTTATTCCCGGAATCGTCGGGCATGGAATATTCGATAATGTCAGTGAACTCCACCTCTCAAGGTCCGGCTCAGTGGAGATAATCCGAAAGGTGTGATTTTTGGTGCCCATGTGCGAATCCAGGACGATCTGGTGGGACGACGGACTGTGGATGATAGACCAGACAAAGCTTCCGGGTGATCTAAAAGCCATTAAGATTGGAAGCATTAAGGCTCTAATAGAAGCGATCAAATCCCTTCGAATCCGGGGCGCGCCTGCTTTGGGAGCAGCAGGAGGCTACGGCATCGCTCTTGCGGCTTATCTTTCCAGAGCATCAAATCCCTACGATCTTCTGCAGGAGCTTGATATCGCTGCAGAGATGATCAAATCATCGAGGCCCACCGCTGTTAACCTCTCATGGGACGTGGATAGAGTCCTGAAGCTCGCATCAGGTTATGATACGATTGAAGATATCAGAGATGCGAGCTTGCGTGAAGCTGAACAGATCGCAGAAGAGGATATCAAAGTTAACAAATCCTTGGGCCGCAACGGGGCAAAGCTCCTGGATGATGGAGACAACGTTCTCACACACTGCAACGCCGGAAGGCTTGCATGCGTTGGCTGGGGAACTGCGCTTGGTGTTATACGGTCAGCGGTTGAGGCAGGCAAAAATATCCATGTCTATGCCTGCGAGACAAGGCCTTTGAATCAGGGATCAAGGCTGACGGCGTGGGAACTATCACAGGATAGGATTCCTGTGACTTTGATCTGCGAGAGCGCATCAGGCAGCCTTATGCGAAAAGGATTGATTAATAAGGCAATTGTGGGTGCGGACCGCGTCACCAAGGATGCTGTTTTCAACAAAATAGGAACCTATAACCACGCAGTCCTCGCAAGAGCACATGGTATCCCGTTTTATGTGGCGGCGCCTCTATCAACATTCGATATTGCGCATAGTGAAGAAGATATAACCATCGAGGAGAGGGATGCCTCAGAAATGTGCATGCTCGGCGGAGCCCGGCTCGCGCCCGAGGGAATAGAGATATATAATCCGGCATTCGATGCAACGCCGCTTGGTCTTGTTTCGGCCCTGATAACTGAACGAGGAATATTTAGGCCGCCGCTGATGCCGCCAATTTAATCGTATTTTAGGAAGAAATCAGGGCTAATCCCCGCCATTTCAATGGCGGGATACAGCCCGTA
>JBHGAU010000007.1:0-63199 GCA_041946675.1 Methanotrichaceae archaeon | reverse complement strand
AAATGAGTGCACAAATGAGTGCACAAATGAGTGCACAAATGAGTGCACAAATGAGTGCATAAACGGATGTGCGAAATACAATTACTATGCGCACCCGACGGCCGTAGTGGAAAGCGATGTTATCGGTGAGGGCACGAAAATATGGCATTTTGCACATGTCCGCAGCGGTTCAAGGATAGGCAATAACTGCAATATCGGAAAAAGCGTCTATATCGATGCCGATGCTGTGATTGGAAACAATGTGAAGATACAGAATTTTGTATCCGTATATAAGGGCGTGACTATTGAGGATGATGTCTTCATTGGTCCATCTGCCACATTCACCAATGATCTTTACCCCCGTGCCTTCATCTGGGACAGTGAGCACGTAGTTCCCACTCGCGTTGCCAGAGGTGCAAGCATAGGCGCCAACTCGACGATCGTCTGCGGAACTACCATAGGCGAGTACGCAATGATAGGTGCCGGAAGCGTTGTTGCCAGAGACGTGCCGGCTTTTGGATTGGTCTATGGCAACCCGGCAGAGTTCAAAGGCTATGTATGCTACTGCGGAAAGAAGCTCGAAAAAATCGCCGAAGAAAATGCAGCCAGGACTACATTCAGATGCGATAGCTGTGGAAAAGAGATTGAGATTTTGAGGAGGGACTGAAAAGATTACTGATGCAATTGCAGTCATTGGGCTCGGAAATGCTGGGCTTCCGCTCGCAGCTGTCATTGCGGATAACGGCCAAAAAGTCATCGGTGTAGACATAGATAAAGAGCGATGTAGTCTCATTAACCAAGGGATCAACCCTATTCCTGAGGAGGCCGGGCTTGATGAACTCATAAGGCTGCATGGCGGAAAAAACCTCGTTGCCACACCCAGCTTTCAGGATGCGAAAATCTGCAGCACATTCATAGTGATAGTACCCTTATTTGTCGATCAGAGCTTCAATACCGATTTCAAAATCATGGAAAGCGCCGCAAGGTCTTTGGGCAGTATTCTGAAGAAAGGGGATCTGGTAGTGGTTGAAACTACATTTCCGCCCGGAACAACCGACACGAAAGTAAGATCCTGGCTCGAAGAGTCAAGCGGTCTGGGATCGAACGATTTTCACCTGGCATATTCGCCTGAACGTATAATGACAGGATACAGCATCTCAAGGCTGAGAGAATTTCCCAAGGTTATCGGCGGGACTGATGAAGAGAGCGGCCTTTTGGCATATAGTGTCTATAAGAAGTTCATCTCCAACTTGCATCTTGTATCCTCCTCAAAGGTAGCGGAGATGATCAAAGTCATGGAGGGCTGCTACAGGGATATCAACATCGCCCTTGCAAATGAGCTTTTTAAGATCTCCGATGAGATGGGCATAGACTTCTTCGAAGCGAGGGAATATGCGAACCATGAATACTGCCATATCCATCTGCCCTCGACCGGCGTAGGAGGACACTGCATCCCGGTTTATCCATGGTTCCTGATAAAGGAGATGGAGAAGCGCGAGAATTTCAGCAACTGCAGGCTTCTGAGAACAGGCCGCGAAGTTAACGATGAGATGATAGATTACTGGGCAGGCAAGATTCTCCTTGAATGCATGAAGATCAATAAGCCTCTAAGCAAGGTGAAGATATGCATCAAAGGAATCACATACCGGCCCGGAGTGAAGGTGTTCTATCACAGCCGGAACCTGGCCCTGGCAGAGCTGCTTATGGAAAAAGGGCTTGATACCTATGTATTCGATCCTTTATTGAGCGAAGAGGATGTGCTGGCAAAAGGCCTCAAATATATCAGGCCGGTGGATGCAGACCTCGTATTCGATCCCTTCAAGTTGATGTTTGAAATAGCGGACAATATGAAAAATACCGAAATCAGTGAGCCTAAATAAGATATGATGAAGATTGCATCAGTGGTCGGCGCAAGGCCGAACTTCGTTAAGCTGGCGCCTGTCTCCCGTGAGCTGCGAAAAAAGTTCGATGAGATAATAATCCATACAGGTCAGCATTACAATTATGAGATGGACAGGGTATTCTTCGAGGATCTCGGGATACATCCGCCGGATTATCACTTGGGAATCGGCTCAGGCAGCCATGGCCAGCAGACGGGCGATATGCTTCAAAAAATCGAGGAGGTATTGGTCAAAGAGCTGCCTGATGCCGTGCTGGTCTTCGGGGATACCAACACCACGCTGGCCGGAGCGCTCGCTTCTGCCAAGCTGCATATCAAGGTCATCCATGTTGAAGCCGGCCTCAGATCCTATGATAAGAACATGCCGGAAGAGGTGAACAGAGTCCTCGTTGACCACTGCTCAGACCTTCTGCTCTGCCCGACAAAAACCGCAGTTGAGAACCTGCAAAAGGAAGGCATCATCCGGGGTGTTCACCTCACAGGAGATGTCATGGTTGATGCTCAGAGAGACTGCATTCAGATAGCTGAGAAGAGATCGCATATTCTTGAAGATCTTGGCCTCGAGCCGAAAGGATACTGCCTTGCCACTGTCCACCGTGCCTCAAATACTGATGATCCCAAAAAAGCAAAGGCAATAACAGATGCATTATGCGAAATAGGAGAAGTCGTCTTCCCATGCCATCCGCGTGCTGAAAAGTACCTGAAGCAGTACGGCCTCTGGAATGATCTGGGCAAAAAGGCCAGGGTAATAAAGCCCGTAGGCTATCTGGATATGCTCATGCTTGAAAAGAATGCGAGGAAGATACTCACTGATTCAGGCGGGGTGCAGAAAGAAGCGTATCTATTAGGCGTTCCATGTGTTACATTGAGGGATGAGACTGAATGGATTGAGACCGTTCAGGATGGATGGAATGTTCTCGTCGGCGCTGATAAGGAAAGAATCATATCTGCAGCGGCGAACTTCAAGCCCGAAAGGGGCAGGCAAGATGTATTCGGCAAAGGAGACGCAAGCATAAGAACTGCAGAGATAATAGCAGAGCAAGCTTTCAAAACTAAAACCGGAGAAGCGCCTTGAGAGTCCTCTTACTTGCGAACCAGCCTGAAAGGACTACCAGGCTTAAGATGTTTGAGGGGACTCTAACATCTCTGGGATACGAGGTGATAGTCCCGAGCTTCGGCACAAGGAACTGGATAAAAATCGCAAGCCTTGCTAGAAAGATCACAAAAGAGACTAGGCCGGATATTGTTCATATCTTCAATGTTCCTGATATGATTTACCATGGTTTTGGAAACCTTTGGGGAGATGGATACAAGAAGCTTATTTACGATTACAGGTCCCCTTGGGGCATCGAAGCTCAAGATACCTTCGGAGTACCAGGCAAAGTATTCGGAGAGTATTTTGAAAAAGAGCTGGCCAGAAACGCAGATGTGATCACTACAGTCAATACTCCGCTCGCAAAGAAGGTAAAGGAATATGCGCCTGAAAAAGTGGTGCACATAATACCGAACTATCCGGCACGCTCGTTTTCAAAGATAGAAACTGAATCCGCTGGGTCAGAAAATTTGGCCGAGACAGATAGTAAGCCTATAATTAGTAAGCCTATAATTTTCATAGGAAGAGTCTGCACTCAGGAGGGGATTGGAAAGCTGCTTGAGACTGCAAAGGCAATGCCTGACCAGGAGATCTGGATTGTCGGAAGTGGGCCTTTTGCCTGGTGGTATCTCTGGAGAAAGCCGGAGAACGTCAAGTATCTGGGCTGGCAGCCACATAATAAGATCCCCGGCCTGGTGAAAAAGGCTAAGCTCTGCCTCATCCCAAGGGAGAAGAACGAGCTTACACCGTATTCCACTGACAAGAGCATCTGGAAGCTGAATGAGTATCTGAATTTGGGTAATATTGTAATAGCTTCGGGTATCTCGTGCGAGGAGCCAAGGAAAAATCTAGTGATAACTGAGAGCAACCGGTTTAAGGATGCCATAATTGAGCATCTGAACGATAAGCCTCAGAAGCTCCTTGAAAACGATTACAAATATTGGGATATGAATACAAAAGCTATCAGAGAGATTTACGAGAGCCTTTAATAAAGGCGGTTACCTTTTAGCTTCTGCTTCCTGCCAAGCTTCCTTGGTGAGGCGTTCGACCTCGTCCATAAACTCAGGTCTCCTCATCTCTTCTAGCTCCTCAGCAGTGAAATATTCTTCCCAGCTCTTTGGTTTAACTATGAGCACTTCTCGGCCATTCTTCACTGCCTTCTCAATATGAACCATTCCGGCTTTCTCAAGCCTGTGGGCTGCTGAGTATGTCTTTCCGGTGCTCCAGTGCATAGCCTTCGCCAAACTATATATGCTATCGCCGGACTGTCGTTCTATCTCTTCATAAAGTTCCAGATCGGTATCTACACCCTTGTCTTCAACAGCTTCAATGGCGTGCTTGATGTTCGATCTGCTCATAGCGTTGAATGTGCCTTTGAAACTATATATATGTTGCTTATATGTATATCATCAGGCTTTCGAAACGTTTTTATCGTTTTAAGCTATTCTAAAACGCGTGATAGGAGGGTATGAGCGGTTAGTTCTGGCGAGCATCTGTAAGGCTGTAAACATAAGCAGGAGTGGCCACGTTCCTAAACAATATTTCATCAAAAAATTTCAAAACGACAAGCGCACAAAAAAGGAAGCTGAGAAAGCTTTTCATGCCTTGGTCGCTCGCGGGCTTGTCAGCCCGCATCCAACGCGGGGTGAGATGACTTATCACCTAACCGCTGCCGGATTAGATGTATGCCGTGAAATCTTCAAGAGAAAGGCTTGACTTCTTTTGTTAAATGATATTTCGGATACCGTAGGACTCTTCAAAGGCAGCTCATCAGTAACAATCCGAACTTGAGGCGCCACAGCTTCTTTTTCTACCTGAAAAGTTCAGGCCGTAGAAAGTTTAGACCCCCTGGGACCAAACTTTACCATTTGGCCGTAAGCCAAGTCTTAATCAACTTTACACCGCTCTAATATCCGATGATTCTTTTTCATACTCAACTATGGACTTGATTAAGCCTTGGTTAGACTCTATGACTTTTGAGATATCGCTATTTGGTAGACTGGCCTCAGGCTCACATTGCTTTAAAGCAAAATACTCTGATATCGCGTTATCCAGCTCCATGAGCTTCTTTACTATAGGGTTCCGTTTGTTTAGCTTATACATCTTGGCCTTGCTTACCGTCCTGGTAGTTTCAACAAGCTACAGGGCTTCCAACTTGGGCCATATCTTGAGAAGGGTAGTCTTGCTCAGGCCTGCGCCTTCTTCTATCTCGGCCCTTGAGTAATCAAAGGATTCGTTATCCATCAAGAAATCCAATACTTTCAGCATCGGACTCTTGATTCCAAGCTCTCTTATGAATAAGGACTCTTCTATCGCCAATTCCTCCTTAAGTTGATTTATATATTTTTGTTCCAATGCGTAATAGTATACGCAATTAACCCAAGAAGGAAATCCTATGTTGATGGAACCATTGAAGAAGTTCTTAAAGAATAGGTGGTCTACCATCCATCAACATGAAGAGGCAGACGACCCTCACTTGCATTAACCATAAATCTTTGCAGGATCCGCTTACTCCACCGTCACGCATTTCGCAAGGTTCCGCGGCTTATCTATCGGCTGGCCGAGCTTGTTCGCTGCATAATAGGATAGAAGCTGCACGACTACCGTGCAGAGCATGGCCGATATCGCCGGCCGGGTTTCAGGCAGCTTTATTACAACATTTGCAACCTTGCCGATGTCGGGATCGCTCTCGGAAGCGATAGCAATCACATCCGCTCCCCGTGCCCTGACCTCTTTTATGTTTGATTGAATCTTCTTGCCGCAGGTAGCCAGCGCCACAACAGGCGTCCTATCGGTAATCAATGCGAGCGGCCCGTGCTTCAGCTCTCCTCCGGCATAACCCTCCGATGGTATATAGGCGATCTCCTTCATCTTCAGGGCACCCTCAAGCGCAATTGGATAGAGGAAATCACGACCTATGAAGAAGTAGCAACCAACGCTGGCATACGTCTCAGCAACTTCTTTTATATTCTCACGCTTCTCAAGGACGCTCTGAACAAGCCCTGGAAGCCTCGTAAGCTCAATAAGCATCTTTCTTGCACGATCGGGAGATAAGTAGCCTCTTGCTCTGCCCAGGCGTATTGCGAGCAAGAAGAGCGCCAGGAGCTGGCTCGAAAATGTCTTTGTCGCAGCTACACCGATCTCAGGCCCGCAGCGGGTATATATCGTTCCATCTACGAGCTGTGTGACTGTGCTTCCGACGACATTCGTTATAGCAAGGCTTCTAACTCCGCAGGTCTTCGCCTTTTTAAGCGCCAAGAGCGTGTCAGCGGTCTCGCCTGACTGGGTTATGCCGAGAACGAGTGTCTTAGGCCTTATCTGAAGGGCTTGGAACTCTGAGGCAACTTCTACGTCAACAGGCAGACCGGCGGCACGAGGGAAAAGGTATTTTGCGAAAAGCCCGGCATGATACGATGTGCCGCAGGCGATGATAGTGATTCTCTCCAGAGTTTGCATCTCCTCATCGCTCATTCCTAAGTCGAGCCTTACATCTCCGTCTATCTCGGATATTCTGCCTGCTATGGTCTCACGCAAAGCACGCGGCTGCTCGTGGATCTCCTTGAGCATGAAGTGAGGATAGCCACCCTTCTCCGCTGCATCCATATCCCAATTGATCTTCTCTATCTCGGGAGAATGCAGCCTTCCTGCCAGATCGCTTATCTCGACCTTATCTTCATAAAGCCTTGCAACCTCTCCATCTTTCATTCTGATGACATCTCTGGTATAGGGCAGCAGAGCAGGCACATCCGATGCAACGTAGACGGCATCTTTGCCCACGCCTATAACCAGAGGGCTGTCCTTGCGGGCGCAGACAAGGTAAGGCGAGTTGAACGCGAGAACTGCCATTGCATAAGAGCCCTCGACCTTAGCAAGGGCTTTTACAACCGCATCCGCCAGATCTCCCTTATAATACATATTTATGAGGTGAGCCAGAACCTCGCTATCTGTTTCAGACTGAAACTCAAAGCCCATCTCAGTCAGAAGTTCCCTCAGCTCAAGATAGTTTTCGATTATGCCGTTATGCACTATCGCTATCTTGCCCGATGTGTGAGGATGCGCATTTCTGTCGCTGGGCTTACCATGTGTGGCCCACCTTGTGTGCCCTATGCCCATGCTCTCCCCCGGAGAGCCGAGTTTGACATAGACCTTCTCGAGATCAGCAATTCGGCCTGCTGATTTGAGGACCTCTATCTCGCCTTCTGTCTTAATTGCTATGCCCGCCGAATCATAACCTCGATACTCGAGCCTCTTGAGAGTGTCGAAGAGCACAGGCCCAGCCTTTCCCTCGCCAATGTATGCGACTATTCCACACACCTTTAGATCACCCTGCTGCCGCGTTCTACCCATCCCCGCACAACAACCCCTGATCCAATTCTTGCATCAGTCTCAAGGACTGTGCCGGGATTCAACATCCCCCTGCTGCCGATTATAACATTATCTGCAATTATTGAGCCAAACTCCGCCCTATGGAACTCATCCTCGACCTCAACAATGGCATCTCCTGATTCTAAAATGGCCTGGTCGCCGATAACACAGCTTGCACCTATAGCCGAATCGGAGATTACAGCAGCAGAGCCTATTCTTGTGCCATTCATAATTATGCTGTTGCGTATCTCAGAGCTCGATCCAATCCTCACAGAATCGCCAATAGATGTCGCAGGCAGTATCGTGGCGTTGGGACCTATATCGCAGTTCTTGCCTATTGAAACCGGTCCAACAAGATAGGAACCCGATCTTACAACTGTTCCAGCCCCGATTTCAACCTCCCCACGAACCCTCGCGCCTTCCTCTATCTCGCCTGAAATCTTCGGTTTTCTGATATTCATGGCAAGGCTGTTGGCGTTCAGAAGATCCCATGCGAATATGGCATCTGCCCAGATCCCTTTTGTGAGTACAGACTTTATCTCCAGGCCATCTTTAATCATTTGGAGCAACGTCTGGGTCAGCTCATATGATCCGCGCTCTGAGATAGGCGTCTTCGGCAGCTCATCGAAGATATCGGTGGCGAATTTGTAGGCCCCTGTATTCAGTATTCCGGCACAAGGCCTTCCCGGCTTTTCCCTGATCGAGACCACTTTATCCTGCTCAACTGTGAGGACTCCATAATCACCCGTATGCTCCCGCAGTGCTGCGAGTATACAATAGTCTCCGTTAGAAGTGATAAGATCACGGATAGCTTTGTCATCGAAAAGGTTGTCGCCATTGACAACGATGAACTCCCCATCCATATAAGGCTCAGCCTGGGCCAGTGCATGAGCTGTTCCGAGAATCTTCTTTTGCTCGATGTAGGTTATCCGAGCACCGTATTTGATGCCGTCCTCAAAATGATCCATTATGCGCTCTTTCTGGTATCCGACTACGATACAAAGCTCCTTAACATCATTCGCAGCCAGCGCTCTGATCACATGCTCCATAAAGGGCCTGTTGCCCACGGGAAGCATTACCTTGGATCTTGTTTGAGTAAGCGGCCTGCATCTACGGCCTTCTCCTGCTGCCAATATAACTGCCTTCAACTTGATCACTGCCGAGATAGAGATACGTAATTCAAAACTTGCTTTATATCTTTCGGTCTAGCATACGCCATTGTCCTAATAATTATGAAAAATTAGGAAGGCTCAGGCTTTTTATAGGGGCATCTCCTCAATAAGCAAAGGTGAGACATTATAGTCCTATAGTATTACCCGATTAAAAGGCTATTTCAAAGGATGAAGATATTAGTAATACCCACTACCGATTGGACCAGGCATCCTATCCCAAATAGGTTGAACTTCGTATTTGATATTTTGGCCGAAGAACATGATGTTTACGTATTGCATTTCAACCTCAAAAAGTTCAGGGATCAAGAGCCGAGGGAAACGAAGTGCAAGCTGGTGGATGCTGGAGGTATAGACGAGGAGGACCCTTCACGTTATTACTTGCTGAACTTTCCCCAGCACCTTCGGAAGATAAGAGAGATTATCAATAAAGAAGGAATAGATGTCATACTATCAGCCAATATCCTCCCCTCATTCATGGCCAACTTCTCAGGTGTGCCAGTAGTCTTTGACTATCTCGACCATCTTGAGGAATCCGCATCCATATACTACCCGGGCTCTGCCATCGGCAAGCTGGTTAAAAAAGGAGTGAGCCTTATCGTCAGATACAACATCAGGCACGCAAACTCAATCATCACAGTCACAGAGGAGTTCAGGAGTTTCCTTGGCTCAATTGGGGGAAAGGATATCACCGTCATACCAAACGGTGTCGACTCAAAGCTTCTAAAACCGCTTCCCATTGAGGAGTCCAAAAGAAAGCTTGGCCTTAAGGGAAAGGTCATTGGGTATGTGGGATCCCTGGAGCACTGGGTGGATCTCGAGACCGTAATCGAGGCACTTCCCCAACTGGATGTCAAGCTTCTGATCATCGGATCCGGGCTTTTCACAGACTACGGCGACAAAATAAAACGGCTGGCGGAATATCTTGGAGTAGACGATAAAGTGATATTCACTGGTATGATCAAATACCAGGACCTGAGTCCATACATATCCGCCATGGACATCGGCCTGAATCCCCTCAAGAAGATGAAGAAGAACGAAGAGACTGTGGGAGGCAAGGTCTTCAACTACCTGGCATGCGGGCGTCCTGTGCTCTCCAGCCGCATGGTCTCACTGGAGAGGCTGCTCGGGGATGAGATATATTATTATGACGATGTGGAAAGCCTTGTCAGGCAGACAAATAAGATCTTAGCCTCAGTACCTGATGAAAGCAAATACAGATCTATAGCTGAGAGATTTGATTGGAGCCTGATAGCGCGCAGTTATGAGCAAGTCTTGAAAAAGGCGGCAGGCCCGAGATCTTTCAGTAAAGGTCCGTAACCACTCTCCCGATTTTATTTGAATCATGAACCTGCTCAACATACTTTCTTCCCTCTGCTCCAAGATCTTCTCTCAGGTCCTGATCTGTCACCAGCAGCCGCAGATTCTCAACGATGTTCTCTGTAGATGTATTGAGCACTGGAGAGAAGGGCATGTAGGGCTTAAGATCATCACGAATATAAACGCATACAGGCTTTCCCAGAGCCATGCACTCCTGGGCCAGCATTCCATACCATCCGATCAGGAGCTGATCCACAACAATATCCGCTTGCTTATAATACTCGATTGCCCTATCGTGGGGCGTATTCTCCACAAGAATAAGCTCGATTTTGTAGCCTTCGCTCTTCAGCTTATCGATTGCACCCAATATGTGTTCTGTTCCTTTGATCATTCTTTTGCTTGGCGCATGCAATATCTTTACAGTCTCATCTCGATCTTCATGCCGGGCCTTCGATCCTGTATAGCTGTACTTTTCCAGATCGATCGGGTTGGGTATCCATATCGCATCCTTTGACCAGCGCAGGAGATCCGGCGTGGACACGAAGATTCTATCCGCAAGCCGGGAATACAGCCAGCGCTCTCCTTTATTTCTGATATCGCCGCCGTGATGGTGGATAACCGCCTTCTTTCGAAGAACTTTCCATAAAGGGAAATCCAGCCCGAAAGGCAGGCCAGATGAGTAATGGAAGTGAAGGATATCATAATTGCCGATATGCCGGAGTAAAATCGGCATCTTTCTCAGCAAATTTAATGGATTTGATATGTAGCATGAGCGCCATGAAGAGAAATCCAGCTTTATGGGATAGCGATAATCGGTTCTATATCCGAAATCATCAGCCTCAAAGGATAGAATATCGCTCTTCATGCCGAGCCTTCTCTGGGCTGACGAAAGCTCCTGGGGCACTCCGGCAATCGAACCTATGTGCAGTACGGAATCCATGTGATCACTAAACAGGTCTAACCGAATTAATAAGCCGATATTTCCGCAGGGCGCTCATATACTTTATTGCCCCAAATGATGAAACTAAAAGAAAGCTTGATGTATTATGCGGTGCAGCTATCTGGAAATGCACATGATCGAAGGTACTGATGGATATTTGGGAGATAGCAGGTGATTAAGCTCTTTGCTGTTGTGAACAGAGAGATACTGGAAGACTTGGGCGAAAATTTTTCAGGCACATTCACTCGGATACATTACTTGCTAAACGGACTGAAGAATTTTTGTGATATAGACGTGGAAGCTATCGGTTTTACGCAGATAAAGAGCAAGGATCCATCTGCTGTAGTATATAATAATATAATCAAAAGCGTAGTAGCCGCTCGTACTGCTTATATGCTGGCAAAGGATAAACCGATGGTGTATTTTGCATATCCTTACTCGCTGACTACGCCTCAGAATCGAGCGATCTTTCGGATATGCAAGATGCTTAATTTGAAGATCATTCTGGATATCCATGATACCATTGAGCAGGCCGATGCAATCGGAACAGGAAAGGCCGTATTCAATAGCGATCTTGAAGGCTATTTCTTCAGAAACGCGACATTGATCCTGGCGCTGAACAAGCCTATGTGGAGATATCTCCAGAATAAATATGGAATACCTTCAGATAAACGAGTCGTCTTCGTTCCAAATGCTTATGAAGAAGGATTCATGGAGCTTTACCCGGATGCATATAAACACGCAGATAACAGGTTCAATATCTGCTACTTGGGCGGGATCACGAAAAACAGAGGCATCGATATATTGATCAAAGCCTGCAAGAGACTGCATGAAAAATATCCTTATCTGAGATTATATCTGATCGGATCTTATGGAGAAGGCATCTCTTCCGAGCTTAAGAAGGCTATTCTGGAGAGCGATTTTATAATCAGAAGAGAAGTCCCGAGGAAGGAGCTGCCCGGCTTAATTAAAGATATTGATCTTTGTGTGCTGCCTTATGATCCCAATGTGGAGTATATGAACTTCAGCTCTCCCTTGAAGTTTTTTGAGTATATAGGGACAGGAAAGCCGATCTTATGTACTATGTGTGAGTCGCTTATGGACCTGGATAAAGGCGAAGGAATAGTCTATTACAAATATGATGATGCTGATCTGGAATCGAAGATCGATCAAATGATCAATAACCCTCAGAATAGAGAAAAACTCTCAGAGAAGATCATGGCAATGAGGCCGCTTCATACTTGGAATAAAAGATCTGAGGATCTCTGCAGGGCTATAGAATCTCTATAAGATACTTGGCGATGATTACAAAGGGTGAGATAGCTTTAATAGAATGAGAATTTGTTGTTAGGCAGATGCCGGAATCTAAAAAGTTCGCCTTCGATGTCGGCTTGACTTTTATAGCAACCGCCGTGAATATGCTTCTGGGCATTGCTATTTCAGTGATGCTTGGAAGGCTCCTTGGTGCGGAGGATCTGGGTCTTTATAGAGAAGTAACCACTATCTATAGCATAGCCCTTGTTGTGGGGGCCCTTGGCGTTACAGGTTCCATAACGAAATATATAGCGGAATTCAAGAGCGATCCCAAACGCTTAAATAAAATTGCATCAGCTGGAGTCCTGAGCCTACTTTTATTCGGATTTGGAACACTTGCAGTTATATTCCTGCTTTCGGATTGGCTGGCTGAGTTTTTCAACATGCCTCAGCTGTCTTTCTTATTCAAGGTAATCTCGATAATCTTTCCGTTCGCCCTTCTAAGCCAAGCATTCGTATCCCTTGTTGTGGGCCTAAGAGAGATGAAACTATATGCGGCATATACTATCATTCAAAGCATTCTTATGGGGTTAACTACCTTCTCTCTAATACATTTAGGGTTTGGCGTTATGGGGGCGACCGCTGGGCTTGTAATATCTAGCGCTGTATCATCAGTCTTCATTTTGCTAGTCGCAAGGGGCTATTTCAGCATTGACCTGGACGATTACAGCAGTACAATTGGCGAGCTTCTTAAGTTCAGCGGGCCCATTTTTCTGGCCAATATAGTAGGCTTGATAAATACTCAGGCTGATATAGTTCTCATTGGACATTTCCTCTCTCCATCAAACGTGGGATTTTACAGCGTGGCTATTGGCATCAGCAGATTGCTCTGGGTGATTCCTCAATCGATTCAGACGATAACATATCCTGCAACCGCAGAATATTGGGCACATAAAGACCAACCGGCTCTGCAGAAGATGTTCGATAAAAGCATGAAATATACCGCTTGCATCATATCTTTCCCGGGCCTGTTCTTTGCCTTTTTCGCCCCAGAGATATTGACTGCAATCTACGGCAATGGATTCATCGCTTCGGTCACGCCTATGAGAATATTGCTCGTTGGCACAATCGTTTATGGAACTATGATATCGATAGGAAGCTCTGTAACAGGGGCAGGAAGGCCGGACCTGGGTCTAAAGCTGGGTTTAATCTCAGCTGTAACCGACCTAATCCTAAATTTAATTCTTATTCCATACATCGGAATAATAGGAGCAGCCATCGCAACTGTAGTATCTCTTATAATTGCCACTGCATTAGGCGTGTATCTCACGGTTAAAATCCTCGCAGTTAAATTGGACATGCAGTGGTATTTGATAATGATGGCCCTCATTGCCTTATCGCTTATAGGATACTCAGCTTTGAATGAGCTCGGCAACCAAATCATTTCAGGCATTGTGGTGCTCTGCATTTATGCTTTCGCAGTAGGTTCATTGCTGATAAAATCGGAGGATAGGCTGTTCATCTTCTCCTTGATTCAAGACATAACTCATCGTATAAGGATTGGACAGAACTGATGAAGCCGTATTGAAAGAGTTGAGCTCTTCTTTAAATGCTTTCGTAAATTTCAAGAAGTTGCTTCGCAATTTTCTTGGCGTCGTGTACCTCTTCTGCAAAGCGTCGGCCTTTTATCCCTATTTCTTCCCGCTCTTCGGGATTCTCTATGAGCCTCTTGAGATTATCGTATACTGTGTCCGGGTCGGAATTGACTATTGGCAGTGGTGTATCGGCATAATATTTAAGAAACTCCTCATCGATCCTGCAAAGCACGGGCTTGCCTAAGGCCATACATTCTATCGCAAAGATTCCGTATGATTCCAGGAGAAGCTGATCTACAACGATATCCACGGTCTTGCAGATGTCCAGAACTCCATCATGATCCATTTTTTCCAGGAGTATGAAATCGATATTATACCCATCTTCTTTCAGCCGATCTACTGCATTTAATACGTATTCTGTACCTTTGATATTTCTTTCGCGTGGTGCATGAACAATCTTAATCGGCTCTTCTCCATTAACCGATCCTACAAATTCTATATTATCAAGATCCATTGCCTGCTTGAGAACTTTGCTGCGGGGCGAATATGGAAGCAGCGAGTAATCCCCAACCAAGCTTATATTTACTATTTTATCAATCAACCATGTCTTTAATCGAATGATGTAAATATTTTTTGGCGGGTAATATATCTTCTCAATGGCACTAGTGCCTGGATACGTATATTTGTCCTCGATATCGGTCCGCCTGATTTCGGCGCCCCAATAGTGCATGATTACCTTCTTCCCCATCAAACGCAGAAGCGGAAGGTCGATCCAGTATGGCAGAAGGCTCAAGCCATGATGGAAATGAAAGACATCGTACTCCCTTGCACAGGTGAAGAAGTAATGAAATCTCGCTCTCAATTTTGAAAAAAGCGATTTCTTTTCATTTAGCTCCAAGCAGATATCATCCGCATAGCCGAAAGGATGCTTATAAAATGTCAAGATATCGCTCTTTATTCCAAGGTTTCGAAGGGACGCGGATAAAATTGTAGCTTGGCCGGCAATATTCATTGGTGCATGCAAAACTTTCATGATCGCCTCAATCAGATCTTTTTCTTAAAAGTTTTGCAGGATTTCCGGCAAAGACAGAATAGGGCGGGATATCATCTGTCACAACTGATCCGGCCCCAACAATTGAGCCTTCTCCAATCTCGACTCCTGGCAAGATTATCGACCCCAAGCCGATATCGCATCCATCTTCTATGACGACCTTATCAAACTCCAGATCACAGAAAATTATAGGTTTTGACAGCTTTTCCTCTCTATGGACAGATGTGAGGATTTTTACCATGGGACCGATTCCCACTGCATTTCCTATCCTTATACCCCCTGCGCCATGAAAAAAGCAGCCCTGCCCTACCCAAGTATGATCTCCTATGAAAATGTCGTTTCGGTGGTATCCATGCAGCATAGCATTATGGCCAATATATACATTATTGCCAATATGGATATTCTGGGGGTGGAAAATGAGAACGCCATCTTCAATTATGACATTATCTCCTATAAATGCTAAATCCTCCCTTTTAAACTTGCCATTCCCGTGGCTGAAATAGCTCTTGGGTACCCCAAAGCTCATTACCATTTAAAGTCCTCGTTCTGCCTGGCTAGGGATTTTAGATTTCTACAAATGGAATCCTGATCGTTCATGCTTTCAAAGATTTGAGCATCCGTTGTTATCTGTTGTTATCCATTGTTTATACCAATCGATAGTTCTTTTCAGTCCCGCATTTAGCTCCACTGTTGGCTTGAAACCTATCAGATCCTCGGCTAGATAGATGTTGGCGATATGCCTTCTCACATCTCCGGGTCTCTCCTTCTCATAGAGAATGGGGCCTTCGAACTTCATATACTCTGCAATGGCTTTAATCAGGCTCTCTATGGATATTTCCTTTCCACTGGCGATATTCAGCACTTTATTTCTTGTACCCTTATGGTTGTATATCTCTACTGCAGCATTAATCGTATCTGTAACGTAAAGGTAATCTCTCGTCTGTTTCCCATCGCCATAAATAACAGGCGGTTCATCTCTGAGGATCCTCTTCATTGTCAAGGGAATAACGCCTGCATAGCTTCCTTCGTTCTGTCTGGGGCCATAGTTATTGAAAGGCCTAATAATTGAGGCATCAATATCGAAGGTTCTGCAGTATGAAAATATCAGCTGATCGCTGGCTGCTTTGCTTGCAGCATAGGGTGTAGTCCCATTCAGAGGATGCTTTTCATCCATTGGCGCATATTCCGATGTGCCATAAACCTCTGATGATGAAAAATGTATTAGAGTATCGAATATATCCTCTCTCGCCAGCTCGCAAATAGCCAGAGCAATATTGATATTCTGCTCGAAGGACCATTTAGGCCTGGTAAGGGACGCTGGCAGAGGTATGACTGCCAGGTTGAATATAACCTCTATATTCTCTCTATCCGAAATTTCTTTCATCCTTCCGTAATCTGAGGCGTCTTGATGATATACTCTAAGATTTGGGTAGCTGGCGGATGCATGCTCTAGATTCGACTCTTTACCGAGGAAGAAATTATCTACAACAACGATTTTTTCCGTCTCTTCTTGGATCAGCCTGTCTACAAGATGGCTCCCGATGAACCCCGCTCCTCCAGTCACTAGAACGGATTTATTCTTGAGGCTCATAATTCACCTAGGGATCTTCGCAGAGCTTCGAAAGCCTTATCGATGTCCTCTTCCCGGAGACCAAAGTACATGGGCAAAGCTAACGCCCTGTTGTATACATCAAAAGATTTGGGACATTTATCCTTGTACTGGTACACAGGTTGGATATGGCAGGAGTAGGTTCCGATCTGAGCTTGGATGCCGTTCTTTGATAGCCGTTCTATCAATCGGTTCCTGTTTATTCGTTTATCGACCAATGATACATAGCTTTGGTAGATGTGTTTTGCACCCTTCGCAATATAGGGCGGCTCTATTAACTCCAGCTCGTGCAGCTTTTCATCCCAATACTTGGCAAGCTCTTGCTTTCTTTTGATGACTGCATCCAGCCGTCTCATTTGAGCTACGCCTACTGCGGCAGATATATCGCTCATCTTATAATTGTACCCAATATCCGTGAACTCCGGAATGATAAGATGATCGCTTCTCTCTCGATCCCATGCAGACGTCATGCCAAAGACCGATAGGTGTCTCACTTTTTCTGCATAGCCTGGATCGTCTGTGACGACCATTCCACCTTCTCCGGTAGTAATTCCCTTTCGAGCATGGAAGGAAAAGCATCCCAGATCGCCGATAGTGCCAGCGAACTCATTATTATATTTGGCCCCAAGGGCGCATGCGGCGTCTTCAATCACTTTTAAATCATGGATTTTTGCTATCTCCATTATGCGATCCATTGCAGCAGGTTGTCCGAAGGTATGAACCGGTATGATTGCCCTTGTATGCTCTGTGATCTTTTCTTCAAGCTCTTCTGAATTTATATTGTACGTCCTTTTATCTATATCTATAAATATAGGTTTGGCCCCACAATAGAGAACGGCATGAGCTGTAGCCGGAAAAGTATAATCTGCTACTAGCACTTCATCGCCTGTGCCAATTCCAAGAGCCATAAGGGAAAGATGAAGGGCGCAAGTACAGTTAGTAACAGCAATTGCATGCTTGGCTCCAAGATAATTCGCAACAATGCCCTCAAACTCTCTAACCTTAGGACCTTGAGAGACCCATCCGGATTCAAGAACTTGGCGGATCTCATTCAGCTCATCTAGATCGAAATAAGGCCTTAGCAATGGAACCTCTAAAGCGAATTCCCCCAATATAAATAAAATTTGGCCAAAATCCTCAACTTAAATCCCATCTCATTCATGAATGTGATGCGCTGTTTCCTCTAGATTCTTAATAAGCTTTGCCCTATAGAAGCATTATAGCGCTAATACTTTTTGAGTATCTCGCTGAAGAAAGCTATCTCTTCCCTTTTGAATCCGCCAAGAAGCACCAACACAATGAAATATGCAATAGCGCAAATTACTACTAAGATAATTATCTGAAATAAGCCCACTGGCGTCCAGCGGGCGATTATCAGCGACATAACTCCAGATGCGAATATGCTTTTCAGCACAAATCCTTTGTCTATTGGGAACGGGAAGTATTTGAAGGAATAGTACGTGGTTAATATAAAAATAAATAAAAAAGTTGCTAGAGCTGCTGATGCTGCGCCGGTTATTCCTACATGAGGAACTAGAATGGAGTTTAACGCCACATTTAACAGAGCTGCAATGATCCATATGGCGCTCGTTATGGGTGTTTTTTTCTCCAGAAGGATTATATTGGATATGATGACAAGAACTCCCAATAAAAGTGAGCTTATAGCTGTAAATGGCGTTATAAGGTATCCCTGAGAGGCAATTTGCGGCGTTGACAGCACCGCCAGCATAGGCTTCGATAATAGAGATAATCCTACAGCAGAAGGTATAGCAACAGCCAGGAAGTATTTCAAAGAATAGCCGAGTATAAATCCCACTTTCTCAAGATTATTTGAGTCATAATAGCGCGACAAGAGAGCAGGCAGCAGGAATGCAAGAGGAGCAGCGAACACATTGATCATATTGCCCAATAAATATCCCGGCGAATAGAATCCAACAAAAGCTGTGCCCAAGAAGAAGCTGATAAAATAGCGATCACTGGAATTCACGGTCCAGCTTGCTAAGCCCTGAGGGACGGCAGGCAGGCCAAAGCGAAGGAACTCTCTGATATTAAGAAATATTGGAACCCTGATGCCTATCTCTAAAATCACTATTGCTAACATAGCCAAAAACAGCAGATATCTAGTTATCACAAGGCCAACTACGGCACCGTAAATGCCGTGGCCTGATAAGACAAAATAGGCAACGAAAATTATACTAAGGTATGTATTTGTTACAATGAACAGGGAGTGCTTTTTTATCTGCTGAAAAGTCCTAAAAAAATTGAAAAGAATTCCATTTAGGGGCTCAATAAAAAATAGCAAGGGCAAAAGCCTTGTCACTGCCAGATTACCATTGAACAGTATTCTGGCTATGGGCTCTGAGAATAGGAAAACGGCCAGGGAAGAGATCAATGATGTAAAGATGATTAAAACAAAGATGGAATAGAAATCCTCTTTAATGCGCTCTTCGCTTTTCTCTGAAGCAAGAAACCTGATCATAGATGCTGTCAGGCCGAGCAATACAACTGTAGATAGTAGTCCAATAGTGACGTTTATTTGAGCCCATATCCCATAATCGCCAGCCGGAACATTTTTTGTTAAAATGGGCACTAGAAGAATACCGCTGATGCTTGAGAGGAGGTTTGTTACACCAACCAAACCAATTCTTTGTGCAAAGAGCCTGTATTCAATCATAATTGATTTTATTGGCTATTAATTAGCCTTTAGGTCCGCAAGAAAATAGATGGAAATTTATTATGGCCCTGGATAAATTATTTCCATATTATCAGCGCCCAAGATCAGCTTTCTGAGCTCCTCGCAATTTATAGGCCGCTTATACTCGCTGCACATTTTGACACGCTCAGCCAGATCGCAAAGCTCGTTCTCCTTAAGGTGATATCCCATGCGCTCCGTTATGTACTTCAGCGCCTTGGCGCCGGTATGCTTGCCTATAATTATATGCCTGGCTGCGCCCACAATCTCAGGCGAATAGAGCTCATATGTCCTCGGCTCCTCAAGGACAGCAGCAACATGAATTCCCGACTCGTGAGCAAAGGCATTTGCGCCAATTACTGCCTTATTCTTGGCAACGGGTATGCCTGAATAGGTCTCGACAAGCTTTGAGATATCTTTCAGCTTGGATAGGTCATAGCGATCGATGCCGTAATGCAGCTTCAAACTCACCAGCAGCTCCTCCAGCGGAGTGTTGCCGCTGCGCTCACCGATCCCGTTGACGGTCGTATGAAGCTGTTTGGCGCCGGCCTCAGCGCCTGCAAGAGTATTTGCAAGCGCCATGCCGAGATCGTCGTGACAATGCATACATATGGGAGTTTTCACGGCTTTCCTTATCTCGCTGATCATGAAGTAAGTAGTGCGCGGATTCATTATGCCGACGGTATCGGCCACACTGATGTAGTCCGTGTGATATTCCTCGGCCTTTTTATAGAGCTTCTTCAGGGTATCGAAGTCAGTACGTGTCGCATCTTCAGCGGAGAATCTGACGATCAAACCATGATCCTTGGCATACTCCAGAGTGTCCAGGGCACATCGAATGGCTTCTGGGCAGCTCATATGGAGCTTATGCTTCAAATGAAGCTCCGATGCCGCTATAAATATGCTTATCATATCTACGCCGCAATCAAGGGCAGCATCCACGTCGCCTTTTACAGATCTGGATAGTGCAGATATCTTGGCGTTCAATCCCAGATCACAAACCTCTTTTACGGCATTCTTCTCTGCAGCTGAGACCACAGGAAAGCCAGCTTCGATAACCTCGACGCCTAACTCATCCAGCCGCAGGGCTATATCCAGCTTCTCGTCTGCACGAAAGACCACACCCGGCATCTGCTCGCCATCGCGAAGGGTCACGTCGCATATCTCGATATCGAGCGGAGGTGTCCCGGCCAGCGCCAGAAATTGGTTCAGAGAGTAATCTTCCTGCATCGCTAGTAAATGATGATTCATTACATAAATCGGTTTCGAAGGAAGGGCATTTCCGGCAATCTGCGTCATAAGTGCTTACTTAAATTTGTTAGAAACTAATTATCATAATAGTGTTACTATAATGCTGATACTACTATAAGCCAATAAACTTTTTTAGAATCCATCTATTCCTCACCTCTGGGTGGAATAGTATGCCATAAATGGGCCTTGAGCTGTGTCTGAAGGCATCTATACTGTCAGACCTCCCGGCAACCATCTGAAAACCCTCTGGCAATGTCATGCTGTAGTTATGAAGATGATAGCCCTCGATTTCTCTGGGCTCACCCAGCAGAGGAGTATCTGAGATTATATTTATCGTCTCAAGCCCAATATTCGGCCTCGGGACTATGCGCCCTCCGAAGACTGCGCTTATGACCTGCATTCCTGCGCAGATTCCCAAGATGGGCCTTTCATATCTTTTTATCCAGGAGAACGACCCAAGACGGTCAATATAGGTATTATCCTTCAAAGCAGTGCCGCATAAGATCGCCTTATCTGAGCCCGCCAACAGATCATCCGAGATCTCAGTGAAATGAACTATTTCAGGCCGCGTTTCCTCGCGCTTAAGCATATCGGCAATAGGATACACGAACTCATATCTTGAGAGAGAATCCGCCTCGTAACATAGGTCAACCAGCAATACCTTTTGGATCATTTATTTACCAGCCGTGCCTCCTCGATGATATATTGCCCTCGATAGCTCTCATAGGTTTTCGAGGCCTTCAAGATCTCTATGCGCTTATTGAATAGAGGTCCATCTAAGACAAAGGTCTCCAGCTCGCCGCCTTCGCCTGTTGGGTTTATCTTATATTTCCTCTGAAGCTGCTCCAGCGTCTGTATGCGCTCCTCAGTTATCATGGCTCCGACCCATGATGCATCGAACGGATAGGCGAATACTCCAGATATTATGATCTCAAAGCCTTTTGATAATAATAGCCGCAAATAATCCATCTGGTTTATCTGCCATAATGGATTGAAGGACCATAAATCCATGTCGCGGCATATCCTCTGCACCCGCGATGCCTGGTAGACCGATTCAATTGCACCAGTGACTATGCCCTCGATGCCGAACCTGTCTATGGCAGCGACAATAGCAGATTTCAGATCAGCAAGCTCCGTCTCCTTCTGGCCAACAGTATGCCGGGAGAGCAGAGGTATTCCCATGGCTTCTGCCTGAATATCCGTATGCCTGATGTTTGGAGTATGAAACATATAGCTCTCCTCATTCTCGGATATGATGGTGATTAGGCATGCAACAGAGTCCTTTTCCATGGCACGATAGCATGCAAATACCGAGTCTTTGCCTCCCGAGAAGAGCACGCCTAGCCTCATAGAGAGAACTTCAAGGCCGATATTTAAAAGATTTCGCAGATCCAAAATTTTTAAATAGCATGCATGAGCAATATTGAATATGAAAAAGAAGCTAGTATTGTTAGCAGTAATCGGTTTATTGGCATATCACCTACTTAAAAACAAGTGCCCGATCTGCCAACATATGAAAAAGTAATTTCCAATATATTTAAACAGCTTTGGACTACTTTTCTGTCTGGAACTTATCTTTTTATTAGATCAAAGTTGAAAGATCTGGGGTATTCATGAGCGAAGAAGAGAGAAAGAGCCAAGCAAAAATTATTATTCATGCCGCTGCAGCTGCATCTGCAGGCGCAGCCGCTGTTCTATCCAAGAAGAGCCTTTTAGGTGCCTTTCTGAAGGCGGATACACCTGTTATGACCGCAATTGCCGTGGGAATGGTAATAGCTTTGGGAAGGCTCTTTGATCAGGATATTGGCAGCACAACAGCCGTAACATTATTGAGCAAATATATTGGAGCGGGTGCAGAGATCGCTGGTGCAAAAAGTCTTATTGGCTGGATTCCATTCATTGGAAATGCAGCAAACGCCACGCTTACATTCGGATTTATGGAAGCATTGGGATGGAAAATATATAGCTCCTTTGATGAAGCACATAAAGAGAAAGCCAGGGAACCGGTTAGGTCTCCCAAATTCTGGGATATCCCTGTTCCCAAGAAGATCTCAATTACAGAAGATATGCCGGCATCTGTCACCAAAAGGATTCCAATAACCTGACTCAGTCCTTTTTCAGTTCAAGCAGTGTCTGCCTTGGAAAGAACCCATAGCGCTGATAGAATGGCAATACCTCTTCATTGCCAATAGTTGCTGCAATCCTTACGCTCTCAGCCTTCTCATCCTCCATCCAGGCAAGCGCTCGTTTCATCAGATGGTCACCGATACCGGAAGAACGGTGGCTCTCTTCAACGAAGATTGAATCTATCTCCCCGATTCGATAAAATATGGATGAAACGCAATATCCGATATATTGCCCTCCATCTGCAGCCATATCGATATGCAGCTTGCCGCCAGCAGACTTCCTGAGAAGCTCAGCCTTCCTCTGCTCGAATGTGCGTGCTCCAAACCATTTGCTGAAGTAGGTGGAGCGCAGCCGGACATGCTCTATGAGCTTTTCCCAGAGAGGCTTGATTTGATCCAATCCCTGCTCATCGACTTCAATGTAGCTTACTTCAGTCATGTTGAGATCGCCTGACATCTAGTACTCTGGCTTCGAGTATTATATTACTAATACTAATCGATATACCCAGCTTATCTAAATACAAAATTCTTAGCTAAAGATAATGTTATATGTAAATAGCGAATGGATGTTGAATCCATGCCGGCCAAAGTATCCAACAGCTATGCGTTTTCAGGCTCTGAAAACCTCTCATAACCTATGGACAGACTGAGGCGTTTCCAGGAATTACAATGTCCTCCACGAACGATCCCATAGAACGCAGAGTCTCTACAGTAGGCAAACCAATGCCCCATACTGAGATGAAGATTGTGGACCCGAAGAACGGCAAGATGGTTCCACGAGGCGAGACAGGAGAGATATGTGCCAGGGGATATGCCATCATGCGCTGCTACTACAATAATCCTGTAGCAACGGATCAGGCCGTGGATAAAGAGGGCTGGCTTCATACGGGTGACCTCGGAGTCCTGGACGAGGAGGACTACTGCAAGATAACAGGCAGGCTGAAGGATATGGTTATCAGGGGCGGCGAGAATGTTTACCCCAGAGAGATCGAGGAGTTCCTTTACACTCATCCAGCCATAAGCGATGTACAGGTCATAGGAGTGCCTGATATCAAATATGGTGAAGAGCTGATGGCATGGATCAAGCTTAAGGAAGGCCAAAGCACGAATCCGGATGAGATTAAGGCTTTCTGCAAGGGAAAGATTGCGTACTTCAAGGTGCCCAAGTACATCAAGTTTGTCGACTCCTTCCCAATGACCGTTACCGGCAAGATCCAGAAGTATAAAATGAGAGAGGAGTCCATCAAGGAGCTGGGCCTTGAACAAGTTGCCAAGATGAAAACGGCTTGATGACGGTTTACTTGAAGGATCAAGGCCCTTCAAAGCCTAATGACCGATAGGTTTGATCTTCTTAAGTTTAATGTAAACAGTACTCGAAGAAACAAACACTTTAAATAAAATGCGATAAGAAGTAAAATCATGGCAATGGACGAAACTGAGAAGAGGTTGAAGGACCTTTTATCAAAGGGCGCCTCTGAGGAGGAGATGCTAAAGCAGCTCAGTCTGGCTGAAGGCTGTGGCCTCAAGATCTGGTGCCAGGAGCAGATCATCCCGGCATCAGGCAAGAAGATACACCGCTGGTGCGGCTATGTCAAGCGGTGTGATGATCCTGCTGAAAACATCACTGAGCCGATATATGGAGCATGGATAGATGGCGAATGCACTGGAAGAGATTAAAACTTTTATTATTAATTCAGAATCATACTAAAGTGTTAATGTAGATTATCCTCAAAGATTAATGCGCCTTTGAAGCATCTACCTTTGTAGCTACCCCTGCAAGGCCGATTAAACACCCAAGGCAAGCTAACAGATTTACTAGACTACCCGTCACAAGTGCCGCAACGAAGTTCAATGTCGCTGCAATCAGTATAGCCCATATTGCCCAGTGAATACTTTGTATTGGATTGTATACAGTACCCATGCCCATCTTCATGATCCCCACCTGATCTCCGTTATTACCATAAAGGCTCGCACCATCTTCATCAGCGTCTATGGTTTAATGCGAGATATACTATTCGGTTATTATCCGGTTATTACCCGGGTATGGTGCTGGGGATAAATTTCCTTCGGCCCAATTTGCCATCAGTTCTGGAGATAAAACGCTATGATTCTTTTTTTGAGGCAGGATATGGAAGTATGCCCGAAAGATGAAAAGCGTAGCAGGTATTAAAGGCAGGCTGATATGGGCAGTGATGGCAGTTGCATTCTTGCGGCTAAAGGCTAGCCACAAAAGTAGCCCGAACTTGATTCAGAATGGCTCGCAGAGCTAAATCAGATCAAGTCATCCAGGATTATGGGTTTCAGGGGTAAGCTGAAGGGCAGAATTATTCAGGATTATTTATTCTATACATAGAGCTCCCGTTGCCCTGAGAGCTATTCCGGCCGGGACTATTCGTTCGGTTAAATGGTGCAGGTCCTTCAACTGTGTAAGCACAGCCCGCATTGCATTGCACCCCTTCATCTACTGCCTGCAGTAATACGTTATATATTCCTAAAGGCCCTGACGCAATTTCCGCTTGAGAGAAAGTGCCCGGATATGTATTCATAACTCCAAGCGCTGATGCTGTGCCATTAGGTCCACTGATTGTCGTTTGAATCGTGCAGGGGAAGCTGACGCTATATTGGATTGTTATTAATTCTCCAATTCCATAGCGCTTTTTATCAGTCCGGACTGAGCAGCTTGAGCTGGAAAGACCAAAATTCGGCGTTCCTGCACTGACATTATCCGTCGGGCTAATATCAGCTAAATAATCCAAAGGCTGCTCGCCTATGTAATACTGGCTAACATTGCCGCCTCCCACAATATAGCTTTGGTTCACATAGCGGACTCCCGGCATACCATTACTTTCCAAACCATCTTGGGATAGAGTACTGGGGATAAAAAGCCATGTAATAATAAGAATAGGAACAGCAAATTTCATTTTGCTTGAATACATCTCTCCTCCCTCACGATCATGCTTATGGTGATATCGCTGTCTACTTAAATCTACTGTGATCTTGGCTTCAAAAAATATATCAAGCCACGGATGGCAAATATCGATGCTCATCCGCGCGACTTGATTTTCACCTGCCCTGGGCCTGTGGACAAGCGTTTATTATGAAGATATTAATTGTAGCGCCAGAAGTGCGATTCATCTGGGTATAATTAAGTATTTTCTCCAGATATTTTAGTGCGGCGTCTTCTTCGGATGCCGATTCCTTTATCACCGATGTGCTTGAAGGAGCTGCTGTCGGCTTCGATGGGGTGGTTGAAGGCACCGGTATTGCTGTGATATTGACGTGGCTTGTATCCAGTTTAGGCTCAACCCCTTTGAGGATACCTACAAATTTTGATTTTTCAGTATATCCTCTCTGTGTCTGAACGAGGCTGCCATTCTTAAAGATCAGAATCCTTGGATATGATGTGATATCATACTTGTCGGATATATTATTGTTCTTCTCGGCATTGATAAGTCCAAATGCGACCTGGCCTTTAAGTTCATTTGACAGCTCGAGAATGGTTGCATTCATCTCTTTACAGTAGCCGCACCAATCCGCGAAGCCCATCAATATAAAGAATGGGTACTTGTTCAGGGCGAATGCAAGAGTGCTATCATCTACTCTCATAGGCAGAGCAGGTTTATCAGTGCCCAGGCTGATCAAGGGTACATCGCCCTGTTTTAACACAGGCGTTACAGTAGTCGTCTGCGGCTGGGCGGCAGAAGCGACCCTGCTAATATTCAGCCCAGGATTCAGGATCTTAAGATGCTCCACGATCTCTGATTCTGTGCCGAATCCTACCTCAGTTCCGATAAGAGTTCCGTTTTTAAACATCAGAAGCGTTGGATAATGAGTTATGTTAAATCTTTGGGCGATCTTGGTATTTTTTTCAACATCGATCGTCCCGATAATTACTTGGCCATTAAGTTCGGCTGAAAGCTTATGGAGGGTGGTATTCATCTCTATACATGGTTCGCACCAGGAAGCGTAGCCGTCGAGAACAAAAAATGGATATTTGCTTATTGAGCTGTTGACAAGGCTATCATTTAATCCGAAGATAAATCCCTGAGAGATATTGGAATGTCCCTGAGAGCTGCTGGAATCCATTTGCTGACCCATCGCTAAGATGATGATTGGGTTAAATGCTGCTAAGGAAACTAGCAAAATGTATATGATTGCTCGTTTGTTATACATACCATCCATCTTCACGCATTTCTCGGGATCAATAACCTTAGGGATAATAAAGCTTATGATAATGAATTAATATGGAGGGGAAGCTTAATCTTTCTTAGACCGGATGTCCTTCTCAGATAGAAAGATATAACAATTAAAGATGAGATCAAAGGTTGAGGTTGAAGTGACGAGGATGGCAAACAAGCTGTCAATTTATTTTATTTTAATAGCCTTATTGGTGATGTTTGCTTGTATTCGGTCGGATGCACAGCTCTCTTATCCAAGGATAGCAAACATATCAGTAATAGATGAGAACGGGACTAAAGTCTGTTCGAAAGGGATGGAGTTATGCAGCGGAGTATGCACAAATATAAGCACAGAGTTGAACTGCGGAGGCTGTGCGGATAAACCCCACCAGTGGGATCATGTCTGCAAGCCGGAACAGAAATGCTGCAATGGGGCTTGCTGTCTGCCTGATGAGATCTGCTGCCGCGGGAAATGCACCGATACATATAATGATCCCAATAACTGCGGCGGCTGTGGCAATGCCGAGTCGGGTAAAAATATCTGTCAGCCTGATGAGATCTGCTGCAGTGGAACATGTGCGAATACACTCATTGATGATAATAATTGCGGAGAATGTGGATATATTTGCTCAGCGGGTGCATACTGCAGAGATGGAGAATGTTTATCATCAAGCACTGCTGAAATGGATGCTGGGGTTTCTGATGAAGAGCCTGGGGATGCATCGGAATGATGAGCCCGCGATTGAAATGATTTGCATCTGTCATTCGCTGTCTTTTTAATATAAGTCGGCGGCTTTGTCCATCCATAGAAAATACTATTCAAATCTTCCATATCTCGATAAGGGATGCCGATACGAATGAATTTTACGATCAAGATGTTCTTAACCATTTTATTGATGGCATCTCCTTAGTTAGGTTTAATTCAATTTTATTAAAGAGCAGAACCTTATTAGTGCCAACGTTTGAGTAAGCTATTGGTCTTTCATTTTGGGGAGGATAAGGAGGCAGGGCGTTATGATAAGTCCAATTAAAACAGTTTTGGGCATAATGCTACTTGTATCGGCTGTAGCAGCGCTAGGTAGCGACAATAATGGAATTGTGATGGTAAATGAGCAGACGATGGATATGTTAATCACAGGAGCTAATGTGGCCCAAATGAGTGATATCAATGCTAATCTGATGGGCAATGATATCCTTGCCAATCAGGCTACGGTTCTAATGATTGAGGATGGCTGCCTCACAGGACTTGACGATGGCAGGACGAACGCCATACAAGTGGCCGACTTGATGATTAATGATATCGGCAGCACAAATATTGATACACAGTTTGGGGCGCTTTATCAGGATGAGAATAACATAGCAATTGGGAACATAACGCAGGTGACGGGCATGGAAGCGGATGATATAGGCTGCGGAAACTCTATAGATCAATCATCCTCATCCTCTGCAGGCAACTTCTTTGGCTTCATAGAGCCAAATATGCTAACGAATAGCGATCTTGGACAGGCATCGATTCTCAATGCATGTGTGGATGGCAGCGCCAACAACGCAGTCCAGGGAATAGATCAGTTTATCACATATAATACACTCACCGATTCCGAGATCTATGAGCAGGCAAAAATCAACGCCAATATCCTCGGCAATGAAAATAATCCGGCTATTGGCAGCCAGGGAGTCTTCCAAAATGTTGATAGCAATCTTCTGACCGGTTCCTCAGCCAGCCAGGTGATATGCCTGGATGAGCAGTCCACGGGATGCTTCAACGATGTAAGCCAGCTTGCCAGACCATATTTCTATGATAACGCCCTAACATCGAGCACATCGCTGCAGAGCATCGATTTGGAGGCCGCTGCCATGGGAGCAGAAAACGTACTTGATCAGAACGCTGATCTCCTGAGCTCGGATAATAACGCAGTCGTCGGTCATCTTGTACAGATAACCGATATCATAAACAATAGCTAACGGGCGAGAGCTATCTCGCTTCTAGTTTTTAGATTTCCTGATTGTTATCTATCGTTAATTCCTATCTGGATGGAATAATAAAAGCAAATGATACATTTGAATTTTATAAGACCTTTTTAAGGAGGGGAATTCGCCTGAACACAAAGTGGCTAGCCAGAAAACATAAGGGAATTGCAATGGCTACTGCCGCCATAAACTTGAGAATAGGATGCCATGAAAAATTCCTGATGGCAAGGGTGACAAGTATAAGAATCGGCGCATGGAAGACATAGGCAGAGAAAGAGTTCTGCGACATAAATCCCGTAAACTTACCCTGAGAATTAAAGCGTTCTCTGAAGAGCACTATTATGCCAAGAGAAACACCTACACAGAAGAAAGATTCCCACAGTGCATAAGCTGCGCTCTGCCAGTATAAGCCGCCTGCATACCTCGAAAAATCGCCGGAAATTCCTCCACCCAAAATCATAATCGCTGCCAGAGAGATCGTCCCGCCTATAAGTGCGATCTTAAACCAGGTCATTCCAAAGGAATATGGAATTCTTGCCAGCCAGTTCTTCCGGTATGCGATGATTCCTGCGATGAAAAGTATGATATACTGGGCGAAAAAGCCTAGCTGCATATTCATTATGCTTGTGCCGATTGGCTGAACCAGACGAACGATGAAGGAACAAATTGAGATAAGAAGGATAAGCTCTACCACAGCCAGATGTCCGGGAAGGGCCGCATCACCCTTCGATCCCTGTGGATTATGCAAAAAATGATTGTACGAAAGATGATTGTGCGAAAAAAGCCTGAAGACTGCATACGCCGCTGAGAAGACCAGAAGTGCGAACGCAAACCACATGGGTCCTGAGCCGCCCAAGAAGCTCGGGTTCAATATATAGTTCATGAAGTACTGCCCTACAGGCGGACGCGGAGTGCTCCACTGGAAGGCCAAGATATAATAAACGATTATCGTATTTATGAAAAGCATATAGATCAAAGTGGGAATGCCCAGTCGTACCGATCGATCGCCCAGGAATTTGAGGAAACCTTTGCGATCGAATGCACTGGGCACGAAATAGCCGGCAATCAGGAAGAGTAGCCCCATGAAATAAGCCTGCATGAATGCCTGGAAGATTACAAAAAACACAAGTGAGGCTGTATCGAGCTTCCGATGCTCGATATAGTACCAGCTACCTATGCCGGAATAGGTTACTGCGGCGTGGACCATGATGACAAAGACTATCATGAGCCAGCGGATATTGTCAATGAAGAACAGCCGACCTGGCTTTGTTGGTTCTATAGCATTTTTAGAATGCATTGAAATATGATGGAATGCCCCAACTAGTATGCCAATACCCCTTAATGCCATTTATATTAGTGTTTAAATCATTAAAGCTACTCAGAGGGATTCTTGTCTCATTTTTGTCTATAAGGTATATTTCATCAATCCAAATTATATTCTTCTGAGATGTACTTGTATGAATTGAAAAACCTAGCGCAAATACTTTTTCTAGATTTAGGCTTGGTGCCTTTTTATTTGCTTCATAAGTAGCCTTTGATACGTTAGAAAATAGTATAGTCTTCTTTTGCCAATAAGTATCTATTAAGAAATTGTAATTATATTGATAAGGCGCGAATTGCGTTTCAGTTTGATTATTCATGAACAGACTGAACATCACGTTTTGATCTATTTGAGTTCCTTTAATAAAAAATTCTATACCAATATAATCAGACAAATTAAACCTATTTTCGATATTTCGCACATCCATATCCAAATATGCCCAGTGACTCCCTAAATTCCTAAATAATATATCGATTAATATATGTATTACACTAGGTTGAAATTGATATTCCCATTTTGCAGAAGAATAATTTGCACCGTATTCATCAATAGTTAAATTGGATACATATATTGGAGACGAAGATAGCCAAATAAAAAGAATACATCCGATCATTCCTGCTATAGCTCCTGTTATGAGGGAATATAATGGATGTTTTACAATTTTTCCTGCAAACCGTCTAATCTTGTTTAATTTCACAATGCCTCTCTCTCCAAATTTTGATGATCAGATAAATAAATATATAAGAATACAGATATCAATACTATGTTGTAACCTGCCCAGCAAATAGCTAATAGCATATCAAGACCTGTTGATCCTAAGGTCATTTTCCAAATACCTATAATGATCAAGAATATAAGACTTGCGAGAATCACTAGATGATGGTAAATTATTGTAGTATTATTAGTTTTTAGACAATATCTAAATGATTTTGGCGTAACTGAGAATTCCATATTATTTCGAATAAATACATTGATTAAAGCCTCTATATGTATAAAGTATGAACTATAATATAAGGAGAGAGCAAATAAGAAGTCGAGGAGACGATAATTACCTTCTCGTATAATTGTTATTAATGGAATTATTGTCATTAGAATAAATTGTAATGAACATAGCATTCCTAGCTCAAATGTCATTGGTCTAATATCTAGGAATATAACTGAAAAAGAATAAAAAACGAAAATTATAAACGTAAATCCTAAAAAATACCAGGAACCATTAAGCATAAATTCCCACCATTGATCAACTCTAAAAGCAAATGGATTACTCAAGAATGCTTTAATAATCCTACTGAAATTCTGAGTAGTACCATATGCCCAACGCTTCTGTTGCGCGAAGTAGGCCGATATACACAGCGGGGGAATTCCTTCCGCATAGATTCTATCAAAAAAAACTCCTTTATATCCATGCAAGCCAAAATCAAAGGAGGTTGCTATATCTTCTGTAATATATGTCTCATTCATTCCACCAATTATTCGTAAATCATTCAATCGTATGAGCGCATTTGTGCCAGTCAAAAAGACGGCATTATTGATATTTAAGCCTCTACATACATGTTTATTAAAAATACGCTGTTGTATTGAATAACAAACTGCTATCTTATTCTTTATCTCATTGACGAAATATTGAGGAGTTTGGATAAACGATATCGACATATCATTTTCCAAAATTGGTACTAGCTCTTTAAGAATATAAGGTTTTACTTTATGATCGGCATCAATTATTAAAATATATCTTACATCCTCAGCAAGATTATTAATGGCATCATTAATCGCACCTGCTTTATATCCTCGTCTATGAGAACGATGTATATACTTAATTTCAAGTTTCTTAGTCAAATGGATAAAATTATTGCTAATATTACCCTCAATAGAATCATCCAATAAAAAAATCTCAAAATTATCATAATTTATTAGTTTGCATGCTAATATTGATGATTCAACAACACATGGGTCCTCGTTATAAATAGGAATGAAAATTGCCACTTTTGGAATGCCCAAAACTCTTCGATTTTGATGATCAACAAGCATTTCATATGTTAATAATGATTTTAATACTTTGTCTATAAAGCCAATAGTATGAATAATTGAAAACGATAAAGCAATCATAAATAAAATAGCTATGGTTTTATTGATTACTGAAAATTTAGTTTGGCCAAAAATAAGCAAAAAATTATGAATACAAATTATCATGCAAATGATAAGACAAATAAAAGATGCTAAGGAGATAGCCCTCTTACTTTTCAACCTTATATTGCTATATGGGCTAATTTGAATATAATCCATATCCCCTCCCTAAATAGCGCCATCGATCTTCAGTGTAAGCTAAATATTAAGGCTTTCCTTAGCTATTGAGGATCTATCAATGCAGGTGGAGTTTATTCTTAGATATAATACCCCCTAGCAAGCTGTCGATGGGATTAAGGGCATCAGTAACTAATGCTTGAGAAAATGTTCCCATAATCGATCATACTGAAAGGAAATCCTAGGCTGAACTATATTAGTTTACTATAAAATCTGTTCAGGCTAGCGAAATATTATTGATAATCCCTTTTACATTAATCTAAATAATTCTATGAGTAATTAATCGATTGGATTATCAAAAATTTTAAAGCTTAAACGATACTATTTCTAAATCAATTGTTGGTGAGCTTTCAAGATAATATCACGACAGGCATGTTAAGAGTAATAAACCAAAGATTACTCAGGGTCAATCGAGGTCATAATGTCCGATGATACTTCTTTTGATAAAAAGGAATCAAAGCAAAGTGGAAAACCAAACCGTCTCATCTCCGAGAAGAGCCCCTACCTCCTTCAGCATGCCTGCAATCCTGTGGACTGGTATCCCTGGAGCGACGATGCATTTGCCCACGCAAAGCAGGAGGACAAGCCTATCTTTCTCTCAATTGGATATTCGACATGCCACTGGTGCCATGTGATGGCCCGCGAGTCTTTCGAAGATCCTGAAGTAGCGGCGGCGATGAATGATGCCTTCATCTGCATCAAAGTGGACCGTGAAGAGCGGCCTGATATTGATCAGGTCTACATGGCCGTAAGTCTGATGATGACAGGAAGAGGCGGGTGGCCTCTTACGATTATTATGACTCCCGACAAGCGGCCGTTCTTTGCTGCCACATACATCCCTAAAAGCGGACGCTTCGGCCAGATGGGAATGAAGGAACTGATACCTACAGTCAAGAACCTCTGGAAGAACCAGAGAGGAGAGCTTCTGAACTCTGCAGATAGGATTATAGCCGGCTTAAAGAGTGCTCAGGCAGGAGAAGATCGAAGAAAGGGCCAGGCAGATGTGCTGAATAAATCAACTCTGACAGCCGCCTACCGCGGCCTCTCATTGATCTTCGATAGCCAGAACGGCGGCTTTGGCACAGCCCCGAAGTTCCCTACGCCTCACAATCTTCTATTTCTTTTGCGCTACTGGCTTAGAAGCCATGATGCAATCGCTATACAGATGGTCGAGACTACCCTTGAGGCCATGCGTATGGGCGGTATCTTTGACCATGTAGGCTTTGGGTTCCATAGATATTCCACAGATCCCGGGTGGTTCGTCCCCCATTTCGAGAAGATGCTCTATGACCAGGCGTTAATGATAATGGCATATGCCGAGGCATATCAGGCTACAAAGAAGGAAGATTATGCAAGAACCGCCGGCGAGATCATCGAATATGTACAAAGAGCAATGACTTCTCCTGAGGGCGGCTTTTACTCTGCTGAAGATGCCGACAGCGAGGGTGTTGAAGGGAAGTTTTACCTATGGACCGCGGATGAACTGAAGCGTCTGATGGACAGGGAAGAGTACAGCATCTTCGCCAAGGAATTCGACATTCGGGATGAAGGGAATTTCGAGAAGGGCGGAAACATCCTGCGGATGCGTGCTTCTATGGAGGACACGGCATCCGTAATTGGGATGCCTGGGGAGGAGCTGAAAAGTCGGCTTGAGGTTATAAGGAAGAAGCTCTTTCTTGCCAGAGAGAAACGAATTCATCCGGCCAAGGATGATAAGATCCTCACAGACTGGAACGGCCTCATGATTGCCGCCCTGGCAAAGGCAGCACAAATCCTTGATGAGCCAAGATACACTGAAGCTGCAAAGAAGGCAGCGGATTTTGTCCTTCTGAGGATGCGTGAGGCTGACGGAAGGCTGCTTCACCGCTACAAGGGTGAGGCTGGAATCGCCGGGAATCTGGATGACTATGCATTCCTAATTTGGGGATTAATCGAGCTTTATGAGGCAGCCTTTGATGTTAAGTACCTCAAGGTTGCGCTTGAGCTGAACAGAGATATGGTCGAGCATTTCTGGGATGGTGCTGCAGGCGGCCTTTTCTTTTCGCCAGATGATGGTGAGCCGCTGCCGGTCCGGCAGAAGGAGATATATGATAGCGCCGTGCCTTCAGGCAACTCCACTGCAATGCTCAACCTGCTCAGGCTATCTCACCTTACTGGAGATCCAGCGCTTGAGGAGAGGGCAAACGCAATCGGCAGCGCGTTTGCAGCCGCCATCAACAGACAGCCGCTAGGGCTTTCAATGCTCATGTGCGCACTGGATTATGCGCTTGGCCCATCATATGAGATCGCTATTGTAGATGGCCGAGATGGCGAAGGTTTGAATAAAATGTTGAATATATTGAGATCGAAGTTCATGCCAAATAAGGTCATAATAGTTATCTCTGGAGATGAAATTCATGATATTGCGGAGTTCACCCGCAGCCTCGTGCAATTGAATGGAAAAGTAACAGCTTACGTTTGCATCGGCCATAAATGCGAACTGCCTACAAACGATCCTGAAATGATGATTAAGCTGATTGAGCCATCCGATACCAGCGAAGGATAAAATAGTGAGGGACTTCGTGTCGACACAGATAAATACTACCAAGGAACTATAGGACAGTCTGAGGAGATCCAAATTTCTGAAAATGAAATAGCCACGGATCCTGATAGGCACCGTAGCCTTAATAGACACCGTAGGATATCGGACGTTATCACGTCAAAGGGATTGCCTCGAAATGGACCTTACGAGAGTAGTCTCTTTCTTAGCAAATATTCTATTTTCCTAGGCGTTGGTCCAGCGGTGATGATCTAAATGAACAAACGGAGAGATCATATTCCTAAAAAGGATATAATGTATACATTGGAGGAAGATGACTCTCAATATATAATTAATGAGAGTTACTTCTACAAAACAGAGCCGTACTACACAATAGTAAAGAACGAGCACGACGGCATCGAGACAATCCCCAGCAGCAGCGATGTGCTTGATGCCTACATCGTCCCAATCTGCCTGGAGAAGGCCAAGCTGGCCGGTATCCCGACATGCGATTGGATAATCTCCTACCAGTACGTCTCTCTGCCGGCAATAGTCTACGGGCTAAACTACTTCTCAACCCCCTCGGATTACTCGGTGATAAGCAATCTGGAGGAGGCAAAAAAGGCCATCAAGCATATCACCAACCACGGCAAGTACCCGTTCTGCTACCAGAAGATAAACGACGCAGCCTCAGTCATAAAATGCGTCTCAATCTTCGGCAAGACGATAAACTGCTGCCATGATGTGTCATCGCTGGCACAGAGAGTTCACGATGTCTTCCGCCTGCCTTTGGTGGAGTTAATAATGGTCAAAGACGAGAGCGGTTACCGCCTCTCCTCTCTGGCCCCTGTAAAGTATTCACAGTTATCCAAAGAAGAGACCGAAATGTTGCAGAATCTTCTGGATACGAGGGTGAAACACCTTGAGTAAATTAGGGATCTTTGTCAATAGACAGACCTTAAGCAGCTCTGAAGAGCTTACAGCCCTTGTAAAATGCAGGGATGTAGCCGAGAGCATGGGATATACGGTTGAGTTTATCTTTCCAGTGGATATCAAGAAGATACCCAAGCTGGACGCCTTATTCATTAGGGCCCACACAGACCCCATGAATACGACCTATGTAGCGGCAAAGATAGCCAGCCTGTATGGTGTACCTGTAATAGATGACCCGCACTCAATCCAGGTATGTGCAGATAAGATCAACATGTACATGCATCTGATGAAGAAGGGCATAGCAATGCCAAAGACGCAGTTTCTAAGTCAGAAGGATCTGAGCGCTGAAAGCGTGAGGCGAATATTCGAGGAGCTTGGATCACCGCTCGTGCTGAAGGAGCCTTCCACATCTTTCTCAGCAAGAGTAGAGAAGGTCGCAACTGTATCGGAGTTCATGAAGGTAGCACGCAGGTTCTTCAAGCTCTCGGACTGGATAGCAATCCAGGAGTATATCGAGAGCAGGTTCGATTGGAGAATTGGAGTTCTGAACGGCGAGCTTCTGTATGCGTGCAGGTATATTATCCCCTCAGAGACCTTCAAGATTCAGGCATCAGTGAACGGACATATAGTCTACTGCGATGTGGAGAGCGTGCCTGCTGACCAGGTTCCATTTGATGTAGTGGAGCTGGGCATCGCTGCCGGAAAGGCGATTGGGAGCGGTCTGTATGGCGTCGATATAAAAGAGAGCAATGGAAAGCTCTATGTGATCGAGGTCAACGATAACCCATCGCTTGAAGGCGGCGAAGATATACACTACCCGGATATGTTCAGGCGCATAATTTCATATCTGATGACAGGAGATACGCTTCCTGAAACGAATGAGCTTCAGACCTATGGTCCATATGGCTTTGAGGGCGAATACGGGCTTGGAGCTGTATCACTCTCATCTCCAGAAGAAGCCAATGCCAACATAGAGAACGATGTCTACTCTTACAAAATAGACTTCTGTGAGAAGTAGACGCACTACAATTTTTATCGGAGCTGATGTTTATGGATGCTTCTTTATGCGATGCTCTGAGCAGAGCATGTGATGGATGCCGATTAGGTGGAGGCTGCTGTTTTGAGGCAAGGCCGCCTTTAACCTCCGAGAGAATAGATATCTTGCTTGCAAACGGCGTGAGCCAGGGCGATATAGATTTCGATAGATATAAGAGGCTGAAGCTCAAGCCCGACGGCTTCTGCGTGATGTTTCGGGACGGAAAATGCAGCATTCATTCCATCAAGCCTGAAACATGTGTGGCAGGGCCGTTCACCTTCGATATGAAGGGCTCGATCATCGAAATCTATCTGAAGAAGGAGACTATCTGCCCGATGGTCAGACTTCTGAAGGAGAATAAAGAGATCTATGATGGGCTCTTTGGGGCAGCGGTGGAAAAGATAATCGATCTTGTAAGAAAGCTTCCCGCGGATGAGCTGGCTGAGATACTGAAGATCGGGGAGCCTGAAACTGAGCTTGTGATGGAGATAAGGCTCAAGGATCGGCCTTTATGCAAGTAGGCACCGAGCACGAATATTCCATAAACGATAAAGACTGGAGCCCGCTTCCGATCTCTGATGAGATCATCAAAAGGATAAGCGGCATAATTACCGATGAAGTCAAGTTTGGCGATATCCTGGTATCCAAGGAGCTTCAGAAGCATGCGATAGAGCTGATACCGTCGATGCCAGGCTCCTTGAGCTTTCTGGAAGAGAACCTTTACGGAGGGCTCAGAGATCTTTACAGGACACTGAAATATGAGTATAAGTTCCTGGGGCTGGGGATGCATCCGCTCTTGACCTTGGACAAGACGACCTATTGGAATTATGATGAGCAGGAGTATTACGAGGCCTATGACAGGCTATTCAATATCCGGCAGCACGGCTGGCTGAACATTCAGGCTCTCCAGGTAAACATCCCTTATGACAGCAAAGAGAAAATGGTCTCGATGTTCAATAAGATGCGCTCGCTGGTTCCTTATTTGGTGGCAGTATCTGCATCATCGCCTTTTGTTGAAGGGAAGCTGACATCTCATATGGATAACCGTCTTGTCTATTACCGTGAGAACCAGCGAAACATCCCCCAAATATGCAACAACATCTTGCCTGAGAAGATCGGAAGTGCAGATGAATATCTGAAAATAAATCGCTGTATATACGATGAGCTGAGTAGGTGCGGAGCTGACATCCTCTGCCATGAATGGGTCAACTCACGTGGAGTGATTGTGCGATTCACGCGCAAATGTCTTGAGTTGAAGGCTGTGGATGAGCAAGAGTGCCTCCGCTCCGATATGGCGATCTCTGCCTTTCTGCTTGCATTGCTCAGGAGCGATCTCACGCTTGAAGAGGATGAATCTGCGCTTCGTGCAATGCTTGAAGATGCGATGAAGTACGGCACGGAGAGAATGAAACCTGAGCTGGAGAAGGTTTACAGATCGGCATTTAATACGGCAACCGATGAGGAAAAACGCTATCTTCCAATTGTTGAAAAGCGAATTGAGCAGGGATGTCTGGCAGAGCTCATGGCACGTAAGTTCCGGGAGACCGGCGAGATTAAGCCGCTGCTTGATGAGATGGAGTGGGCATTGAGAGAGAATAGGCCGTATTCGATTGAGCCTGGAAGATGTGGGTAATGCTCACTATTTTTTATAGCTCCGTGAGCATGCTCAAATAGGTGCCTAAGATGTCTTTATGCTTTCTGCAGAGTTTAAACCCACATCCTGCAAGTCTCCATTCAAATATAGCATTTTTCGCAGCTTGGTCCAAATAACTTTATAATTTTCATTTGCTCATCATTGACGGGGGCTATTGCGCTGCCGCCGTTTGACTTAAAAAAATATTTCCCTAAGAAGCGGTTATAAAGTGATAAAATAGTTTGGAGCGGGGCTCTTTGCAGTTCTTTGCAACCTTTGCAATCTTTGCAATAAGAGCCCGCTGGAGACCGACTCAGATTTCAGATCTTCGCGCGTAATGTCCAGCTGTCTAGCTAATTTTCGATAATGAATTGTTCTGAGACACTCTCGGTCTTAAGCTCCTCAGGTATAACCTCTATTCTGAGCCTCTCAGTCATCCTCAGCACATCGAGCATCGATTTCGTGTTGATCTTGTCCTCGGTGAGGTGCTTGTGAAGTTCATCGATATTTGTAATCGCTTTGCCGTCAAGGCCAACGATCACATCGCCGTTTAACAGGCCCGCCTTATCTGCAGGGCCATCCTTTTCAACGCGGACCACAAGCACGCCCTTATCGCATTGCAGGCCGAAGGTCTTGACGACGTAGCTATCAGGGGTTACATCCTGTCCGACGACGCCTATATAGCCGCGCCTGATCCTGCCGTCCTTGATAAGCTTTGATGCGATCGTTTGTGCAACGCTCGACGGTATGGCGAAGCAGATGCCCTGTGCGGGATAGATTATGGCAGTGTTAACGCCGATCACATTGCCCTGAGCGGTTATGAGAGGGCCGCCTGAGTTTCCTGGGTTGAGGGCTGCATCTGTCTGGATGACATCATCCACCAGCCTTCCCGAGTCTGTCCTGAGAGTGCGGCCCATAGCGCTCACAACTCCGGATGTAATTGTGCACTGGAATCCGTATGGGTTTCCGATGGCTATTACCAGTTGGCCAACCTTTATCGATTTTGAATCTCCGAACTGGACCGGCGTTAAGTCTGAGGCATCGATCTTGATGACGGCGAGGTCTGTGTAAGGATCATCGCCGATGACTTTTGCCGGGAGCTTCTTGCCATCCTGCAAAGTTACCTCTATCTTGGTAGCTCTGTGAACCACGTGGCTGTTTGTGAGTATGAATCCATCAGGCGTGAATACGAAGCCTGAGCCGCTGCCCTTTGCTCCGCGGTTCATCTGGGGGTTGAGCCTGGCGCTGCCTATTCCGTGGTAAACCTCAACGTTCACAACGGATGGTTTGACCCTATCAGCTGCATTGATCACTGCTCTCGAGTAGGCATCCAGAAGCTCTCCATCTGGAGGTATGACCACTTCGGGTGTAGTGATCTTATCCGGTGAAGTATGAATTAGAGTTTCCATGGCTTTTTATTTACCTCTACTATTACTAACTTGAAGTTAGTCACTTGATAATATTTAATCTTTATGATCGCAGACATGATAAGTTTAGGTTAGCTCCATGATGGATATCTCACGGTATGAGAATGTGAAGCAGCACCCATATGACTTATTTCCCGTATAAATGGAACTGAAAAGCAAACCGCGCAATGGCTAACAACTCAGCATGTCCATATACAACCGCAAAGTTTATAGCTCAGAGAATTCATCTCGTCATTTGCCGTAAATGGGAGACGGTATTTAAGGCCGATAGGTCTATACTGGAGATCGCACTTCGGTTATATTTCGTCGATGACCGAAATGGAATCATTGGAGGTGTTAAATGACAGGATACTCTAGCTTACTACTCAAAGCCATTTTGGCAGCGCTCATTGTCGCACAACTGCCGTCAAATGCATTAAATGAAAACTACATAACGGTTGGACAGCAACCCAATACCTCTCTAGTAAATCCGTTAGGATCCGGGTATACTATGAATAGTCTGCCCATAATTAGTCTCTCTGGTGTAAATCCTGAGATATTTAAAAGCTCAACTTTCGCCAAAGAGCCAGGAGGCTTATCATCAGGTAGCTTGTATACTTCAACTATCAACAATTTCCTGAATGGCAACTCGGATGCAGGCGTCAGCAATATCGCCATGAGACCATTAAGGCTAGGATTGCTTGTTGGCTTGGGACAGAACAATAGCATCTAAAGGCATACAATTGATGTCAAACGGCATACAATTTTCCAGCCGTATTACTGGTGCCGATATAGCCTGTAATGTTCAGGCGGCTTGGAGTATGCCGCTTATCCTTTTTCAATACTTCTTGGTCATTTATTTTCCCGATCACATGCAGCTATTAAATACAGCTGCGATTTCAGTTATCCAAGCCCCGTAAGATTCTCACTGATCTTCCAGAGCCTTTCCTGAAGTGCCTCATCATAGCTGATTGTTGAGGAATGAGCCGGCCTCTGGTTCTCGAAGTACTTGCCGCTCACACCTTCCATCTCAGGAGAGCTGGCAAGATAGATGGATGTCCTGGCTCCTTTCTCGGGGGTCTCTCCAGGATAATTCCCAAAGCCTTCGCGCAGCAGCTTTGTTTTTATAACACCTGGATGAAGGCAGTTAACGGTGACTTCTGAGTCCTTCAAGCGCCGGGATAAAGCATAAGTGAATAGAATTATGCACAGTTTGGATACGGCATAGGCATTAAAGCCGTCATAATACCTCTCGCCCTGGAGATTGTCCCAATCGATGGCCGTAGATCTGTGAGCGATTGATGCCACATTTATGATCCTTGAGGGAGCGCTTCTCTTAAGCAGGTCCAGTAGAAGATTCGTAAGGAGAAATGGCGCAAGATAGTTGACCGCAAAAGTAGTCTCGATGCTGTCCCTGGTAAGCCTTCGCTCTTTTTCGAACATACCGGCGTTATTTATCAGAACATCCAGATGATCATGATTTTTCTTGATCTCTGAAGCGAGATTTCGCACCTCTCTCTGTGAGGAGAGATCTGCAATGAAAAGCTCCAGATCGCTGTTGCCGCTAACTTTGGAGACTTCCTTCAATACTGCTTTGCCCTTCTCTAGATTCCGGCCGTGGATGAGTATATTTGCGCCCATGCGTGCCAGACCAATGGCGGTCTGCATGCCTATGCCGTCTGTGGAACCTGTGATGAGAACAGTCTTGCCTTTCATCAGCCCATCCATAATCACAACCCCAATCTGCCCTGCTTCATCATCTTTTATCGATAATGCAGTTGCTGCTAGTCCATTTGCTATTTCTGCTTCTCAAGCTCCATAATCACTGGCACCGGATTTCGGATTATGTCTGTTACCGGCGATGTACGTTGGACATATTTGAAAAGCTCTTCGATCTTCTCCTTTGGCGCAGAACTCTTCACCCTGCATTTGACTTTGATATTCTGGTAGCCTGGTCGAACTTTATCCGATGTTCCAAGGAATCCCTGAAGATCCAGATCTCCTTCCAGCATTATCTCCAGCGATTGCAGAACAATACCTCTAGCTGCAGCGTTATATGCAAATCCCACTGCAAGGCAAGATCCCAGTGCAGCCAGAACCATCTCAACAGCATTAGGCGCCTTGCCGCTGCCTAAAAGGACCGCCGGCTCATCAGCATCGATTGTGAACTCTTTTATATTTGTTCTCGACCTGGCGCCGTCCAGCCATTTTGTATTTGCCCGGAATTTGAGCTGGGCCATGTTAGGATCTGCTCTGATTGCACTGGTAGTTGTAACCAGCTTTTCCAGATCAACCCCATTTCTAGTTGTAATATTAGCCATAGTAGACAGATCTCTGCGATGTTAATGATCGAAATAATGGCATTTATTTCATCTATCAAAATCTATTAACGCCTGAGGAGAGCATAGGCCATATTGTTTCCCATTCCTCTTACAAAAGCCAGCTGGATAATAAGCATAGCCATAGATTCAAGGCACCGAGCGTTCATCAGCGGCCCGGTGTCGACCGGTTCAAGCCCTGTCTCTCCTATTAGGCCAGACACAATGGTTTTGGCAGAATCATCGCCACCGCAATAGAAGCCTACTGGTTTCACGGACCCAAACATCCTGGATTCTGATTTCATCACTGCTGCAAAGGTAGTATTGAATGCCTTAACAACATGAGCATCTTTTGCCATCTTGGCAACCTCCTCGGCGGCGGATGTGTTGGGCTCCACTGCAAGGCCGCTCATATCGGGCTTCAGAGGATTTGTGCAGTCGATAAGGATCTTTCCATTGAATGAGCCGGCAGATTTTAGGGCATCTTTCACCCCTGTCCATGGAACTGCCAATATCACAACCTCCCCGAACTTCGCAGCTTCAGCAGGAGTGCCGTAGCATACATTCTTACCTATCGATTCTGCGAGGCTTTTTAGCTCTTCGGGATGACGCGAGCTGAATAGGATATCGTGACCACTTCTCCCCCATATTTTTCCAAGCGCGCTGCCGACGTTTCCTGAGCCGATTATTCCTATCTTCATATTATCACTATTCGCTTTATATGTTCATTTGGAAAGAGTGCTTGGCTGATCTCCGCCATTTCAATGGCGGGATACAGCCTGTAACAGCCTGTATCTGTTACTTTCACACCACGCAGCTAACTTATATATCTCCGGATTACTTATCCCCATTTATCCGATCTTTGCTACTAGAAGTAGAATGGATTCAGGTAGGTTCAATCGGACTAGATCTCAAAACTCAAGGTACTGGGACAAAGTAATGGATGATATCATATAACATTCAAACGTATCTTATAACATTCAAATCATATAAAAAAACCGGCTACTACAATTAATGAATATAATTCCTTATCAAACTGTAAAGAATCACATGTTGAGACTATTTTCATTACGCCTATAAGATCTAAATTCTGTTTAAAGACGTTTTCGCCTTCATGTCATTGAAATGAGATAAGGTTGTTCACAATGAATACGGCAAACTACTTAAAAAATAAGCCCGTATATCTTTATCTGGTATCAGGTGTGGAAAGTATGAGCAACGGAGAACCCATCAGGCTCAAGGTAGCAGAGTCGAATCAAGGAGATGTGGGAAAGGGCATAATCAGAGTCAGTGAGCATTTCCTGGAAAAGCTTAATGCACGTACTCTTGATGTGGTCGAGGTTACAGGCACCAGAGCAACAGCAGCCCTGGCAGTAAATGCTTACTCGGCAGACCAGGGATCTGATATAGCCCGCATGGACGGCCTCATAAGATCGAATGCTGGCACAAGCATAGGCCAGTATGTAGATATCAGGAAGGCTGTTTGGAGCGAGGCAAAGCACGTGACGCTAGCCCCTGTGACACCGGGCATGCAGATCTTCGCGCCGGGCGATGTTCTTACAAAGGTCTTCCACGGAAGGCCAGTTACAAAAGGAGATGTTATCTCCACGACAAGTGTCAGAAAGCCGCCGGCGGATTCGCTGGGGCGAGAGACTATGTTCGAGGAGATCTTCAGAGGCTTTTTAGGTGCTCAGGCATTCGGCCTGGGAGAAATCAAGCTGCGAGTTATCTCAACGAGCCCCAGTGGAATAGTCAAGATTACAGAAAGCACGGAGATGGAACTTCTGCCCCAGGCTATTGAGGCTGCAGATAGGCCGGTGCCCTCTGTAGTCTATGAGGATATCGGCGGCATCAAGCCAGCGATAACTAAGGTGCGTGAGATGATTGAGCTTCCGCTGAAGCACCCGGAGCTATTCGACCGCCTTGGAATTGATCCGCCAAAGGGCGTTCTGCTGCACGGCCCTCCGGGCACAGGCAAGACGATGCTGGCAAAGGCAGTTGCAAATGAAAGCGATGCATATTTCATAAGCATCAACGGCCCGGAGATAATGTCCAAATATTACGGAGAGAGCGAGAAGGCGCTAAGAGATATCTTTGAGGAGGCTGAGAAGAATACTCCTGCAATCATATTCCTCGACGAGCTCGATTCAATAGCACCCAAGCGGGGCGAGGTTACTGGGGAGGTAGAGCGCCGTGTCGTCGCCCAGCTTCTCTCTTTGATGGACGGCCTCAAGGAGCGCAAGAATGTAATTGTTATAGGCTCCACAAACAGGCCGGAAGCTCTGGATATGGCCCTCAGAAGGCCCGGCCGCTTTGACCGCGAGATTGAGCTGGGTGTGCCTGACATAGATGGAAGAAGAGAGATCTTCCAGATCCATACCAGGGGCATGCCCTTGAATGAGGATGTAAACCTGGATGAGCTGGCCGAGAGGACTTACGGCTTCGTAGGCGCTGATATTGCCTCAGTTACCAGAGAGGCTGCTATGAATGCCCTGCGTCGTATCCTTCCGGAAATCGATCTGGATGAGCCGACAATACCTAAGGAGATTCTGGACCGGCTGATAGTCCAGAGAGGGGATTTTGAGGCTGCTATGAGAGAGGTCCAGCCATCGGCCCTAAGAGAGGTATTGGTTGAGATTCCGAATGTGAAATGGGAGGATATAGGCGGCCTGGAAGATGTCAAGGATCTTTTAATCGAGGCTGTAGAGTGGCCTCTACGTCATGCAGAAAGCTTCAGGCGCCTGGGCATCGATGCCCCAAAGGGCGTATTGCTTTATGGGCCTCCGGGAACAGGTAAAACAATGCTTGCAAAGGCCGTGGCCAATGAAAGCGAGGCGAACTTCATCACAGTTAAGGGAAGCGCTTTGCTGTCAAAGTGGTATGGAGAGAGCGAAAAGCGCGTGGAGGAGATCTTCAGACGCGCGAAGCAAGTTGCTCCGACGATAATATTCCTCGACGAGCTTGATGCGCTTGTTCCAATCAGAGGCGGCGCGCTTGGTGAGCCTCATGTGACCGAACGCGTTGTGAACCAGCTATTGAGCGAGATGGACGGCCTTGAGGAGTTGAGAGGTGTAGTAGTAATAGGAGCAACGAACAGGCCGGATATAATCGATCCTGCACTGCTTCGTCCGGGAAGGTTCGATGAACTGATTATGGCTCCTGTGCCAGATCCTGAGTCTCGCCGCCGCATCTTCGAGGTTCACCTCAAGAAGATGCCGCTGGACAAAGACGTGAATATAGACGAGCTTGTTGGCCTGACAGAACAATATACGGGTGCAGATATAGCTGCCGTTGTGCGTAAAGCAGGACGAATGGCACTAAGAGAGAATATGGACACGCAAATCGTCAGCCAAAAGCATTTCCTTGCCGCCATAGAGGAGATAGGGCCATCAGTCACCCCGGATACAATGAAATATTATGCAAAGCTCGGCGGAGAGCTTCGCAAGAAGGCGTCTCGAGAGATCGAGCGCGTTGGGGAGATATACGCATAGCCGCATAGGGATCTGTCCCATGATCCCATATTTTCATATTTTTAAGTTTAATTATCTAATACCTCACCATCAGTCTGCTTATAGTGCCTATTAAGAGCAGCATAAGGCCCCAGCCGATAATGCGCTCGAAGATTGCTGAACATAGATGGTGCTTTATAAACTCTGTATATTCGTCTCTTCCGAGAGGATACCAATCGGAAGGCAACGATAATAAAGTTATAGCACTAATGGACACAGCCCTTTTTAGACTTTCTTTGAAACTGCTATTACCTGCGTTTTCTAAGCCTCTTTTATGAAACGATGCTTGAATTATATCCTTAAAGCTTTGTATTTCATAGTACAAGCCAAAGAGGCCCATTACCATAATGCCTGACAATAAAGTATGGTGCCAGCGGATTCCATAGCCGCAAGATAGCCAAGATAAATAATCCGAAATTTCTTCTGTCCACTCACTAGGAGGTCGATTAATTCTTTTCCACTCACGATATTGATAGTAGCAATTATCGGCATCAGCAAATTGTCCAATCCTTCTGAAATTATTTATAAGCTGGATATAGCCGGGTTCATCGCTTATTAATTTGTAACGTATTGAGTCCCAATTGATGTTTAATCTATCAAATTTTACATTATTAAAATACAGTTCCTTTTCAAACTTTGCACCAAGAAAATCCAACGATGAATTAAACTGCGATTCGCTGAAATCCGCCATCTCATTGAATTGAGAGCTTATAAAGGAGGCTTTTCCCTTGAACATAGATCTCTGGAAGTTCACGAGATAGTTGAAGGTTGATTGCTCAAATGTAGCTTCATCGACATTGAAGTTAGCAAAATTGAAGCTGGCATCTTTCATAAATTGGCACTTGTGAAAATCAGCTTTGCTTCCGTCAAATCTTGCATTCCTGAACGTGGAAAATCTAAAGAATCGAGTCTTCCAAAAAACACTGGATTCCCTGAAGATTGCATTACGAAATGAGGCATATTCATAAAAATCACACTGGCCAAAATTGGCTCCCTCTTGGAATTGGGCCCCCTCAAAGCTTAAATTTCCATAGAACCTTGTTTTTTCGAAATCGACTTTTCTATTGAATACAGATCTATTAAATAATACATTTCCCTTTATTTCACAATCAATAATGGCTATGGGCGAATCAATATACCTCACTGTAGAATTATCGATATCATCCAGATTGAGATCGCCTTCAATTATATAAGATGTATAATCTATAGACTCTCGGTTATTTATCTTTTTAAGAATGGTTTCAGAAGAGACAGACTGTTTACCATCAACTCCCTTTGTTGCGCATACGATTACACATAGAAAAATAAAAAAAAATAAAATTAATTTATACAAGCGGCCTCCAAAAGGAGAGGAGCAATATTTGAATTCGATTGCATGATCAATTCTATTTATTCCTCTTGCTCAGTAGTTTGCTCGCTTGTGCCGCATTCTTTCGCCTTGGCAAAGGCTAATGCTGCATCGTTTTCCTGTCCAAGCTTTATGTGTGCTTTGCCCTTGTCCCACCATGCATCTCCGCATTTGGGATCACATTCAACCGCTTTATTAAAGCATTCCAGCGCTTTTTGGTAGTCGTTAAGCATATAGTAATAGATGCCCTTATTATTCCATATATGGGCATTCATCGGACAAATTTTCAGGGCAGCATCGGCAGTTGAGATGGCAAGATTAATATCCTCTAATTCATATAGAGACCATCCTTTTTGGTCTAAACACTGGCAACAGGAGGGATCTATTTTTAATGCCTGATCGAAGTATTTAATCGCTTCTCTATAATTTTCTCTATTATCATTAAGCACTCTACCTTTTCCATAATAGGCACCAACGCATTGCTCGCTTGTTGAGGAGGAGCACTCCCTGATAGACGCATTAAAAGAGTTTTCAGCTACTTCAAAATCATGAGACCCTCCCTCAAATTGGTCGAGGGAATTATCTATCTCCGAAATGCTCATATTCTTCCAATTATCTTCTTTGTTATCTTCACCTAGCGCCAAGACCATCCAAAAAATAAAGACTATGGCCAAAAATGCTAATCTAAAATTAATATTTAATATCATCTCTTCCCACCTTTTTTAGCCTATACTTGTTAATAATTATAAAGTTTGCGGCTTTTTTTATGACTGCATATATAAGTTTCCATTTAATCGCTAAATTATTCTACAGTATAGGCAAGGTGTTTAAAATTTCTATTTAAACAATTTTCCGGATTATTGCATTATTTCCAGAATAAAGAAAGGAAATAACCGATTTTAGGAAAAATATGCTGTGTTGGATAACTATATATGCTTAACAATATACTAAATATAGAATGGTTAAAAATGATAACAAAAACTGGCCTGAGTATAACGAGCGATTAGTCAAAAGGGGCTGGTTTTATCTTGACTTGGACTTTGTAGAAGACTGGGATAAAGAGCTTAAAGTAATGAATAAAAGAAAGAACGGGAGGCCGTTCAAGTATCCTCAGACGTTCATACAATTTTGTGCATTAATCTATACTTTTATGCATCTGCCCTATCGCCAGCTAGAAGGTTATCTGCATGCTTTGAGCGGTTTTGTTCCAGGCTTAAGATCTGCGGATTATACAACGCTTTGGGAGAGGATTAGAAAGGAGGATATGAATATCCCATTGCCTGATAACGATATAGTAGTAGCTGTAGATTCAACAGGCATCAAAGTAACTAATCGAGGCGACTGGATACGGAAAAAGCATGTGACGAAGCGCAGAGGCTGGATTAAAGTCCATCTTGCTGTTGATACTGAAACAAGAAAACCAGTAGCTTTTGAGATTACCGATGAGAAGACTGGAGATCATGAAATGGTAGAACCGCTCCTTAAAGACATTGAGATTGAAGATGCTTTGATGGATGGAGCCTATGATAAGAAATCGGTCTTTGAATATTTGAAAAAGAAAGGCGTAAGCAAACCTGGGGTCAAGACAAGAAAAAATGCAGTTGCTAACGATGATTCCGACAGATCTGAATCTGTCCTGGAAATGAAAAAGCTCGGTTATAATAGCTGGAAGAAAATTCATGGCTATGGGCGAAGATGGGCAGTAGAAAGCGTCTTTTCAGCTATTAAACGAATCTTCGGCGAATCTGTTAGGGCAACTTCTCCCGAGGGCATGATAAAGGAAGCTGCCAGAATGGTATCATCTTATAGCATATTATTATGCTTGTAGATAAATGATTAAACTTATTAAATAAATAGCCAATAGAAAAATGCCGTCATTCAGTTATCCAACACAGCAGAAAAATATACAAAAAAGGCCCATAATATTTATACTCAAGAAGACTATGCTTATTCTTTAACAGCAAAGAAACTATACTATGAGGAGCTAATTCATAGATATCACAAAGAAAATGGCTTTAAGACATGAACAAGCTGCTCAGAGCTAGCGATGCAAATAATGCATGTAGGGATGTATCTATTAGCTAATTGTGATATAATGTGGCGACGCCTCGCATGCCCCACTGCTTGCAGTGGGGTGCATCGCCGCCGTTTCGCATGAAAACACCCCGAAAACCGATTAACTTTGTCTGACTCTACCCTCGCTTTTTGTAACAATATAACCAGCTCGGATGATGCAGTCAATCATCTCTTCGATCGTCATCTCAATAGACGAAGGCGATACTGAAGCCTTCTGACGCATATTCTTTTTATTCGTATCTTCTGCATACATTTCTTGCTTGATTAGAAGATGGTGGAGAATGCATAATCCCTTCCTGGCCAGAGCCACCGCTGCTACTTTAGATCCCTTTTTGGCTTGAATCCTTAAAAAGAATCTTTTCAGCTTAGAGTCTTTAGCTCTTGATATCGCATAAGCGACCTGAATCAACATTCTTCGGATATGCTTGGAACCTTGTTTGGTTATTCCACCAAGCACTACCTTTTCTGCTGACTGATACAAAGAAGGAACAAGGCCACACAAGCAGCAAGCTTCTCTGAATTTTTGAAATCAGTGTAGTTACCGATCTCTGCCAAAATAGCAGTTGCAGAGACAAAACCTATCCCAGGTACAGATATGGCTATGATTAAATCATTATTACATCTATCGATTCTGGCGCTGATCTCTTTATTCCGTTCATCTATCCTATCCTGAATGGACTTCATTAAAATCATGGATCTCCGAATCAAAACGATCTGGGAAACTCTAAATGACCCTTGATAGACTCTTTGATTTGATCTGCCTTCTTCTTGAGCCGTTCAGATGGAATGCCTTATATGATTTCATCGATATCTCTTCCATCAAGAATGCAATTCAAAATATACATTCGCGATTTGCCAGATATATCGGAAATCACGGAGGCACGCTTGACGCATGAGGAATCCAAAGAGTGATGGATCTTGTTCTTTTCCTGGGCCATCTGCTTGACATACCCTTCTCTGGCTCTAGTTAGCCTTCTAAGCTCTCGATCTTCTTTAGGAAAAATCCGGGAAGGCTCAATCATGCCATTGAGGCAGAGTTCTGCAATCTACTCAGAGTCAATGACATCTGTCTTCCTTCCGGGTGTATGCTTAATCTTATAGGCATTAGCAACTACCAATTCGACTTTTCCTTCTAGAATAGCATGAACAGGATGCCAATAGATTCCGGTTGATTCTATTGCTACTTGTTCACATTCATTTTCCATAACCCAATCTCTGAATTTCAAGAGATCTTCAATGGCAATACTGAAGCGCTTAGTCTCCTTTTTCGCATCTCGTGAAAGACTTGTTGCTATCGGAAACCGTTTGTGGGCATTAATGCCACAAACCTTATTCCTATTCCTCTGAGAGTCCCTGATTATTCTTGGCCTGATATGGGCGGATTACTTAATCCTCAAAGGGTGCTCATTCGCATTCGCGTTCAACTGACGCATTCTTGCATCCGCAGGATTTTAGCTAGTTTGACTATCGGGTCTATATCCCTAAACGGCGGACTGCCTTCACCGCCCATATCAAGCAATAATGGCTTGATTGGAATATCTGGTTTTTATCCTTCTTGCATGAGCAAGATGATCATGGATGTTTGACTGGCCGAAAAGCTTTTAAATTTGTATTAATATTGGCAGTCAATTAATCATCCCGGCTTTTACATTGCAAATAAACGGATGAGGTAACTGAAATATAGCATGAGGTAGGCTAGGAGGGAGAATATGAGCGGACCTTATCCGGGTGATCCGGACCCGTGGAATTGGTGGAAAAAGGATACAGAATGCATTAAGGCTGACACGGATGTAGCTGCTGCGAAAGCTGCGGAAGGAAGCCCAGGATATCAGGCAGCATTAGGTGTGGCATCCAATACTGTTAACCATAGTGAGAAAATCCTAATGAACCGTGATATCAATGCAGATTATAATTGGAAAAGATTGGGTCATATGCTTACTCACAAAGGTTGGGTATTGTGCAAACAAGGCCGAAGAAATGAAGCTATAAAAATATGGAACCTTGCGCATATAATTTGGCTTGGTGATGAGGATTGCAAAGATAATCTGTCTCGCTCATCAGAATGTAAGAAATAAGGAGATGGAGAGGTGGTGGATTCGCTATGCATAGAATTTAAATGTGCTACTTGGCCATTAGGCCAATTATTTTATATTTAATTATAATATTTATAATATCTATGCATATATAGTATTTTAACGATTTCGATAGCATTTTCAACGTAATTAGTTTCAAATAAATTAAAAGCTATGACATTCAAACCCACATTCCTATGTAAAACTTTGTAAATCAATAGCAGGGAAGGAGACTATCCCCCCATCCCTTCGTCCTTTCGAACTACGAATCCAGCTTTAGCAATATACTGTATCATTTCCTCCAAGCTCATTTCGACCGACGTGGCAGTTTTCTCAATACTCAACTTTACGTTCTTTTGAACCCCCTCTTCCTGGTACATCTCCCTATTAGTCAAAAGATGGTGAAGCATGCACAGCACTTTTCTGGCGAGAGCTACTGCAGCTACTTTTGATCCTTTCCTGGCTTTTATTCTCATGAAGAATCTCTTTAGCTTTGAGTCTTTGGTTCTGGAGATAACACGCGCAATCTCGACGAGTATTCTTCTGATATGCCTTGATCCATGCTTAGTGATGCTACCGGTAATGAGCTTTCCTGCTGATTGATAAACTGAGGGAACAAGGCCTGCCCAAGCTGCAAGTTGATCTGGATTCTTGAAGTCATTGATATTACCGATCTCGGATAGAAGAGTAGATCCAGCAATGAATCCTACACCGGGAATAGACATCGCTATTCTAAGATCATCTTTTCTGCTGGCGATTCTGCTTTTGATCTCCTTTTCGAGCTCATCGATTCGATTCTGAATAGTAGCTATTTGTTCTAATGATCCACGTATCAGGAGGATTTGTGTAATATCTATGCTGCCTTTAATTGATTCTCTGATCAAGTTCGACTTCTTCTTGATACTTTTTACCTTAATGCCCTTGAGAATATCATCAATCTCCAATCCTTCAAGTAAGCAATCCAGAATGTATCGACCACTCTTGCCGAAGATATCCGAGAGAACTGAGGAGATCTTTATGCCACAGGACTCAAGAGCATGATGAATCCTGTTCTTCTCTCGTGTCATGTCATTAACATAACCTTCTCTAGCTCTTAATAGCGTTCTGAGATCCCGATCTGCCTTGGGAAATATCCTGGAAGGTTCAATCATGCCGTTAAGGCATAATTCGGCTATAAATTGAGAATCGATTTTATCGGTCTTACGTCCCGGCGTGTGCTTGATCTTGTAAGCGTTAGCTACTATCAAATCAACCGAGCCCTCTAAAACTGAGTAAATAGAAATCCAATAGCCTCCTGTGGATTCAACTGCTACCTGTTCACAACCATTCTCGATGACCCAGTTCTTGAAAGCCAGGAGATCATCCAACGTCATGCAGAATCTATCAGTTTGCTTTATGCCCTCTCTAGAAAGTATGGTTGCTATGAGGAATTTCTTGTGTATGTCTGCTCCGCAAACTTTATTCAATTGCTTCTCCATAACTATAAAACCGTCCTGATATGGGCAGCTGAGATGTCCTCGAAGGTGCAAATTCCTATACGCGTTCTGAGACGCATTCTGGCATTCGTGAGACGTTGGCTAGTTTCCGCAACGGGATCTGTGGTCCCAATGTGGGTAGAGCCTTCACTGCCCATATCAAGAATAGCTTGGAGATCATTCCTTATCTGTTTTACATTCCTCGGGCATGAGCCGTCGTCCTGCGGCTCATGGGGGTTTCTTTAAGAAATAGCTTACGGTTTTATCAAAGTGTTTAAGATAGTCACTAAAGATGGTGACATAGAATACTGGGCAACCGATCTGCTGGATATGGATGAGCCAAAACGCAAGGAATTAGGCTTAATTTCCTGGAATATCGAAGAATATCATAGAGGCGTAAAGCAGTTTTGCGGAATTGAAAACTGTCAAGCCAGAAAAAGCCAATCCCAAAAAGCGCATATATTATTCTCGCTAAGAGCTTTTATCAGGCTAGATGTAGAAAGGCTCAAAAGAGGTCAAACCTGGTTTGAATCCAAGCGCAGAATCATACGCCATGCCATACGAACTTATATTCAATCTCCTACGTATCCCTTGATGGTATATTCAACTGCGTAAGTCCTAAAGATAAAAAGCCTTCGACTCTAACATTTTTTGCCGAAAATAAGCAATCGCATGTGTTACTGTCGCTAACACATAGCACAATGTATACCTGCCGTTAAAATGAACTCCTGCCCTACTTCAAAACCCTTCCAGTAGATGAGCACTACAGTTATGGTTTCCACCCTTCGAGGTGGCAGCTTCAATGGCAAACGGATTGATGCTTAAGCGTATAGTTTTAATAGATAACAAACGATATGAATATTATGACTGGAATGTCTGGCGAAATCGACCATGATGACCAGCAGGTATTGCAGCTCATTTACAAAAAAGCCTTGGAGATTGAATCGAACACCATCAAACTAAGCGATCTATGCAAGGATATCCAATATCTTAATATTTTTAAAGAGAATTTTATTAAATCGATAAATGTTCTGAGGAATTACGGTTACTTTGATGTGGAGTACAACATAAAAAGAACCCCTATAAGCATTAATATTAGTGCCGTATGTTTTGAGGAATACGCCAGAACCTATCAAAAAGATTATTATTATCTGTTTAATCTTGTACCCGAAAAAATAGTTAATGAAACCGTTTTAAGAAGTGAGGATATTGCTATCTCCCTGCAGATGCCTTTATGGATGATTAACCTCGTTTTAAGCTACTTTATCCAAAATGGATTTATAAAGGCTAAAAAGATGGGAAAGGGAAATATCCTCATTTGTGAGATATCTCCTCCGTTTAAGCGGGTATTTAAGAAGAAATAAATGCAGATCTTTAACTGATCTCCGATCTTCCGGAGGATCTCGACAAACTCCTTGAGATCTTTTGCGATATATTGTGTCGGCGTGACAAATATCTTACAGTTCATGAAGTAGAGCTCGGCTGGCGCTCAGATCTTCCACCTGTAGGCTTCTTCCGCAAGGCCTCTTAAGGGTGAGTGCAATCAAGTACGTTGTATAGTATTCGACGTGCATGGATGAGAAGATTTCTTTACTTCAGCTAAAATAAAAGATTGCAGACTTATATCCATGCGGATATGTTCAGCTTTATGCCTTTATAGATTATCTCCACAGGCCTGGATATCTCCGATACTAATGGTATTTTGATGTTGAAACGCAGCGACTCTTCTGGAAGGATTTTCTTCAATCCGTCATCAATGCCACCCTGATAAACCCAGCCGAACTGGTCTACCATAGCAAAATCCGAATTATTATATTCTAAGGTCTGGTTCGCCTTATTGGTGAGGTTAACATCGAAGTTCCAGTTGCCCTGGAGCCACCTCATTCCGTTCGGTTCAAATGTCGCTCCGTAAAACTTGAGAACAGTGTTACCATTAGAGGCTTCGGGCACGCCAGTCCATCTTATTAAGAAGGGCTCAGATTGACCCGGTATTATCCTCAGGCGGTTTATGACAATATCTTTAGGAACATTGAACAATAGTATATCTCTATTATACCTGTTATATTTGGTCCTTGTTGGAGATTCACTTAGAGTAGATCTATATGGCCCATTGTTGCCGCTATAAGTCTTATTATCAGCATCGATCAGCTCAACATTGTATGTATCTCTATCACTTGCTGAGATATCAATGTAGATTCCATCGCCATATTCATATTCCATAATGCCATAGATGGTTGCATTGACTGCGCCATTTCCGCCATGGAGCGGAAAGGCGTTTACTGACGGTGCCAAAGGTGCCAAAAGCGTTATCAAAAAAAGTGTTAATATGGCCCCTGTTTGACCCCCATTATAATCAAACCTTCTCATCGACAGATGTATTTAACATATTTCTTAAAAAATTTTGCGTCAATCGCTGGAGGAACGAATAGCTTAAATCAAATGCTGCAGTTGGTTGTTCTGCATCAGAGCTAGAGATGGTCTGATCAGGTTATGATTACAAAATCAGAGATCAAAAAACTATGCGATCTATCATCGGTCGGTTACGCCAGAAAATGGATCACCTTAAGCCTTTTCATAGGAATTGCGGCAGGGATTGGTTCTATAATCTTTTACTGGCTATTGACCGAGGCAACCAGGCTTCTGCTTGGGCTTGGGGCTGGATACGTTCTGCCTATGGCATCCGGAGAGGGTGTCACTCTGGTAAGCGCCGCCGCCAGGCCTTGGATGTTCCCGGTTATCACCACAATTGGCGGCCTTCTTAGTGGGATTATAGTTTACAACCTAGCACCAGAGGCGGAAGGGCATGGAACCGACGCGGCAATAGACGCCTTTCATAATAAAGAGGGCTTCATCCGGCGACGGGTGCCTATTGTTAAATCCATCTCAGCTGCTATCACCATTGGCTCAGGCGGCAGTGCCGGAAGGGAAGGACCTACTGCCCAAATAGCAGCAGGAGCCGCATCAGCTCTTGCAGATTTATTTAATCTGTCTGTGAATGACCGGCGCATCGCCATGGCAGCCGGGATAGGTTCTGGTATCGGCTCTATCTTCAAGGCACCTCTCGGTGGAGCGATCTTAAGCATGGAAATCCTCTATCGTCGCGATTTCGAATACGAGGCTCTATTGCCATCCTTTATCGCTTCAGTTGTGGGCTACAGCATTTTTGCATCATGGAGTGGCTGGGCATCGATCTTTGGAAGTGGCATCGTTCCTCATTTCAACAACGCATATGAGCTTGCATCTTATGCCATTCTGGGAATAGTTTGCGGCCTAGCTGGGATAATTTACGGACGTAGTTTTTACTTCATGCGCGATTTTTTCAAAGACATAGGCATCCCCAACTGGATAAAGCCTGCCATTGGGGGATTACTGGTGGGATCAATAGGTATCTTTATACCACAGGTGCTGAGTACCGGCTACGGTTGGCTGCAATTCGCCATCAATGGTGACTTTCTCACATTGCCGGTGACTCTCATGCTGGCTATCGCAATCCTAAAGATCTTGACCACTGGACTCACTATAGGATCAGGCGGCAGCGGCGGCGTTTTTGCTCCCGGACTTGTGATTGGAGGAATGACTGGCGGCGTTTTGTGGAGCGTTCTACATAATCTCCCGATGATCACTCCCAGTTCTCCCTCGACTTTCGTTATTGTAGGTATGATGGCCCTTTTTGGGGGTATTGCCAAAGTGCCGCTGGCAGTTATCCTCATGGTCAGCGAGATGACCATGGATTACACCCTTCTTATTCCAAGCATGCTGGCCTGTTCAATAGCTTATTTCGTCACTGGTGATAATTACCTCTACGAGAAGCAGGTAAATGTCAGGGCGCAATCGCCAGCACATCAGCATGACTACTCGGTTATGCTTCTAAAATCTCTGAATGTAAAAAGCGCTATGACGAGCAATATGCCCCTCATCAATTCTGGGGCGAGGATAGATAACGCTGCTGAAATCATGAAGAGTAATGAAGTCCATGCTGTGCCAGTAGTCGATGATGGAAAACTGATGGGAATTGTGGCCAAGCTGGATCTGATGAAGGTAAGTAATGAAAATCGACCAAAAACATTAGTGGGCGATATAATGAGCTCAAAGATGGTGGTAACTTATCCCGATGAGTCTCTATTTGATGCGATGAATAAAATGATTATAAATCATATCAGCCAGCTTCCAGTTGTGGAGCGAAGCGAACCTGATCGACTAATTGGCCTTCTGGCTCTGGATGATGTGATCAGGATACAATGCCAGTAGTCTGTCTATACTAATGATAATAAAAAATCTTTTGATTCTTGATATCGCCGATCTCAGGGCTATCGTTCATCTTCTCAAGAATTATATTAAAATAGGTGTATCCCATTATCCCCTTAAAAAGTTATTGGTAAGTATGCCAGAAGAGGGGGAGAACTCCGCTCTCATCCTGTTACGACTGCGTCATAACTCCCGTTAACTCGAAGAGTTAACGAGACCGGCCTAAAGACCGGGGACTTCCCGATCCGTCTTCTCTACTCCAGCGAGTTAAATATGGCAGAGTTTATCGAATCACCGCCCACCACCAAATGATAGCAGCAGCCACTAGCAGAGACAATATTAGAGCATCTCTTGCTCCTTTTCCCATAGTCTTACCTTCTTTTTGTTTTCTGGATACCAGATATCATTTCGATTATTCCATGGCACTGGTTTAAAATCGATTCTAAGAATCTCAATGTGTAATTCCCCAAGCAAGGAGTATGATAAAGATCACAGATAGAATTCCTATCCATACAGGCCACATATTTTTCCTATGCTCCACTTTAATCCCTCGTTTGTATATTTCACTCCCAATCGGCTATTTCGGCATCCAATTCCATGCAAAAACTGCTAAGATATAGATCACAAATATCACATATGCAACTTTTGCCTGAGATTCAGTCAACACTTTTTTCTGCCTCCCTGCAATCAATCCTTTTATCGTATGATGAATTTCGATTTCTCCTCAAGATGTTCTCATGAATGCATAAATTGTAATTAAGACGGCCACCAATATCACAAAAAAGATTATATCGTTCAATCTCTTTTGCATTATCAACCTCCATACCGTTACGATAATTTGCAATTGCTTCAGTTTAGTAACAATTCTGTAGCAATAACGAGAACCAAAAAGATTCCCGTAGCTGCTACCACGATATTATTAGATTCCGGGCGCTTAATCCCATAAGCCTTGTTATGTTTTGGCTTATTCTTTACGATCTCTTCAGTCATTTTACTATAGTTTCTCATTGGCTCAGTCAAATAATGGGTCAGCAATTTTTTTCACCTCAATTTAGCATTTGGGATATTTACGTTATTCCACCAGTTTGGTATTACTACCTTTTTGGTAATTTTTCCTTTTTACCATAAGGAACAACGATAAAGTATTTATCGCTTTCGCCATAGGTATCATCAAAAAATCGAATATAATAAAATTAGTTACATAATAGATGGTCACATAATGGATTATATTCGAAACAGCTAAGAGGCCTTGATGATTAATATATGAGAAAATCTATCTGAAAATGGACTGAGGACCCTGAAAATGCCTATACCTAAGAATACCAAGATTGAGCTATTGCTGGAAGCCTACATTGCACTTGAATCCGAATCCATTTTGCAAGGTAAGACATTAAAAAAACTTGCTTCCGAACTTATATTGAATGGGGTCTCCAAAGAATCGCTGAATTTTGCCAAGATGGCTATAGAGGCGGCAAAAGCTAACAGATCTGAAGATGAAAAGGTAGAGGAAATTTTAAAAGAGATAGGTGCTCCGGCGATAAAATTTAACCAGACCCTACTGGTGAAAGCACAGGATAAGATATCAAAGGAAGGTTATTGGGCAGCGATGCTTTATATTGCTCAGAATACTGCATCACTAGAACGTGATGAATTGCATCGAGTGCTTACTATTTGTTCTTATCATGAACTCCCTCCCGCGTTGGTGGCCACTATCCTTAGAGAATTGAATAATATATAATATTAAAACGCCGAAAAAATTATATTGAGTTGATAATCTTAGAGGCTGTTGAAATTAACCGTTGAAAAGATGATCGATTATCTTGCCAGCCTTACAAGGCGGGCCCTGAGAAGGAAATATATACACCTCAGCTCCTATCGCCCAATCTAGTTTAGGTGATTTTAATGGCCAAGATCAAAGCAGGCGTTCTGGGCGCCACTGGTGCCGTAGGACAGCGTTTCATTGAGGGACTAAAGAGCCATCCTTGGTTTGAGCTTACGAGCCTCGCCGCCTCTGAGAGAAGTGCGGGAAAGAAATATAGCGAGGCTGCAAAATGGCGCCTTGAGAGCGAGCTTCCATCCGATATTGGAGATATGACTGTAGTCAATGTCGATCCCAGAGAGGTGGATGCAGAAATAGTCTTCTCGGCGCTCCCGGCTGATGAGGCAAAGACTGCTGAGCCAGCCTTCGCTGCCGCGGGCTTTGCTGTCGCAAGCAACACCAGCTCTTACCGCATGGTTGCCGATGTGCCGCTTCTTATACCGGAGTGCAACCATGAGCACCTGGATCTGATAAAAGTGCAGCAGGAGAAGAGGGGCTGGGATGGCTACCTCACAACCAATCCAAACTGCACGACCGTCATGTTTACCCTGGCCCTAAAGCCGCTGATGAAGTTCGGAATTCAAACAGTACATATTGCATCCATGCAGGCTGTAAGCGGAGCAGGCTATGAGGGAGTTCCTTCCATGGCCATCCTTGGAAACGTAATCCCCTATATTGGCGGCGAGGAAGAGAAGGTGGAAATGGAACCCCAGAAGATCTTGGGCAAATTTGATGGACAAAGAATAGTTCCTGCGGATTTCACAGTCAGTGCAAGCTGCCATCGCGTGCCTGTCATGGATGGCCATACTGAAGCCGTCTGGGTGACGATGAGAGACAATCCGACGCCTGCGGAGGTAAGAAAAGCGATGCTCGACTTCAATCCCAACCTCGGCGACCTGCCGACTTCGCCTGAAAAGGCCCTCATAGTCAAGGATGAGATTGACAGGCCTCAGCCTCGTCTCGATCGCAACCGTGGTAATGGCATGTCAGTATCAGTGGGACGCATTAGGTCGGGAATCAGGTTTGTCTGTATGGGCCACAACACTGTCCGCGGGGCTGCAGGAGCAAGCATTCTCAATGCAGAGCTGCTGCATAAGAAAGGCTACCTTTGATGCTGATAATAGCATGGGAGACAACATCTGCCTGCAACCTGCAGTGCAGCTATTGCAGAGCTTCAGCAAAGCTCACGCCTGAGCCTGATGAGCTCAGTGCCAGCGAAGCGTTGGCCTTCATTGATGAGATCGCAGCACTTCAGCCAATGATCATACTGAGCGGCGGCGAGCCATTGCTGCGCCCTGATATCTTTTTGCTGGCGAAGCACGCCTTCGATAAGGGCCTGCGCACTTCACTGGCTACAAATGGAACATTGCTCTCTCCTGAGATAGTAGACAAAATTGCAGCTTCCGGAATAAAGCGCGTGAGCATAAGCCTCGATGGACCCAATTCCAAAGCACATGATGCGACCCGAGGCTCCGGCTGCTTCATACAGGCAATGAAGGGAATAGATAACTTACAGGGAAAAATCGATTTCCAAATCAATACGACTATTACTAGAAGGAATAGAGACAATATCCTATCCATGTTTGATCTTGCCGAGAATGTAGGCGCAAAAGCCCTTCACTTCTTCTTCTTGGTCCCGACAGGCAGAGGGCGGGAGGAGGATCTAATATCCTCAGTACAGCAGGAAGAGATTCTCCGCATGATAGATAAGGAGAGCTCCAGGAGACCCATCGAGATCCAAGTTACATGCGCTCCCCAATATGCCAGAATATCGAAGGCTAAGGAGGGTCCAAAGTTGAAAGAAGGGCTGGAGCTGATGGATGAGCCAAGGGTGAAGGATGGGCGAAGACGTAAGGGGGGATGTCTTGCAGGCAGAAGCTTCGTCTTCATCTCTAGAAGAGGCGAGGTCTACCCATGCGGCTATCTTCCCATACTGGCCGGCAGTATCCGTGAAAAGAGCTTCATCGAGATTTGGGAAAACTCCCCGATCTTCAAATCGTTGAAGGATCGAGAGCTCAAGGGTAAATGCGGTCAATGCGGCTACACAAAGATCTGCGGAGGCTGTAGAGCAAGGGCCTATGCAAAGACAGGCGATTATCTAGAGTCCGATCCACTATGTCCGGAGGCCGTCTGATGGATGATATAGACATCAGGCTTCTGGAAATGGTCCAGGAAGGATTCCCTCTGGTAAGAAGCCCATTTCAGGCATTAGGCGAGTCTCTGGGGATAAGTGAGTCAGAGGTGCTCGAAAGAATGGAGAGGCTCAAATGTGATGGCCTCATCAGAAGGATCGGGCCGATAATGGATCTGAGAAAATTAGGATATAGCGGGGTCCTTGTTGCCCTGCAGGTATTGGAGGAGAAGGCCGACGAGGTTGCCGAGATTGTGAACGAATACGAAGAGGTCTCACACAATTACCTGAGGCCGAATGAGACGGGCTATAACCTATGGTTCACTATATCCGCAAAGGAGCAAAGGATTCTTGCGGCCCTTGAAGAGATAAAATCAAGGACTGGCATGAACCAGCTTATCCTACCTACAATTAGGATATTTAAGATCGGCGTGAAGTTCGATATAGCTTGATATACTATGAATATCAAATCTAACTTGTTAAAGCTCAAGGATTTCATGAGGTGATATACTTTGGCTAAACCCGTTCTTATGGACTTTTATGCAGACTGGTGCGGGCCCTGCAGGATGCAGTCCCCAATAATAGATGCTCTGAAGGTTGAGTTCAAGGATAAGGCCGAGTTCAAGAAGATAAATGTAGATAAAGAAGGAGAGCTGGCATCACAGAAGGGCATCTTCGTAGTTCCTACGCTAATCCTCGAGAGGGACGGCGTTGAGCTGAAGAAATGGATGGGTGTGACATCCAAGGATGAACTCACCAAAGCCATAAACGATGCTTTGAAGTGAGATAGATCATGGATCATGGCGTAGAGCCGGTTAGAAGGCTTAATAGCCGTGGCAGTTCTGCGCCTCATTTTTCAATAAAATTCGATTCTCATCTTTTTTCTATAGATACAAGCAGATCGCCAAAATATGCTATCCAGCCAGATGCATATCTCATTACTCATGCCCATAGCGATCATTACGGAAAATCCGCGATGCTTTCAGAGCTGGCTGTGGCATCCTCTGAGACTGCACGCGCCCTGGAGATTCGCTATGGGCGCAAATATAAAGGCAGGAGATTTGCGGTGGGCGAGAGCGTATTTGTGGGGGATGTCGAAATCAAAACATACCCAACCGGCCATACCATCGGCTCCTGCGCCTTCGGATGGGAGACCGAAGTCGGAACCAGCATTCTCGTGACAGGAGATGTAAAGGATTATAGCGCCCTTCCATGCTGTGATTATCTGGTATCCGAAGCAAACTACGGCGATCCCTGGGATCCCTCATGTATTTTCGATGATGATATTGGTGGCTTCTATGAGGCCCTTCTATCTGGAGCAAGCTTTGGCGCCTATGCTTTTGGGAAAGCCCAGAGGGCTGTTGCCTTGATCAGAGCAATGGGCTACGACGGCGAGATAGGAATGGATGAGCAAAGCCTTGCTTTGACTAAAGAGCTCATGCCCAATTCTGAGCCGCTTTCCTCCGTAAAAGGCGTTGGAACGAACGTTGTTACGCCCTGGAATCTAGGACAGGTACCTGGAAGAAACAAGTATTTTCTGACAGGCAGGAGAGATACCTCCTATCCCACGATCAGATTGAGTGACCACCTAGATTTCAGGGGACTTATGCGAATGATCGAGCATATCTCGCCCGAGGAGGTTCTGATATATCACCCTGTTGGGGAAAGGGCAAATCTGCTTGCAAACCATCTTCAGCAATGTGGGCTAACAGCCACGGCCTTAGAGCAGATAGAGAAGTGCCTGCGCTAGTTATACGTAGAGGCCGTACTTTCAGATAAAATATTAGTAGTAATACCCTATAATTTTTATCTGTAAATATTTCAAGGAGATCTGAAATGACGCACTGGAAACATGGCAAGCATTGCAAGCCGCTCTTCTTCCTGGCACCATTGCTGGTTATTATAGGCGGTCTGAATTGGGGCATCGTTGGACTTTTCGGCTTCAGCCTTGTGGATGTACTTCTCGGAAGAGGCTCAAAGCTGTCGAGGATTGTTTATACCCTTGTAGGAATATCATCAGTAGTTATGATGATCATCTTCGCCAAAAAGCATAAGAAATATCATGAAATGAAGAAACACTGGATGTGAGAAGTTTTTTATTTTTATATTTAGCATTAAATCAAAACTGGATTTTCTGCTGATGCCTTTCTGGCAAAGTAAACCTCAATTTCAAACGAGCTCAACGCAGGGTGGGGCACCTCTATTGAGTTGATGAATCCAGTCTCCTCCATAACGTCCTTCGTGGCTTCGCGCGAGAGTTACCCTTATTTCATGGGAAGCCGCGAAGTTCCAGGTGGTTCTTACTGTGTCTGTTTAGCCGCTTTTCGAAGAATCGTCATTCTTGGGCGCATGTAAGCCGCTTTCATGGTTTATATATTCATCAATGTGGAAGAATAGACAACCTGAAAAGTTCAGGCTATAAAAAGCTTGGGCTCATAATGATCAAACTTAACCGTCTGACCATTAGCCAAGTCTTAGTCAACTTTGCACACCTCTAATTCCGGGGCATCCGCGAGTCGCTTCGCTCCCGCGCTAATGGTTACGGGGCTGTCGCTCAGTCGCCGCGAC
>JBHGAU010000068.1:0-13986 GCA_041946675.1 Methanotrichaceae archaeon | reverse complement strand
CAGTCATACTCAAATGATACTCAGTCATACTCAAATGATACTCAGTCATACTCAAATGACACTCTGTTCCAGGCGTCTGCCATAAGCTCTCTCATGGCTGGCAATTTTGACGGCACAATGACCTTCAAGGAGCTAAAGGCTCATGGAAGCTTCGGCCTGGGAACTGTTGATAACTTAGATGGAGAGATGGTCGGGCTTGACGGCCAGTTTTACCAGGTGAAATCCAATGGCGTAGCATACCCAATAAACGACTCCATGGAGACGCCCTTTGCAGAGGCGGTCTTCTTCAATCCAGATGAGACTCTGATCTTAAACGGTACATCCAACCTCACTCAGATCGAGAACTACATGGACAATAAACTTGCTACTAAGAACATTTTTTATGCAATCAGAATCGATGGGACCTTCGATTACGTTAAGACAAGAAGTGTGCCTGCACAAAGCAAGCCCTATCCGACTCTGGCCGAGGCCGTAAAAGATCAGAAGGTGTTCGAGTTCTATAATGTCAGCGGAACATTGGTAGGCTTCAGAGCTCCCGATTATGCAAACGGCATAAACGTCCCAGGCTACCATATGCACTTCATAACATCAGATAGATCCTCAGGAGGGCATCTGCTGGATCTCGAGATAAAGAATGCGAGCATTGAGGTTGATGACCGCTCCGAGCTGGAAATAGTATTGCCGAACAATGAGGAATTCAATCAGATGAACCTATCAGGGAACAGCAACAATCAGACAATACTTAAGAAGATAGAATCAGATACCAAAAAATAGGCCCGGTCATGGCCAAATCCTTCGCCCCGAATGCCATACGGCACTCATGATAGCAAAGGCAGCTATGAAGATCGCTTGGAGATCTTCCAGGCGGTCTCCGAAAGTATAAAAGTATAAGATCAGCTGTCCCCTTTCCCCATTTTCTTCATCCAGTCATGCGCAAAGATTTCGGCTTCCCCGCTGACTATGCCGTCGAGAATCTTCTGTGCAACATACTCTGCTGTATCGGCAGGAAATGGGCCTGAGCCCTCCTGATCCTGACTATCTTTATCGTATCTGATTGTGTTTTTCTCGAAATCGGTAAGCGTAATGTAAGGGTACACCACACTGACAGCGATATTATCTTCCTTCAGCTCTTCCCGTGCAGTCAGGCTAATATCAGCCATCGCCCTCTTTGCCGATGCATAGGCGCTCATGTTCGGCAGATGCATAAGCGCAGTTCCGGAGCTGATATTGATAATCGCTCCTTTGCCCTGCCGCCTCATGATTGGGATGACCTGCTGCATAGCAACAAGCGGGCCTACCACATCCAGGTCGAAGATGTAATGGAATATATCGACATCTATTTTTTCGACAGGAGCATCATAGCCCTGGCCAGCGTTATTGATAAGAACATCAATCCGCCCGAAATGCGCCCGAGTTTGCTCGATCATGCCTTTGATTTCATTTATCTTTGTCATATCCGCAGGGATTGCTATCGAGTCCGGAAGCTCTCTCGAAAGCTTCTCTAGCTTCTCATTCGAGCGTGAAACAAGAGCGAGCTTAGCGCCGCGTTCTGAGAGAAGCTTTGCCGTCGCAAGGCCGATTCCCGAAGAAGCGCCGGTGATAATGACGACTTTGTTCCGAACATCCATAGAAATCACCCTTTATCGGTAACGATCTTCTCTCTTGCCTATCCTGTCTCAACTGGTTCAATCGATTTTGACCTGTGCCGGCTTTAGCTTCGTCCCACACTGATCGCAATATTTCGCACCTATCTTGGCAGTCTGGCCGCAGCCGGGACAGGTTATGCCCTCTGAGGCAGCAGTAGAAGCCGTATCTGAAACGATCCTACCGGAGCTGAGATCGCCTTGGGATTGGACCTGGATGCGGGTGGCCCTTGTTGGCACCTGCCGACCTTTCAGGTATTGCTCTATAACCCCGAATACCCTATCGGGGAGCTGGCTCTGCTTCCATGCTCCGTAAGCAGCTGTTATCAGCAGAGGATGAATTATAAATGCGCCAACTGCTCCCACAGCTATCTTGTCGGCCCATTTGCCTGCATCTGTTTCAACTATTATATCGTTCCCTCTTGTGGCGAATGTAATATTCAGCGCACTTGACATGCCAAGTATGGAGCGCCATGATTCGGGCTGACGCGCCTGGACTGCTATCCTTCCATCAGTGAGATCAACGATCTGCGACTCAAAGTCGTGGATCTTGAGCCAGTTTGATACCATATTTGCCAGGTCCCTTTGATCGACACCGATTGCGTAAAACGTCCTCGTTTCAACCATAAATCGAACACCTATTTTTCTATAGCACATTATTAAGCCGCCCGACCAAAAATAGATTCCCACACGAGAGAAGATCATGAGAGCCAACTCCTGGAGAGATTTGGCCAAATCGGTTTGTGCTTTCGGATGCGACTGGATTCTCTTGTGATTATGCGAGCACAGCGCCACGCAGACATAAATCCTGAGACAATAATCCCCGGACAATAGATATGTATATATCGCGGCGGGGTATAAAAAGCATCAATGGTTTCGCTAACAAAGTTGGTTAAAACTATAGTTTACACAGCGCTTCTCAGCAAAGCAGTAAGGGGAACGCTCACGTATACACTGATGAGATCATTGGGCAGGATCCTGAGGCCATCGACGATTTTGACTATTGGCGCATTTATAGCTGCTCTTTTGAACCAGGGCAAGAGTGCCGATAGGCATGCCGGTAAGCCAAAGAACTTTCAAACATTGCTCGAGGATGCATTTGTATCTATGCTCCTGAAGTCGACAAAAGGAAGCGGAGTCAGATTTACTGAAGCTGAGGCCACCTCAACCATCAGCGCAATCCTGAATACATTGATGAGGTCTGTTGAAGGATTTTCGATTGAAGGTCGACAAGGGAACAAGAACCGGGTCATAGAGAGCAATGACTACAAGGTCGTTTATGAGAAGTGACCAAGCGATTATCTTTTGGCAATTCTTCGCCACCAGCTTCGCTTGCAATATCTCAGATAGAGCCCCAGCGCCACGACCAGAGTAAAGAAGGACACTGCATTTGAGATTATCAGGCTCTTATCGTGGAGATGCACGCCGTAGAGCAGCCAGAGAAAGATGCCTATGATGAACTGGATGATCATGGGCAGGCTGACATCGGCAACCGATTCTGTGCGATAGATCTTGAGGATCTGAGGCACAAAGCCGAACATAGTCAGGAACCCTGCTGTGAGCCCGACCATCTCCCATTCGATCTGCATCACCCATAGGGTTTATGAGGATATATTTGAGATGATCGCAAAAATGATTATAGTACTTTTTTCGATTTAGTGCATAACAAATTGAGCTTCGAATTACATTCTTTGTGCTTTTGTATCTTCGTGGTGAGAGTTCAGTGTTGATCAACCACAAAGGCACAAAAAACGTTTAAAGGAATTTAGGATTGGGATATGAAAGGTATAAGATAAAAGGATAAGAGGAGCACGATAGTCCTAACAGCATTATGCAAATTATGCTTAGACACACCAATAAAAGGGCCCGTAACGCAAGCCTAAAAACATTTAGTATAAGCCCAAAGATAAATTGAAAGGGTAGGCGAAAAAAGGCAAAAAAAGGCGAAAAATTAACCAGAAGGAGTTAAATTCCTCCAAGATATTCGCCTTGTCCATTAGTTATACTATTAATAGCGGCATTAGGCAAGAGATTCATATCATTGGTTTTATAGCTTGGTCCATTTACGAAATTTCCATCAATTGAATGAACCTTACCGTTATATGTGGTGTTATTAGCCATAATTATTGGCCCAGGAACAGCGGACGTGGCACCTAATCCCATCGGGCTCATGAGAAAACTGGGATCATTGCCAAAGATCGATCCTACCCAGGCGTTATATTTTGCCACTTCTGCATTATAGCCACTCACATTGATTGCCTGCTCTGGCATCAACATACTTCTGGTTCATGAAGAAACCGATCTTAAGGCCATCGGCAACGCCTCTCTGATAATCAGACATCTGCCCCAGCGCTGGGATTACTACAATCAACAATAAAGCTAAAGCTACAATTATCTTTATGAATTTCATAAATTATCCTCCTTGATTCTTTTATTCCTATTTTTCTTATTTATTCCAATCCTTTATGACCATGGATTTTTCGTGCTGAAGATCGACGGCAATACACTATTGGAGCCTAAATTTGATGTACTATAGATCGAAAGACTGGCATCAACCGGCTCTCCTGTAAATGGATCCACATTAACGCTGACTGGACTTCCAGTCGTAGGATCTATATAATAGTAAATTGTCCTGCCAGTGGCCGGGTCCTCATAAGAATAAATAGGACTTCCCGTGCTCGGATCCATATAAGTATCTCCTAGCCAATTTGTGTAGATCTTGGCCGACGTTAGATTATAAATTGTATCGGCCACCAGCTTGCCGCCCACAATCTTGCTGCCCTTGGGAGCATTGCCCCAGCTCCAGAGGTCATCACTTTTATTCGCATCAGGCTTTGCACTCTGTGTAAGGAAGCCGTTTAGCAAGGAGCGTCCATAATCACCGCTCACGCTCTGAAACTCTGCCATGGGCTGAGCATAGCATGCGGCCAATAAAAAACCGTACACTAATGCTAAGATAATGAATCTATATCTCATCGAACACCCCACTAGCCCGATGGTAATGATCCCAACGATAAAAGTCTTTCCCCGCCTGATGGGGCACACTTACTCGATCTTCCTCGCTGCCACCTCAATCGCCCGCAGAACGCTATCCTTGGGTATTATCGTTGCCACAGGAATCGATAGAATCTTTTCCACAGTCGGGCTGACTATGGGCGCGCACACCAAGGCAGAAGCCCCGTCACGCTCCGCACGGATGGCTGCAATTATCGCCTCCTCGATGTTGGTTGCAGAGTACTCCCTCAATGTAAGCATCTTATCTCCGATCTTCGTCTTCTTCTCGCTGATCGTATCAAGCACATTTCTTGCAGCGATGATGGCTATGAAATTCCCCTCTGAGCCCTCAAGCTGCCTCACAGTCTTCACTATCTGGCGCATCGTGGTTATGTTCGGCTCTCTATGGCCTGACAGAATTTTATAAAGCGTACTCTGGGGTATCCCAGAAGCTTTGCTGAACTCTCGTGCGCTGAGCCCAAGCTCCAGGAGAACCTCCTTCAGCACATCCCTCAGTGCCTCGTCTGATTGGAATGCTGCTCTCATGACTCTATCAGCATTTATCATAATTGTGATGATATCACACTGGTATTTCTACTTTTGGGATGAGGCATTTGCGGGTTTAAAGATTTGATATCCTTATCGTGTCATAAAGCTGGCTGAAAGTACTTTATTCCATGGTTTTCTGTACAATTAGGCTAAAAAATCGCTCCAAACAGAAAATGTTATATCTTTCCCTTTTGAGGTTAATACCATGGGCGAGTACGTTGTCAGATGTGTGGGCTGCGGTGCTATTCAGCCGGATTATGCTCTGACTTGCAGCTGCCCAAACGGCAGCTCGCTTTTGCGTGCCTATTACGCATCCAAGAGGCTTATCCTGCGGGATTTCCCTGGAATCTGGAAGTTCTATGAATGGCTCCCAGTCAGAGGAACTTCCAAAGCCGGAGAGAGCTCTATCACCTACAAAAGCGCCGGACTCGCCAGGGAGCTGGGTTTAAAGAATCTATATATCAGCTTCAGCGGCTATTGGCCTGAGAAGAACGCGAGTATGTTGAGCTGCAGCTTCAAGGATCTTGAGGCTCCTCCGACGATGCAGAGGCTGGCGGAGCTTGGAGATAACTTAACGCTGGTAGTGGCATCAGCAGGAAACACCGCCCGTGCATTTGCCAGCGTCTCATCCATAACAGGCCAGAAGATTATGCTGTTTGTGCCTGAAAATGCCCTTCACAGGATGTGGCTGACTACAGAAAAGGGACCTATAACCCTCGTAGCAGTAAGGGGAGACTACTACGATGCAATATTGGCAGCAGAGAAGGTACAATCGCAGAGAGGCTTCATGCCTGAGGGCGGAGCAAGGAATATCGCCCGCAGAGATGGCATGGGAACAGTCATGCTCGAGGCTGCCCTGAAGATCGGCGAGATTCCACAGCACTACTTCCAGGCTGTAGGCAGCGGAACAGGTGGGATCTCTGCCTGGGAAGCGGCAATGAGGCTTATAGATGATGGAAGATTTGGCCGGAGGCTTCCGATGCTTCACCTTGCCCAGAATGTGCCCAATGCGCCCATCTATTATGCATGGATCGGGAGAGAGATGGAACTTAACAAACAGCTGTGTCCTACCGATATGTATGATGATGTGCTCTTCAACCGCAGGCCGCCATATAGCATCAGAGGCGGCGTAAAGGATGCTTTTGGTGCTGCTGGAGGCCGGGTCTATGGAATTACCAACAACGATGCCGCCGATGCAAAGCGGCTCTTTGAGGAATCTGAAGGAATTGATATTCTGAACGCTCCTGCGGTGGCTGTAGCTGCACTGATTCAGGCTATAGAATCAGGATCAAAATTAGGATCTGAATCAAACCCAGAATCGCCAGTAGTCGGACCCAATGATATCATACTTCTCAATATAACAGGTGGGGGAGTTTCAAGGCTCAAGGAAGATTTCACCCTGAATATTCTCCAGCCGGATGCTACGATATCAGGACCAGAGGAAGCTATTGAGCTCATAGGAGGCTGAAGATGACACTCAAACTAACGATCATAGGCGGAATTGATAAAGATGGAAAGCCTGACGGGATAGATGAAATAGAAATCGGTCGCGGAGAGATCATAGGGATAGTTGGGCCTACCGGCTCTGGCAAGAGCACGCTCATAGGCGATATCGAGCAGCTTGCCCAGGGAGATACGCCATCGGGGAGAAAAGTCCTGATCAACGGCCTCAAACCGGATCCGCAACTTCGAACAGACCCTAGGAAGAAGCTGGTGGCCCAGGTGTCCCAGAATATGCACTTTCTCGCAGATATGTCTGTTGATGATTTTCTGAGAATGCACGCAAAGAGCCGGGGCAAAGATCCGGCCCTTGCAGAAAATGTGGTCGGGCTTGCGAATACACTGACGGGGGAGCCTGTTGATCCGAAGCATCCACTCACTATTTTGAGCGGAGGGCAGTCAAGGGCTTTGATGACCGCAGATATTGCGATCATAAGCGACTCGCCGATCGTACTCATAGATGAGATAGAGAATGCAGGAATCAAGAAGCAGGAAGCATTGAAGCTTCTTGCCGGAGGGGGCAAGATCGTAATTGTTGTAACCCACGATCCCATGCTCGCATTGATGGCATCACGAAGAATAGTGATGAAGAACGGCAGCATGACAAAGGTTATCAGCACCAGCAATGGGGAGCGCAAAGTCTTCAGGGACATTGAGCGCGTTGACGGCTGGCTTGCTTCGCTCCGTGAGACCATCAGGCAGGGAGAAGTAGTAGCCTGAATGGGTAACAGCCGAAGTGAAACGGCTCAAAAGATAACAGTTCAAGAGGTAGTCACTTGAAGCTCATTGTAGTCGCAGGCACGCCCGGCTCAGGAAAGACTTCTGTCCTGACGCATGCAATTGGAGACCTCAAGAAAGCCGGCCTCCGCCCTGCGTTAGTGAAGATCGACTGCATGTGGACAGAGGACGATTTAAGATTCAAGCGCTTCAATGTGCCGTTTGCAGTCGGCCTATCGAAGGATATGTGCCCTGATCATTACGCCATCTACAATATAGACGAGATGCTTGATTGGGCTCGAGAACAGGGCGCAGATATTCTGCTGAATGAAACTGCGGGCCTCTGCCTGCGCTGTGCTCCTTACCCTGATAAAGCTCTGGCAGTCTGCATCATCGATGTCACAACAGGGCCGAATACTCCCTTGAAGGTGGGGCCGCTCCTGACAACAGCTGATGTTGTGGTGATGACAAAAGGCGATCTCGTCTCCCAGGCTGAGCGTGAAGTGTTCAGGGAGCGCATCCTCGAAGCAAATCCCGGCTGCAGAATAATCGAGGCAAACGGCCTTTCAGGTAAGGGCTCATCAGAGCTTGTGGAGATGATCAGGAGCTGGCCTGAGATCTCGGGCGAGATGATCCTGAGGCATAACCCGCCTCTTGCAATATGCACTCTCTGCACCGGCGAGCTGAGGACCTCAAAGGAGCATCATAGAGGCGTTCTGAGACATATGGATGGCTTCATGGAGTATTCTGGAGAATAATTGTTCTTTGTTTGGAGAGTAAGCATTGAGCGCAAAAGAGATTGAGAGATTTCTGCCCGGCTACAACTGCGGCGAATGCGGATTTAGAAGCTGCCGAGAGTTTGCAGATGCACTCGTGGACATCGAGAGCCTGAAGAATTGTCCTGTACTGCAGCAAGAGAAGTTCAAAGGCAGATCTGAGAGGATCTGCCAACTTTTATCCATATCAGCACCAGAAAAGCATGAGGCGATCATCGGAGTCCTGGACGGCCTGCGAGCGGACTTCGCACTGGCTCCGCTGCCTGGAGAGCCGTCATGCAGGGAGTTCCTGCATCCCTTAAATCCTGATGCCCATCCAAAAGAAGGGGAAATACTGCGCTACAGGCCGCTGGGCTGTCCCATAACTCACTTTGCCAGGGTCCTGAAATACGAGCAGGGAATAGCCATGGTGCACCTTGTCGGCCCAGTGCACCTGCTGAAAAGTCAGCCTGCGCCCAGAGATATTGGAATCTGCATGGTTGCGGCCTTCGAGGGAACGATAAGCCGGGGACGGAGGCCCGATGTGGGCGAAACCGTGCGCTTCTTGCCTGAGCACTGCATGATGCAGAAGGTGCACTCAGGCGTTGTGGTGCACTCGGAGGGCAGTAGGGTGAGGATTGAGGGGATTGATCTGAAGGTGTGGTAAACTCTATTAACTCTATTCTTTCGGAGAGTTCTATCCACTACTATCCACTACCTTCTTTTTGGGCTTCTTAGCAGCTTTTGCCTTCATTGACGATCTCGGCTTCAAACGCAAGTTCGCTGTGGCAACTAATGCGTTTCTCCGGCCCTTCTCCCATGAAAAACATTCTCGAATAGTTCTTCTCTTGATATTTTCAAAGATTTTCAAAGCAGTAAAATGCAAGAAATAGAAAAACCGGGCCCATCTACCCGAGTATCTCCTGCAGATGGAACTGATGAGGCCCGAGCTTTCCGCCAAAGTTCGCTGCTGTTATCTTAACGACGCCCGGAACTGTACAGGCGGCCTTTATCCCGGCTTTCATAGACAGTTCAATTGCCTCGCGGTTCAGTCCATTGATCACAATCTCATAGCCTGACTTGACCTCTTCCGGCAGAGCGCAGGTTCCATCCTCCCTTAAAGAGGGACAATAGGATGCGTTAGTTGATGCCTTCAGGAACTTATACTTCGAGCCGACCTTTGACCCGCTGGCAACAACCCCACCCGGGAATGGCGTTATAGTTCCACTGAGCTTGCTGATCTCATCAACGGCTACTTCAGCCGCAGTCAATGCCGCGGCCTGGTTATCCGCAAGTATGTAGAAATTTCCGCCTGCGATTCCATCAATTGCGCCTATATTCTCCTCTATCAGAAACTCGCCTGACATGATCGGTATCTTCCAGAACTTCCTGCCCAGATAATCTATCTGCTTCTGATAGCCATCTCCAAAGAAACTCTGCTTCTTGCCTGTATCAAACTGCTTCTCTGCCTCGGGCAGTCCGTTGAACACTGCAGTTGTAGGAGCCGTCAGCACACACTGGCCTATGCGCCATATTAGAGAGGCCTCAAGGTTCTTGTAGCCCATATTGCAGATCTGAATATACGCCCCCGGCCTGCCATCGGGCGTCTCCTGCGCGCTCACAACATGCTCAATTCCGGCTTCTGCGGGACATCCTATGACCGATGTCCCAAAGCCAGTTGCCTCACGAGCTGCGGCAAGTGCCCAGCGCTCGCTTATAGCCGTTATCAGAACCCTTGCAATCTTTATCGGGAATGCCTCAGCAAATGTATCATCGATCTGAACGCCATTAATCTCCATAATTTCACCTATCCATCAGGCCGGACTCGGATTGTAGACCGCAAGCTCAAACCCCCGCTCTAATGAGCCAAAAGCAGCCGCAGAACATACTGGCTTCTCAAACGGCAGCTTGAATGCATATTCTGCAATCTCTCCAGCATTTTTGCCTGTGACTTGAGCAGGCTCGAAATCAGCCTTTTCATAAGTGGCGACCATAATAGCATCGCCATCATCCAGGCGGAACTCCTTAGCGCGGAACTCATCTTTCTTTGCTATTCCGAGCCAGGCAATATCCTCCCGGACAGCTCCTGCCAGACGAGGCGTATCCAATTCGTCGCGCTCATATCCATAGGCCACAAGGCTCAATGCAATAGCATCCAAGGGCCTTGCACCATCCTCGATCTTCTCAAAGATCATATCGGCCTGCGTCCCGTTTGCTACAACCGCAAAGTCCTTTCCCGTCCTTATGCAATTGTATGCGATATATGGGTTCTTTGCAAGATCCGATAAGTTTATAGGCGAGACTATTACGCTTTGCCCACGTATTTCCGCACGACGGTTGGGATATGAGCGGGAGGATACCCTGTATCCTGCCCAAACATGTCCGTTAGAGCGGCCTACTATTACTATCCGGCCAATGTACATGCCTAATCAACCAATTTGTACTTGGCTATATTCTCGTTAGCAATCGTCTGAATATCCTTTATGACATTCGCGCCCTCAGGCTTTTTGAACAGGTGCTTGTATCTGCCCTGAAGCTTGAGATACTCCTCAACAGGCTTTGGCCTGCGGATCTTCTTCACTTCAGTCAGATTTCCATTCATCCACTCAAGCAGAGGCCACAGCCCCGTCTCTACGGCTGCTCTGGCAATCTCTACAGTCGTGCCGGCCTCAAAGGTCCAGCCTGTAATGCACGGCGCGTTTATCTGAATATATGATGGCCCTTGTGCCTCCAGAGCACGTTTCACCTTTTTTCTCAGATCAACAGGATAGGCGACCGATGTCGTAGCCACATATGGGACCTTATGCGCTATTGCTATGGCAGGCATGTCCTTCTTGGGCCTTGGATTGCCCAGGCTTCGAACGCCGGCAGGAGTTGTGGTGGTATGAACGCAGAAAGGAGTCGATCCGCTGCGCTGAACTCCTGTATTCATGTATGCCTCGTTATCATAACAGACATAGAGGATCTTGTGGCCGCGTTCAAACATCCCTGAGTTCGAGCCCATGCCTATATCGAATGTGCTTCCATCTCCGCCTATCACAACCACGTTGGTATTCTGGCACCTTCGCTTCAGCATCACCTCAATTCCGGATGCTACAGCTGCGGCATTCTCGAACAGCGAATGAATCCATGGGACACACCATGCGCTCTCAGGGAACGGCGTTGTAGTAACCTCAAGACAGCCCGTCGGCGAGGCTACGATTGTATTTGGGCCTGCGGCATCTAAGACAAGCTTTATCGCCGTAGGCATGGAACATCCCGCACAGGCCCTATGTCCTGGTGCAAGCATAGAAGTTTCCATCTCAAATCCTCCTAAAGGATCTCCTCTCTCAAAGTGAGAAACTCAAACTCACGCTCTGCCCCTTTTCGAGCTGCAGCAGCCTTATCAACCATTTTTCTTATATCATTCACAGTTATGTCCCTGCCGCCTAAACCCGCAGTGAAGCCTATGATAGGTATTCTTATATTGCTGTTATAGAATGCAGCCTTCAGGTCTACCAGAAGCCCTGCCTCATTTCCTATCGATACATCCTTCTCAAGCACTGCAATAACGCTCGCATTGCTCAGTGCCTTTCTGAGCGCCTCTACTGGGAAGGGCCTGTAACATCTCACCTTGACAAGTCCGACCGCTAAGCCCTCTGATCTCATCTGATCTATTGCATCCTTGATGGTGCCTATAACAGATCCAAGTGTCACTATCACAATCTCAGCATCGTCTGACCTGTAAGTATCTATGAGGCCTCCGTAGTACCTTCCAAACGTCTCGCCGAACTCCTTGGCGACCTCTTCTATCTTCGCAAGGGCACGCTGCTGCGCCTCATATTGCTGATATCTGAACTCAGTATACGTCGACGGATCTGCGAATGCTCCAAAGGTAATGGGGTTGGCTGGATCCAGAACATTCGCAGGCTTATAATCAGGCAGGAATCCCTTGATAGCCTCTTTATCAAGAAGCTCCACCGGCTCGTAGACATGGGTCAGGATAAAACCATCCATGCAGACCATTATTGGAGTCAGTATACCGGGGTCCTCACATATCTTGTATGCCTGAGGCGTCATATCTGCAGCCTCTTGAACATTTTCCGCATATATCTGCAGCCATCCAGCATCGCGCGCGCCTATCGAATCCTGCTGATCGTTCCATATGTTGAGCGGCGCACCAAGAGCACGATTTGCTACAGTCATGACCACCGGAAGTCGCATACCCGAGACGTTGTAAAGTACCTCGTACATCAGTGCCAGGCCCTGGCTTGTGGTTGAGGAGTAGCACCTGGCGCCCATTGCGCTTGCACCTACGAGCACCGAGAGTGCTGAGAATTCAGAGTCTACGGTCAGGAACTCGCTATTCAGCTCGCCATCCGCAACCAGCTGTGAGAGGTGCTCGACAATATGAGTTTGAGGCGTTATCGGATAGGCTGAAATGATATCAGGAGAACAGCACATGACCGCATGAGCAATGGCATATGAACCTTCAACAACCTTCATCATTTACTTTTCCTCCAGGACCATGGTTATTGCTTTACGCGGGCATTCATTTGCGCAGATTCCGCAGCCTTTGCAGTAGTTCAGGTCCGGAAGGAAGACCACCTCATTCTTGGGCAGAGACTTCTGCAGCTCAGGCGTATACCCAAGCCTCTTCAATGTCTCAACATCTCCCGTATTGACCTGATGTACACTGCCTTCAGGGCAATAGATCTCACAGAGGCTGCATTTTATGCAATTCTTATGCTCGACCTTCGGCACGAACGTTCGCCAAGCGCCCGTTTTAGTGACCTCTGTGCTGCCCGGCTCCACCAGTTTGCCTGCCTTCAATCGTTCCATTAGGAAACCCTCTCATATGCGGTCTTTATTGCAAGCAGGTTCTTCCTGCCTAGCTCTCCTTTAAATCTCTCCGAGATCGCTTCATTCAGGCTACTTAAACCGACTTCCTTTGTGGCACCGCAGAATGCTCCCAGCATGGTTGTATTTACAATCGGCCTGCCCAGAATATCCATAGCGATCCTTGTGGCATCTATCGTCACAACCTCGGCCTCTGTGTCAAGCTTCAGTTTTTCCTTCGGCCTATCGGTGTTTATTATTATCTTGCCGTCAGGCTTGAGGCCGCTCGCAACATTGACCACATCCAAAAGTGTAACATCCTGGACAACAACATAATCGGGCTCATAGACCTGGCTTCTTATTCTAATTGGCTTGTCAGCAATTCTTGCAAAGGCCATTACTGGCGCACCCCTCCGCTCAACTCCAAACGCGGGGAATGCCTGCGAAAATTTTTTATCTTCAAAGGCAGCAATGGCTATCAGTTCAGCCGCAGTAACAGATCCCTGACCTCCACGGCCATGTATTCGGATTTCTCTCAACAGGCTAGCCTCCTCAACTCCTGCGAGGAGGATTGGTGAAGATATAGATTTTTCGGAGTCACGGCAGGTTTTTATGTCAGGTCGTATGCTTACATCAAAGTTCATATTTCTCAAATGCAGAGCTATTATGTAGAAAGGATAGTGTATGGGAAAAGATAATGGCCGCCATAGAAGACATAAAAAGGTGCCTTGAAGGGCGCGAGGGTCCAGAGGCCATAGAAGCATCGGCAGCCCTAGAGGGTATAATGCCTTTCCTGGTCTCGAAGAGGATCTCAAACCTGCATTCGAAGACTTTGTATTCTCAGAAGGCTAGATCCTGAACTCGGATCTCAGGCATCCCAGAAGATTGCCTGTGCTCTATTGGATAGACCGATCTTATTTGTGGCGGCGGATAGAACGACCAGGCGACAAATGGATATAGACTATATCCTGGAATGGATTGCTAAAAAGCGAAAGATGGATATAGTATAT
>JBHGAU010000067.1:0-14375 GCA_041946675.1 Methanotrichaceae archaeon | reverse complement strand
TCAAGATCCTCGAAGGCTATTACGCCAAAACGATCTACTAATTGACGACTAACTTTATTCACCCATATCAACCGAGAAGCAAGCAAACCATTTTCCTGTAGGCATTCTCCTGATAGTACATGTCTTGATCTTGCCTTCTATTGGTCTATGTAGCTTGATCTTGATATCACCGATTTTTGAGAGATGGAGCTTGCCGGAACTCAGGCCAAAACCAGATTGAGGATAGGTAATACTATCGTATCTGCCTCGGCCCTTGAATTCGAGAACATGGACTTGAGATTTAGTCGGGAATAGCCTATAGCGATACGATTTAAGTATCATGTGCTAATCGCTATTTAAGATTAAATAGTTGTTGTTTATCAAGCAGTAAAGGGGAGGTCTCCGCTTTCATCCTTGTGTATTTCCCAGCATTTCGCTGGCGATAAGAAATCCAATAGCCCTCTCAGCCAGGGGATACCTTCGAACAAGAGCCTTAAACTTCCTGCCATGATTCGGCACAAGCAGATGTGCAAGCTCATGAACTATAACATAATCCTCTACCCATTGGGGCATCTTCGACAATCTCTGGCTTATCCTTATGGTTTTGCTGCAGAAGTTGCAGGATCCGCGCCGCCTCTCCTGGCGTGAGGAGTAGCTTATGCTATCCCAGGACAGCTCCCCTCCGAAATATTTCCTATTCAGATAGTCAGCTCTTGCAATGAGGCTGGCATCGTCACGAGCAGAGGCCCTTTTTTCAAGCAACGCCCTGAGTCTGGTGATATGATCGGAAAGCGCGGCATCGGATATCCTGGCAGGGGCCAAAACCTCCATTGCCCCATCGACCATCCGCGCCTGGATAGTCTTCCTCCGCCTGGGGGACCTCTTGATGATGATCTCCATACAGACATTCTGGTAATGCATATATCAATAAGCTTGTTTCGGAAGTCTCATAAGGAACTATATTCCATTATGCTCCTTCATATCACCATTCTGTATTTTCGCTGCCATACGATTTTTCCGGTATATCTGCTATCTCATATCCATGATAGTAGTTTAAAAAAACGTAAGTTATATATGCTTCTATACCGCTTAGAATATAGCAGGAATTCATGGGAGGGGCCAGCCATTGGGTCCTAATAATTTAAAAATAATTAGGGACAAAATCAGTGAGGAGGGATATTCCTGGTCTGCCGGAGAGACCCAAGTCTCCAAATTGCCCGCTGAAACAAGGAAGAGGTATCTTGGGCTGGTAATGTCTGAGGCTGAACTGGAGCGGATCAGGGCTGCGGTAATTGCAGAGAAAGTGCGATCGGAGATAAGAGCATCAGTATATCCCCCCAGCTGGAACTGGAGGGCCGCCTCAGGCCAGGACTGGACTACAAAAGTGAAGGACCAGGGCGATTGCGGCTCATGCGTTGCCTTCGCGACCATCGGGATGATTGAATCTAATCTGAAGATCTTCAAAAGAGACCCTTCCCTCAGTCCCGATCTATCCGAGGCAGATCTGTTCTTCCGAGGCTGCGGCCGATGCTGTGTAAACGGTTGGAATTTCGTTGCTGCCCTGAGATATGCGCAATCAAGCGGAATGCCCGATGAGGCATGCTTCAGATACGATAACGATTCGACTGCCTCCTGCCCTGACAGAGATAAGAGGGCAATAAAAATCAGAGGCTGGAGAAGTATATTCAGCGCATCTCAAGCAAAGGAATGGATCTCAACGAAGGGACCCATAATGACTGGAATGGAGGTCTATGAGGACTTCTTCTATTACCGCAAAGGGATTTACAAAAGCACCTATGGCAGCTATATCGGAGATCATGCAGTCTGCATAGTCGGCTATGATGACGCAAACGGCTTCTGGATATGTAAGAATAGCTGGGGACCCGGATGGGGGGACAGCGGCTGGTTCAAGATAACCTATAGGGACTGTGGGATTGGTGATAAATTTGGGTATTATGCAGTCCGGTTCACCGATGACAATGATATAATCATGCCCAAAGACGGTCGTGCATTTGTCAGGCTCAAGGGATGCCAGGCTGCATTCGATGAAGAGGTCAGACTCTACTATCCGGATGACAAGGCAATCTTTGCTGTCGTAAATTCGAATATCGGCATCCCCTTTAATGCCGGGAACTTCAGCGCGGGCACCAGGCTGATATTTGCGTTGAAAACATCCGAAGGATATACCTATTATACAGATCAATCGCTAAATAAGGATGCCGCGGATCATGTGATCAAAGTTCAGATCGGCACCTACAAGTGGGAGCTCCGATGGGAGGATATCTTCGGCCTTGGAGAGCAGGATTACAATGATGTGGTCATGGAGGTCGAAATATTGGGCAAATCCACTGGTGATATAGTGGTGCCCAAGGACGGACGCGTCTTCGTAAGGATCAAGGGCAAGAGGACATCGCTCAATGATCAGCTTTTGCTTTACAATTCCATCAATAAGCAGATATTCGATACGGGAACCGCGAATATTGGAATGTCTTTCGACCTCGGCACATTCAAGGCAGGGGCGGCATTGACGTTCGCATTAAAAACCCAGGAAGGCTATACGTATTATGCAGACCAGCTGCTCAATCCCGACAATTGCGTCCACGTCAAAAAGCTGACTACAGGCTACAACAAGTGGGAGCTGAGATGGTCGGACCACTATATGCCTGTGAATAGCGATTATAAGGATGTCGTTATTGAAGTTGAGTTGAGATAACTGCAATACCCAGGTCTTAAAAGGATTAAAAATTTTTTATCATAATATCATTTTAATAAATTAGTGTCGTAGGAATATTTACGCTCAGGTGCAGGGCAGCCAGTCCACGCTTACTTCGCCCGGACAGCTGTCCGACCAGAGCTGAATGAACTTCTCGATTGAGAAAACGCCTGTCAGATCCTCGATGCTTCTGCCAAGGAGGCGATGATGACCTTTGCTGTCCGGAATAGGATCGACAGATTGCCAGGCTATATGTGCCTTGCCTATGACATTTGAATTAATGCTTGCTTCAAGAGAGCCGCCGCCACGCGGATCTGAGTAAGAGGCTGTCTTTACCTCAGTGCTTCTCTCGAGCTTCTCAGTATCGGTGTATGCCTCAGTCATGGTTGCGCCTGTATCGTAGTTTTTAACCATGAGCGTATCCCTATTCGGACTTTGATTGTTCATTGCCATGTAAAAGCCAAGCGGCATATCTGCCGCTGCGGTAAATGTAAAGATAAATGCTATCAAGCTCAGACTAAGAAGTGCTTTCCTCACTCTCCCATCACCTTTATCATCGATGATTGTCGTACTCCTTATTGAAGATATCGGCCGGGCAAATTCAACTGATGACACGCTTCCTTAATATTATTGTGATATACGGTTACATGCCATGCGTTTTATAAGTTGACATCAATTAAATATATAAATTCAGGCTTTCATATAACTATGAGCATGGCTAAGGCCATAGTATAGATGAAAGATCGAATCGAATGTAAGTTAGCCGTATGAGATTGAACAGGGATGGTGGTTGCGGCCATGGAACTCGGAAAGACAGATAACCTGTATTTGATGTTGATGTATGTTTACTTGAAGGCATATAAGGAGGCAATCAGGGATTTCGAATATGCCGTAAAAGATGTCGGCTATGCAGATGTGGCTCTGATGTCTGTAAAACAAAAATATAAGGAAAGGATCGATAGATTCGCAAACGATCTCCATGAGCCTTAGAGTTGATGGACTCGCTCAAATAATGCATGCAGGATCGATAAGCGATTAAAGAATGATTTTTCGTATTCACCCATTTTATACAAATCATTTTGCGTCGACCGTTTTCCAATTCTGGGAACCTCCGTCAGCTACATATATCGACAGATGCATATACCCGGATGCAGGAGTTGCCGGGTGGTTAAAATCAATCGCTGCAAGATGAAGAGCCGTATTGAAGATAAACCAGAGCTGAATAAGAAGGGTAATTGAAGCTATGGAACTCGGAAAAACAGGCAATCTGTATTTGATGCTGATGTATGTGTATTTGAGGGCATATCAAGAGGCAATCCAGGATTTTGAGACCGCTGTGAAGGATTCTGGCTTTGCGGATGTGGCGCTTATGGCCGTCAGGCAGAGACAAAGAGAGAATATAGAAAGAATTGCCAGAGAACTTAAGCCCTAGCTCTCTGGGACTTATACTTCATTTTAAAGTTGATTTGCAGATATGGTCCATTATGGAGTTCGGGTAATTAAACATTGAACTGAACCTCCTTTGTATCCAGAATCGAGCCGTTGATGAGCTTGACGGTAGCATTCACAAAGTAAGTCCCTGATCCAAGTTCTTTTTTGGAAGCAGTTGATAGCCTAAAGATCCTTGATGCACCTGCGATTATATTTGAGCTCAGTGGGCTTAAGTCATCGGCGATTGTATTACCTTTGATATCCTTAAGCTCAGCATAGGCTCTGGCTTTATAATGATAGTTCCCTGTATTTCTCAATGTCAGCGAGATATTCTGCTGTCTTGCGGAGATGGGCTCTTCAAGCCTTATATCTTCGATCCTGCCTGATTTTTTCAGACCGGGGCCGGAGATTGTAAGCCTGACAGGAACCTCCACAGCTACAATTATGCCGATTGTTTCATTGCCGATGGGAAGGCTATGAATATTGATAAGGGCATACCTACCTCCCGGGCGAGCATCATAGGGAATTCTGCCTTCTACAGTTACCTTTTGAGATTCGCCCGGCTCCAGATGAAAGATTTCCGGAATCGCCTTCAGGAATGTGCGAGCTGAATAGGGACCTATATCTTCACCTTCTTTAAGCTCTACATTTTCTCCATCAACTGTTTGATTTATCCCCAGGATATCTATCGTCAGATCCATTGGCGGGGTGGAGCTATCTGAACTTACAATCATCTCATGGGAGAATATCTCGCCCGGATCTACTTTTCTCTCAAGGATTGCACCTGAGACTCCAAGTCCTGATGATCCCAACTGTGATCCAAGAAGAAGAAATATCAGTGTATACATAATCTTTGACTTGATTCTCATATCCTGAATACCTCATCCACAATCTTGGAAATGATTATATCCAAGGTTCTGAAGGCTGCTTTTGCCTTGCTTCAATCCAGCAGTCGAAGATCACTCCAGCATTCCTGTAAAAGTCACCAGAATTGAGTAATCGAGCGACGTATCGTTCTCCTCAATGACATCATCGAATGAACCCTGCTGCTGGAATGTAATCGGAAAATGCTGGTTTGCCCCGTGAGTAGTTTTTCTCAGGAAATAATTATTTGTTGTTGTAGAAGGCTTGAATGGAGTCACGTTTGTGGTCGCAATTTGCATGTAGTTCAGAAGCGTGCGATTCGTGCCCGCAACCTTCATGTAGGCTCCATTCGGAGCCTTTGCACCCACCTTCCAGTCTGCATTTGCGTTGACTATGAGATCCTTTGTAATGGTGTTCAAAATGCTTGGATTTATGCTCCAGCGTGCCGACATATCAGGAGGAGCGATGCTGATATAAGGGATTACCTCTGCTGTGATCGCTGTATCTTTTATGGAATCACATAAGACTATGCTGCATAGCGATGCCATAGCAGTTACGAAAGCTACTGCTAAGCCAAGTATTATCGATTTATTCATTCCTCATTCCCTCCATCTTCTTCCAGGCTTAAACCGACATCAGCAAGGATGTAAGATACTTACAGCCATTCTTTGCACGGCAATATTGGCCTGAAATAGTTTACATTCCGGACAATCTGCATTGTTTATGATAAAGCTTGATGAAAGACTATTTCTAACCTAGATCAGTAGCCGGGATCTGAATATGAATATTTGAGTGCGCTTAATCGTATAACCAGGACAATTCGATAAAGACCGGTTTGATCGAATGATGGAAATATGCAACCATTGATTGCGCCGTGATCCTGAATACCAGGATCCTGTATATCCTCTCTGCATATTCTATCTGCATATTCTATCTGCCTATCCTGTCTACTTATCCTGTCTGCCAGGTATCAGGCATTTGCCGCAATTTCCGATCAAGTCCCTCCTGCCAGCCATGATCAGGCCCTCTCTGACGAGACCGTAGTTCTTTGGATCACGGTAATGCAGTATGGCTCGCTGTATCCTTTTCTCTCTTCCTTTGGGAACATGAACATGCTCCATTGTGAACGGGTCAAGGCCCGTATAATACATCGCCGTTGAGACCGTCATCGGCGTCGGAGTGAAATCCTGAACCTGCTCTGTATACATATGATGGTCGCGGATGTATTCGGCAAGCTCAATCATATCTTCTATGCGACACCCTGGATGCCCGGACATCAGGTAGGGCAAAATGTACTGCTTCTTGCTTAAGTCACTGCTGACTGCCTCAAACCTTTCGCGAAACTCCTCCAAAACCCAAACCGGCGGCTTATGCATGCAATCCGTTACTCTGTGGGAGATATGTTCGGGGGCTATCTTCAGATGCCCAGAGACATGGTGCTCGCAGAGGTCATGCAAATATTCCGATGAGTCGGCAAGAACGAGATCATGTCTTATCCCCGAGCCGATGAAGACCTTCTTCACACCAGGCAGGGCTCTCAGCCTGCGAAGCATCTCGACAAGCTGGCTGTGATCCTTATTCAGGCTTGGGCATTCTGCCGAGCACAGCTTATCTCTGCAGGCTCCATGTTTCCAGTTGGGGCAGCCGAGGCCGTACATGTTTGCCGTCGGGCCGCCGATATCCTGGATTATCCCTTTGAACCCTACCATCCGGGCAAATGCCTTTGCCTCACGGATTATCGACTCAATGCTCCGGCTCTGGACTATCCTCCCCTGATGGTGGGTCAGCGCACAGAAAGAGCAAGAGCCAAAGCAGCCTCGATGGCTTGTTATTGAGAATTTTACAGGTTCAAGAGCGGGAACAGGCTTTCCATATGAGGGATGTGCCTCGCGTGTATAAGGCAGCTCATAAATATGATCCAGCTCCTCAGTAGCCAGCGGCATCGCAGGCCTGTTCTGGATGATCACAGTCTTTGGATGCGGCTGGACGACAGTTCTGCCCCGGAACGGGTCCTGCTCCTGATAGTGCAGCCGGAATGCTTCGGCATAGGATCTTTTATTCGACGACACCTCTGAGAAGCTCGGAATGATGATGCAATTCTCCCTGGAGGCGTCCTTCCAGATGCGCACCTCCTCTTTGACAACAGTCCCTGGAATATCTCTTATATTCCGTATATCCTCACCTTTATTCAGGCGAGCGGCCACATCAAGAAGCGGCCGTTCACCCATGCCGAAGACGATCATATCTGCGGGCGCATCAGCCAGGATTGACTGGCGGACGGAATCGGACCAGTAATCGTAATGTGCAAACCTCCGAAGGCTCGCCTCGATGCCGCCGAGGATTATTGGAGCTTCAGGGAATAATGAATGAATTTTATTGGCATAGACTATTGCAGCCCTATCGGGCCGGCGGTGAACGCCGCCCGGCGAGTAAACGTCATCGCTCCTGCGCTTGAGGCTTGGCGTATAGTTGTTCACCATCGAATCCACGTTGCCCGAGGATATGCCGAAGAATAGCCGCGGAGCGCCCAAAGCCTTCAGGGATTCGCCATCCTTCCAATCAGGCTGAGCAATAATGCCTATGGAATAGCCCGCATCCCACATGACCCGGCCGATTATTGCAGTGCCGAAGGATGGGTGATCGACATATGCATCTCCGCTCACAAGGATGATATCGAACTGGTCTATTCCGAGCTTCTCTGCCTCCTGCTTAGACATCGGGAGGAATCGTGGCTGCTTTTTCATGTCTAGAAGAGATTATTGCTATTTTACTACTAATAGTGAACTCATTATCGTGTTGATTTGCTATTGATTAAACGGCTTTATACATCCTCCCGGGACTAACACTAACGGTTATAAAGTGCACCCACTGGATTAGCGATGATGCCGCTTATGGATTCTGCCTGTAGATAGCGGCCTCGAAAGAATATTCACCCCCAACCCACTTCTAGGGGGAGTAGCTGCACGGGCTGCCCCCACCCAGGTGGGAGGGCAGTATGCTAAAAACTCGCAAGTGTTTAAGCATAGGATTTAAGTCAATATTGAGGTATGAATAAAGCAATAATATAAATACTGATACAACAAAAGATATACCTAATTACAATCCTTACAACGACGCCATGCGTAAAATCGCGGGTGATGTCGAAGCGAAGCAGGTGCCTTCACCTGAAAATACGATCAAGGTAAACCATATGGATGCAAAGAAACGCATGCCAGCAACCAGCCGAATCCCTGTATCCAGAGCGGTTTGGGCCGAACTGACAATGCTAAAGAAGCCAGGGGAAACTTTCGATCAACTCTTAGAGGATATGATCGAAAGAGAAAAGAAGAACAGGTTTTTCGAGGATATGGATCGCATCGAGAAGAGAGGTAAGTTTGTGGCGATGAAATGGTAGACTATGATGTGGTCATAGATATAGATGCACAGGAGTTCCTTGACAGTCTACCAAAAAAGAGTCGAGATATCATAAAAGCGAAGCCAAAGATCCTTATAACGGATCCATTCCCTGGAAAGGGCGGCGACAAAGAATCACTTAATTCACCAAAGCATAAAGCTGTTTATCGGCTTCACATTTCTCGATCATATACCGCATTCTATCGTATTGAAGGGAGAACAGTGATGATATTATGGTTCGGCGCTATCGAAACAGCGCATAAGATATATGGGCGATTCGTGAGAGGACATTAGGACGTATGTGAATCCTGTTCGGAGACGCTTCTAGATAAATGCCCTATGCTTTCTTCTGGGACTAACACTAATAGTTTTCCTGGATTCCGACAATAATGGTTTCTTAGCGCCCTCAAACGCTCTTGCAGGCTATTTAATTGCTCTACTGATTAACAGCGCTGCCACTTACGGGTTCTGCCTGTGGATAGCGGCCTCGAAAGAATATTCACTCCCAGCCCTCCTCTAGGGGGGAGCAGCGTCCGAGAGTAGCTGGATAGGTTACCCCTAGCCCCTCGCTGGGGGAGGCTCTTGAAAACGTTGGCTGTAAGTTTGATTGGAACAGAATGAACTTATGACGATAATTCACCCTAATTGAGCAATGTTTGATAACCCTGAGCATTAAAGCGATAAGCTATAGCTAAATACCAGTGCCTCAAATGCTAGACGCATGAGTGCTTTACCTCTGGCCGGCTGGATGGCAAGGTTCTGGGCATGGCTAATAGATGTGCTTCTGATCGGCATTCTCTGGGGCATAATCAGAGGTGCGATCGGGACCCCGTTAGATATCGGTTATATACACTATGGCGCCTATGGACTCCACCTTAACTTCGAGGCACAGGGGCTCTTATTATTCATCTACTGGACTGCCCTTGAGGGATACAGAGGACAATCAATAGGAAAGATGGCGATGAACCTGGCGACAGTAGGCACGGAAGGAGAAAAGATAGGCTTTGAAGACGCGGCAATCGAGAGCTTCGGCAAGGCATTCCTTCTGCCCATCGATTGCATAATCGGATGGCTTGCGATGCGCGGCTCGGGGCAGCGGCTGTTCAACAGGATCTCGAACACTGTTGTAATTAGGGCAGATATCGAATGCGAAAGATGCAATCGCTAGCTCACTGAAGTAATCCTGCTATCGCATACTGCCCGGATTAATGCTCCTCAATATCTTTGAAGTTCTTTGAAGTAGCTCCCCATTATGCAGATGCTATCTTCGGGGCCAAACTGCTCGAAAAGGTCGCATGGAGTTCCGCGATAGCACAGCAGGTGATGTATGATGCAGACAGCTGTTTCACCATGATAAGTAAGGTGAGGGCATCTTGTGCCTCCCGGCTTAAAGATCATCTGGTATGAGGGGTCCATGGTACCGTCAGACCTGATTGATTCAGGGTTTACGATATAGATATCGAGTTTTGTGCAGCAGCGACCGCATCTAATGCATTTCATCCAGCTTTATGAGGTAGAATCTATTGAACAATATAGTTATTGGCTATGTATACTCTTTATGCCACTATAAATTAATCTCAAATACTAGGACGCCCAAACATTGTGCCAAATGATTAAATGACTGGAGTAGTTCGAAATTGGCAGAATATATCATTTCCTTGAAAATAGAGAAACTAGAAGAAGGTGTATATCTTGCTACCAGTGATACACTGCAAGGGCTGGTAGCTCAAGGACGAACTATAGCAGAGACTATGGAAATAGCGCAGGACGTAGCCAGGGAGCTCATCGAATCGTATTTGGAGCACGGAGATCCTCTACCTGCTGAGATGGTACCAGCATCAAAGATTGTTAAAGACGTCAAGATACCTGTTGCCGTGACTGTATGACGGAGCTTCCCGCTATGGCCTCAAGCGATGTCATCTGGGGACTCAAAAAGGCGGGATTTGTTTTCGATCGACAAGGGAAGGGCAGTCACGAGATCTGGTACAATCCGGCCACAAAAAGGAGAACGACTGTACCAAATCATCCTGGTGTGGATATACCAAAAGGAACATTAAGAGCGATACTAAAAGAGGCCGGATGATGCAGAAATTTTTTTAAAAAAGGGTAAAATCAGTGATAACCACAGTTACTGATCCTATTATAGGATTTCTTGACGAAAGCTCATTACAGCAGCACCCTAATACACGTAGAGTTTTAAACACTCATATGATAAATTATAAACCCGGAAAGGTTAGATCAAGAACTATTTTTGGATTTATAGCATTGAATGGCAATGATGAGGTCATGGTTTCCAACTCATCTAAGAAGGAAGCGCTGATGGATTTTGCTCAACGTATAAGGAATAATAATAACAATAATAATAATATGAGGCCAATTTGTATACTCCTAGATAATGCTAGAATTCATTTAGCCAAAAAATTTAGAAAACTAACTGAAGAAATCGATATTCATTTGATTTATAATATTCCCTATGCTCCTGATTTGAATCCTATAGAATTCGGTTGGAAGGATTTCAAAAGAGAAATCCCCAAATATACTAATTTCGATGAAGCTATTATAGCTAGCCAAGATTGCGCTTTAGAAATATTTTATTCCAAAAAGGATGGATATTCAAAGTCCTGGGTAAAGCAATTTCTTAGTGCAAAAAGCTAAGAGATTAACTATAGTAAAATCGAGATCATTAATGCTTCTAGCCTGATTGAGCTACACTTTCTTCTAGGGCTAATACAAGGGGGTTTTGCTAGCATGCTGGAATCGCCGGACGGGTTGCTTAACATATCCACCGAATAGAGCGATGCTGCAACTTATGGGCTCCGTCCGCGGATAGCAGCCTCGAAAGAATATCCACCTATCTGCTATGATAGTTCCAGCAGCAAAAATTGTTAAAAATATTAAAGGGAAAAACACTTAGCCTTCAAAACCCTTTTACATCTCAAGGAGTTGTATGCGATTCAAGATCCTAATAAGCGAAGTAGAAGGTGGCTGGTTCGTTGTGGAATGTCCATCTCTGCCAGGCTGTGTCTCACAAGGAAGAACCGTTGAGGAGGCTCTAGAGAATATAAAGGACGCCATTCAAGGCTGCCTGGATGTGCTTAACGAAATAACCACGACCAAAGGTAGCGGAAGGGTAATTGGAGTCTTAAGATTGCGATGAGAATAATGTATCTTTTAGATGATGTTGATAATATCCTCACAATATTCAAGGCAGATCTCAAAGCCGCTCTGGGCGATAAGATCGAGGATCTCATACTCTTCGGATCTTATTCAAGAGGAAACTACACGCAGTATTCAGATATAGATCTGCTTATACTTGTAAAAGGCAACCTTATGAAGGATGAGACGCAATTTATTGATAATTTGATCGTAAGATATTCCCTGGAGTACGGTGTGGTAATATCCGGCCTGGTTTACCCTGCAGAGATCTATCACCAGTTCAATACTCCCTTCCTCTTGAATGTCAAGGAGGAGGGAATCTCTATATGAAATACGGGCGTGAGGTCCAAGCTCTTTGGAGAAAGCTCGATGGAGTTCGAGAGTGTCTAGGAATTTAATCGGACCAGACGAAGAAGACTTGAAATGTCAAAAGAAAGCCTATTAGAAAATGCGAGTGACCTAAGGCTCATATCGAAATGGAAGACAGGATTTGGGGATTATGGATAAGGTTATTGATTGCATCTATGAGAGTGGCGTCTTCAAGCCGCTCAGAAAAGTTACCATTACTCTGCAAAAGATCGCCATAACCACATGAGCCTCTCTGACGCCGTATTATCAGCCAGAGCTAAGGAAGATGAGGAATTATAATCGTAAGATTCAAAGCCCTTTTGATCACGCATGAATAGACAATAACAATAAATAGCCGAGAATCAACGAATAAAATGATGAAGAAGGGTGCTGAGCTTGTTATAACCGGCAGGAAGGTCTGCGATGTGGACTTACAGGTCGTTTCTCTTCCTCAACGCCGTGAAAATAGGGATATGTAACTTTTTAGCTACAATATCAGCACTGATTTCGAAGAAAAAGTTATTGCTCAGCTATGTGGCGATGAGGATAAGGTGAAACGCTATATAGATTTCATCAAATCAAGCCATTCCCCAGAGCATGCTAACGTAGATAGGATCGAAGTGGCAGATTATGCTGGCGAGGTGATGGCTGCCAGCGAATTTGTCCAAATGCTGATGTTCGAGCAGATAGCGAAGTGTGTAGATGCCCTCACAGCATAGACAAAGAGCAGGATATAATGATTATCAAGGGGGATCAGATGACTGAAACGCATTATATAACGATTGAAAAGCAAGGCAACGCTATCGGCCTTCTCGAAGGGATCAAAGAGAATACTTCTGAAACAAAGACGGATATCTCCGCTCCTAAAAAGGACGCTCCAGACTCCCTCTTTGAGAAGTATGAGCAGCTGGCTCGAGAGATAGCAGAGATCAAGGCAACACTCTCAGAGCTAAAAGCAAAGTTCACTTAATACTATTATCCAACAATAAACATAAAATAATCCTATCGAGAAAAGAAGAGAGCTCAAGAAAATATAAAGATTCATTGGTAAATCTAGAAGCGAATTGATAGCTTGCAAACAGGAGATGAGATGGACAAAGCAGATATAATGAAGATGATCCTCCATATCGTCAAATCTTCCCAAAAGAAGATATGGATCGATTATGATGAGGGTGCAGATGTGCTCTACATTAGCTTTGTGTATCCCCCCAAATCCGTAGAGCACGAAGAAGATGATAACGGGATCATCAGAAACCATGATAAAGATGGCAGGCTAACAGGACTGACTATAATCGCAGCTAAGCGCTTCTCTGAAGAAACAATGGCCTGAGGTTGGAATTGATGCAAGATCTGTGGGAAGACATTTGTTGGAAACATAGGTACAGTATTCTACAGGCGCCCTCCGACATCAATCATGGCAGGAGAAAGACGGAAATAACGAACTCCAGCTATGGCTGTAGGCTTAACTGATCATGTTTGGAGCTTGAAGGAATTGTTGACCCCTAGAGTGCCTATTCAATAGATGACATACATGATCCCTCCTTCAGCATCCAGACTGATACTTTTCCTCTTCTTTCATTGGAACGTGCAATTCATAGTCAATATAAAAATAATCTGACTGAATAATTTCCTTGTTGTTCTGGAAGTTACTATATTACTTACTTTTGATCAGAATCTAAATTTCTTGAATCTTTTAATATTCGTCTGAAATTTCAATGGTCGGATGCCTCTAAATATGCGTAGCGTGTTAGAGGTATCAAAGTATTCCTCATCATCGAGGCAGATACTGGAAAGCCCACTGCTGAATTGAGAATATGATAAGAGGCATGAGCTGAAACAGCGGATGCCTTAGAGATCTGTTATGAATCGCATGCCTTATTTAAGAGTCTCTTATGAAGTAGAAAGCTCTCTTGAGCTGCATAACAGATGTAATGTGCGATTTATCAGCGCCTCGAAGCTGATAGGAACTGCCACAAGATACGCCTAAACCACCTTCGTGATCCTCTACTAATACAGTGACAGGCTTTAAATTATCGCAATTCATCGGCGCAATTCAGAAATTTGATTTTGCGTCTGGGCTGACTAGTGCAATTCAAACTCACAAGTTCTTCTGGGGCTAACACCTGGAGGTTTTTCTAGCATCCGTGAGTAGCCGGACGGGATTCTAATTGCTCCATTGATTGTTAATGCTACCACTTACGGATTCCGCCTGCGGATTGCGGCCTCGAAAGAATAACCCCACCTCCAACCCCTCCTGCGGGGAGGGGAGCAGCGTCCGAGAGTAGCCGGACAGGCTGTCCCTAGCCCCTCGCTGGGGGAAGGCTCTTGAAGGCAGGTCATAAGGTTGGCATGGACTTAATGAACGATCCAACCCAAGTTGGATGTCTAGCTGTTATGATAAGCAAACGATAAACTACAAACATTCTCGGTAACACAATGTCGAAGAAGTTCGCAATCACCGGCGGCTCAGGATTCATAGGCTCAAACCTCG
>JBHGAU010000066.1:0-14436 GCA_041946675.1 Methanotrichaceae archaeon | reverse complement strand
CGAACCTAGGTGAGGAGGTCCAGAGCCTCCCGTGATTGACCGCTACACTACCGGGCTTCGAACTTCAACTTGCCATGAATGGTTATTAATCTATCGACTGGAATCTGTTACGAATAATTCATCAGAAAATTAGATGGCTGCTTCAGAAAGTATTTAAATCGCCATCCTCGACATCCAATTATATATCCTGGTCTGAATTCGGTCATTGTTTCAACAATCCTGATGTTAATATCATGTTATGCGCGCATCCACCACGGCATGCACTACTCCGGGTGAGTACTTCTTCACCCTCGTACACCTCAGTATCTCTGCACTTAGCCCCAATGCTTTTGCTGCTTTGGATACATCCCCAATGGCTGCATCGGGGAACTTCCATGAAGGTATCGTCTGATGATAATGCAGCACCCCGCCGGATCGCAACGCCCGAATGCCCGTCTTTAAGTACCTGTCTGTAACCTGAACCATGCCCATAACAACTCTGTCAGCCTCGCATTTGGGCGTCCTCTCAATACAATCTCCCAGAATGGGCTGGACGATATCCTCGACATGGTTGAGCTTTGTATTTTCTACAAGGTATCTGTATGCTACTGGATTTAGCTCTATAGCCATAACCCTGGACGGCTGTGAATGCAAGGCCATGGGAAGCGAAAAGTAGCCTATTCCGGCGAACATATCCACGACGGTCTCACTCTTCCCCAGACGGCTCATGCGAATACGTTCGCGAAGGTTGCCCTGGGAGAACATGATCTTCATGGCGTCCAGCCTGAAGAGCACTCCGTTCTCTTTATGAATCGTCTCCGAGACTTCTCCTGCAATTATCTCCCTTACAGGCTCTCTGAACTGGCCTTCAATCCCGAAATCGCGCAGTACGGATCTACATCTGGGATATACATCAAGGAGAGCCGCGCCGATTCTATGCGCAAAGCCGTTTAGGCCGGGCTGTATTTTTACTATTATTATATCCCCCAGGATATACCAGCTACGGGGTAGAAGGTCGAGCTCTTCAGGAGTCATCTCTCCTTTAAGGATATCCACAAGGCCGGGCATACTGCGGTAGAACTCCGGAGACTCCTGAATGACGATCTTGTAATCGATCGTGGATTCTTTGATAAACTCTCTGATCAATTCATTGACAGGGATCTCAACATTGGTACCCTTAATCAGCACCTTTCGCCTCTTATCAAGGAGGCCTTTGGCGGCGATATTATCTATTACCGCCTTTGCGCCCTTCTTCTCGACCTGTATCGCGAAATTATCGCTTTCTGAGGTAGCTCTGATCAAAGTTTATGCCCTCACGGGTGCAATTAAATTTCAAGATGAGGGAGCTGTCCTTGCGTTTTACATTGTAATCCTTGCCGTGAACCTCAAGGCTTGAATCAAATCCCGCAGGAACACCCAAACTAAGGTTTACGGGAACGGAGGTCCAATTATCCAGCAAGTATATCCTGATGCTCGCATCCTGACTGGAGTTGAGCCTAACAATGGTGCTGGAGGAGTGTGATATTGTTACAATTCCGCCCTGGGAGCTTATGCTTTTATCTATATCTGGCGGAAGCATCATATCCAGCTCGTTCATGATGTTATCCTGGTTCGTGATATCCATTTCAAGATACGTCTCATTGCTCGCGTTTGATAGAAATGCCGAATATTTCACAATCGAAGGCGTACCCTGTGGAGATGAAGTCATCAGAAAATAGCCGCCGGCTGCAGTTAAGATAACCGCTACTAATAAAGCGATTGCAATTGTGGGCATATTTCTGCTGCCCTTTGTAAACAGTGTTTGGGCAGTGCCTTCCGGACTGTGGACATTTGGGGCAGCAGTGGTAGGCGGGACAGGCTCTTGCTTCACTTCATTTGTTGCATTCGGTATCTCCGCGATCTCCTCGGCTTCGGTATAGGGCTCCGGCACGTGTTCTGGATACGATTCTATCTCCGGTGCTCCGAATTCAGATTTTATCGCGGGCTCAGAAGAAGGAGGAGCCTCCGGTTGCACGTCCTCTGCCGCAGCATCTTCTTTCGGCGGCTTTATTTCAACTGTCGCAGGCATCTTCCTTCTCGTCGGCAGCATTACAGTGCCAGCGTCGAAATCGAAGGCCAGATCCGTATATGTGCCCGATACGTCAATAAAGCGCGATGCATGAGGCACCAGGTAGGATACGCCCGATATTTTGACCTCTTCGAAGAACTCTGTATTCTTCATCAGGCGATCTTTGAAAGCATATACTGCGCCGCTTTCCATCTTGGCATCTATTTCACTTAAGGAAGGAAATCTGTCCTCCTGGGTTGCGAGCTCCTTGGTGGCCTTTGCATATGCCTCAAAGAATACCCTGCTCATCCTGTTGAGCCTGTTAGTATAACGCCTATCAAAGAGAAAAGCAAAACTTTCCAGTTTAAGCACAAGGCTCTCTTCACGTATCTGCCGCCAGGCTGAGAAGGAAACATCCATCGCTTAGACCATATCTCCGAAGTAAATAAGTATTTTATGTACAGCCATATTTCAAAGATGGTATACGCGATGGATTAATACATTTCTAACCCTCATATCAACCTCGTATGAGAGGTATCTTTAAATCCGGATGAGGAAGAATAAAAACCGATGAAGCAATTGGGATCATTAGTGCCCATTCTTCTGCTCCTGGGGGTGGGGATCACCAGTGGGCTGACAGCTGCAGAGCTGACTGCTAGTCAGCAAGTTCAGCCGCAGACAGCAACGGTTGGAGAGACAGCAATAGTAACGCTAACATTGACCTATAATGGGGGCAACGCTACGCAGATAATGGTCGTTCCTCTCCTTCCGCCGGGCATCGTAACCGATATGCCTGGAGCCAAGGCAGCATCGCTTAGTTCGGGAAGCTCAGTGCCGATCAGTTACCCAATCAGGGCAGTGGAGAGTGGAAATTATCAGATAGCATCGCAGATATCCTATACAGAGGAGAGAACCACGCGAAGACTGAATATGTTATCGGAGTTTACGGCAACGGGTAGGTCTACGCCTGGACCGTCAATGCCGGGAGCATCGGGATCATCGATGCCATCGCCGTTACTGCACTTGGATTCGCCTATGTCAGGCGATAACCAGCCGTCTAATCCTTCGCCAATGATGCCTGATTCTATGCCGGCTCCTGATACGGCATCTCCACCAGATCCTTCGCCGCTATCTTCTCCGGACAGTGGCAGTGGCAACAGCAATAGCTCGCTGCCAAGCTAAAAAAATTAACACATATCTATTTTAAGATCATCTCTTGTGAATATGGACTCAAGATCGAATCCTTCTGCCTTGAGCGCTTCCCTGCCGCCCTCCTGCCTATCAAGAATCGCAATGACCTGTACAGGTTTGTATCCTGCAGCCTCAACGCGTTTTATCGCTTTAATAATGGATGTGCCAGTTGTAACTACATCCTCAACTACTGCAATCTTGGAACCTTTCTCGAGGGCTGGGCCTTCTACAAAGCTCATTGTTCCGTGCTTCTTAGGCTCCTTCCTCACTATCAATGCGGACAGGTTTCTCTCCTGAATATGGCTGAGAACTGCTATCGACGATACAATTGGATCCGCGCCGAGCGTGAGCCCGCCAACTGCGGAGATTTCCGGTCTGACCATCTCCAGCATGATCTTGGCGGTCAGATAGGCACCCTCCGGGGTGAGTGTGACTCTTTTGCAATCGATATAGTACTTGCTCATTTTCCCCGAAGATAGAACGACGTCACGCACCTCAAGTGCCTTCGTCTGCAGAAGCTCACGAAGCCTGTCTCTTTCGTTAGTCATACTTATCTCATCCAGAAGGCGCTTCTCATATTGCAATATAACCCTTCCTCAGCCCTGCCTTTTGATGGAGGATTTGATTTCTTTCAGAGTTCCCAGGTCTATGCCATCAAGGAGGTAGATCCGGGATTTTTCTATATCGGCTATAGTCAGAATCGGCCCGCTCTCTTCTTCCGGGGAGATCTCATTCAATGGCATTCCTCCGCAAAGATCATTGAATGCAGGCATTATTATCATCTCAGGCGCTTTATCAGGGATACAATCGAGGCTGTACTGTTTCGCTATAGCATGCGAAGACAGCGGCGCTCTTGCAAGAACGCGCATTGTCGCCCTGTGGCCGATTGGATCTTTCAGCCTCAGCGCAGGGTGTATATGTCCGGCTATGAGAAGCTCGGAATCAAAAAGCCCAATGCTTGGCCAGGTATGGCCGTGAAAATAGCCTATGCCGTCCAGGATAAAGCCGGAAGACGGCCGCACACTGGTGCCCTCCGGCGCCATACTCGCTATGCCGCTGTCGTGGTTGCCCGGGACTAAATCGACCTTTACATATCTGGAAAGCTCCCTTAAAAAATAGGGGACCTCTCTCCGCTCCTGCCAGCTTGTTTTGGGTACATTATGCTTCACATCCCCGACCAGCACAAGTCTATCGGGCTTAAGTTCAATTACGTATTTTTTTAATCTATCGAGGATTCTATCAGTCTGGCTGGGAATGCTTGCTCCGCCCAGCCATAGCTCATATTCGAGGCCCAAATGGATATCGGCAGCTACAAGAACGCGCTGCTCCTTTTCGACCATCAATAAAGGCTCATTAAAAATGGTAAAAATGGTCGAAATCAATCCAGTATCCTCTTAAGCTCCTGTATGAGCTGCTCCAGGCTCTCTACAATGGACAGGCATGAATGCTCTATCATGGCATTTACCTTTGATCCGGGGGTCTCGCCTGCCGGCCTGAAATCCGTCCTGATTCCGAGGATCCTTTTTCCAAGAGCGTAAAAATAGCCCATCTCCCAGGCAGAGCCGTCATCAACCTGTGGACCGTCCAGGATTGCTACCATGAGATCGCATCCCATGAGCGCCCGGAGATTGTTTTCAAATATCTCTTTTGGAGAGGCGGAGGCTATCTCGTGCGGCCAGACCACCTCTGCTTCAAGCTGGCTCTCCAGAGATACTTTGATTTTGCTTGCCCACTCGATCTCAGCCAGACTGAATAATGGACCTGAAAGATATATTTTAGCCTTCATTGCGACCCTGCAGCATCTCTTAGCCGTACCTTCACGAATTCACGATCGAGGCTGGCCAAGAACCAGCCAACTTTGGGACCCTGTCTGTCGCCCAAAAATGCCAGATAGATCGCCTGGAAAAATATCTTTGGATCAAGGCCAAGCTCTCTTGCTACAGCATAGACCTCGTCGTGGATCTCAGCCGCGCCCTTTTCATCTATTCTCTCTGCCAGGATGCCGAGGCCTTTCCTTTCCTCGGGTGTAAGATTGTTGACGGCTGAGGGAAGATCCTCACGGAGCTGGAATTTGACAAAGCTGGGGGCATACCTGTTAAGCCACTTCTTTACATTGTCGGCTCTCGCAAATATCTCCTCTTTATCTGAAATATCGTATCCCGATCTTTGCAGCGCCTTGAGAAGGAGCTCATCATCGCCTCGAGAGATTTGAACTGCAGTGACAAGATGCCTGAAGGGAATATCAAAGTGTTTGCTCTTGCCTATAGATGACAGTTCAAGAGCCCGTGAATCGCCCTTTCCCTGATCAAATTCATCAACCAGATTGAGCAGAGGAAGTGCAGGATCGAACTCTATATGCTTCTCGGGCTTATTCCTGATTATAAGGTATCGGAGAACCTCCGGCGGCACAACATCAAGCATCTCCTGGATCGTGATCGCGATCCCTGTGGAGCTGTGCATTGCACCTACGCCCTTCAGGTGAATCCATTCATAGACTATGGGAAAGGGAGCCGGGTAGCCATAGACTTCTTCGCTTATTCTTTTGCCCGTATCGTAGGACCCTCCGGCTGTTGCATGATCCTTTCCGAAGGGTTCTATTGTGACCTTGAAGATAGGCCAGCGAGCAGGCCAGTCCACTCGCCAGACCAGCTTTCCTCCTCCGCGCATTGATACGACGCCCTTTGATCCGCACTCACATTCGTACTCGACTGTTTCATTTTCGGGATCAAAGCCGACAACCTTTGAGGTGTTTGTACGGCCACAGGCCGCGCAGATGACCTGGAACGGGCTCCAGTTTGGAGGCACATCTCTGCCGGAGACCTCTTTCAGTATCCGGGCGATATCATCCCTGTGCTGCAATGCAGTCGTTATCGCATTCACGAATTTGCCTTCCTTATACATCACATCCGCACGGTAAATCTCAGGCTTGATGCCCAGCCTTTCCATGGATTTCAGGAATGGATTTAAGAAGTGATCCGCATAGCTGCCGCAGCATCCTTTGGGGCAGGGTATCTCAGATAGAGGCTTTCCTATATGCGTCCGGAAACTTTCAGGCAAAAATGGATAGAGCCTGCGGAGACGATCGTAGGTATCCGCTACATAAATTAAACGTGCTTCAACGCCTCTATCTTTGAGAGCGCGATAGACTGCGTCTGCAGTCATTACCTCGCGCATGTTTCCTATATGCACAGGACCCGAGGGCGTGATTCCTGTGGCAATTGTATGAGGGCCGCTGTTTTCGAGCTTTTGGGCGATAACATCTGCCCAATGAATTGTCATGAACAAAAGGGGATGCAGGAACGGGATATTAACTTTGCCCTGAACTGCAATGCTTTTTAAGCTATATGCGAATATTAAGGCCAAATGGTCCACATCGATCGCCCCGATATAGATGAGTATTTCATGGAGATTGCCACAGTTATAGCGAAGCGCTCAACATGCCTCCGAAATCGCGTAGGTGCGCTCTTTGTCCGGAATAAAAGGATTCTCACAACAGGCTACAACGGCGCGCCTTCAGGCCTGGCCCACTGCGACGAAGTCGGCTGCGCGCGCGAAGGCGTGGCTTCCGGAACACGTCACGAGCTGTGTAGAGCGGTTCATGCGGAACAGAATGCGATCATTCAGGCTGCGCTTCATGGAGTCAGCATCGAGGGATCGACCCTTTATTGCACTCATCAGCCCTGTATCCTCTGTGCCAAGATGATGATAAACGCCCGTATAAGAAAGGTAGTCTATAGCCAGAGTTACCCGGATGAAACGGCGCTTACGTTCCTGGGGCAGGCTGGCATTGAGATTCTAAAGTTAAACTGCTCAAATGGTTTATGAGGTTTTTAGGTCTTTTATCCATAGCATAAAGTCTCACATTGGCCCATTATCCAGAGCTCGAAAAAATTCGATACTTCGCGGATAAGTTCAACGCTATCAATAAAACTCCTTATGATATCAAAATGATATCAGGATAATACATAATCCTTATGATATTTCATTGGAAAAGGTTTAGTTATTGCTCGGAGACTACAGAATATGTTCGGACCTAAATCGCACCTCACAGCCCATAACGGTCATCTATTCATCGAAGGCGCTGATTGCGTTGATCTCGGGCGTAAATTCGGCACGCCACAGTATATCACCAGCGAAGCCAGGCTTCGGGAGAATATCAGAGCTTATCATAGTGCATTTCCGAAGGCCGATAAATACTTCGCTGTCAAGGCCAACGGCAACCTGACAATTTTAAGGATTCTATCGCAGGAGGGCATGGGGGCGGATGTCTTTTCTGCAGGCGAACTCTATGTGGCTAGGGTCGCAGGAATACCAAAGGAGAAGATCCTCTTCAACGGCAACTCAAAGAGCGAGCAGGATCATAAAGCGGCATTAGATTCAGGGGTAAAAATATCGGTAGATTCGCGGGAGGAGCTCGTTTGCCTCTCCAAGACCGCCCAGAAGGTAGACCGACAAGCTGAGATTCTTTTCAGGATCAATCCAGATGTATCGCCGAAAACGCATCCAAAGATTGCGACCGGTCTCAGGACATCCAAGTTCGGGATCCCATCCGAGCAGGTAGCGGATACATACAGAAAGGCAATGGAGCTTCCGGGCGTTCAGCCCATCGGCCTGCACTGCCATATCGGCTCGCAGATTCTGGATATTTCGCCGTTCGTGGAGGCCGTGACCAGGATGATGGACGTGGCTGCGGAAGTAGTGGATTTGGGCGGCGAGGTGAAGGTAATAGACATCGGTGGCGGCCTTGGAATTCAATATCATCCGGATACTCCTGCCCCAAAGCCGGTTAATCTGGCCTTGGGCGTTCTTCCGATCTTCGAGGACAGCTGTGCTGATCTGGGCATCAATCCAAAGCTTATCCTCGAACCCGGGCGAAGCATAGTTGCAGATACGACTATTATGATCACCAGCGTAAATGTCATCAAGCAGGCTCACATTAATTTCGTCGCAGTCGATGCAGGGTTCAACACTCTAGCGAGACCTATGCTCTATGATGCCCATCATCATGTAGTTGTGGCGAATAAAGCAGGATATGATGGCACGGAAACCTATACCATCGTCGGCCCAATTTGCGAGACCGGGGATATTCTGGCAAAAGAAAGAAAGCTGCCAAAGGTCGAGCGCGGAGATCTCCTGGCATTCTTTGATGCGGGAGCTTACGGCTTTTCAATGGCATCGCAGTACAATGGCCAGCCGAGGCCTGCTGAGGTGCTGGTTTCAGGTGGCGATGCGGAGCTGATAAGGAGAGCAGAGGATTACAGTGCGCTTCTACTGGGGCAGAGGGTGCCGCCGAGGTTGCTATAGGATGTGAAGATACCGGCATCCGATGATAACGGCGTCAAGAATCCACCTTCTTCTTTATTCTCTGCAGCCGGATTCAGGGCTCCAAAATTTTTATCCCTTTACACATCGAACGCAGGTGTAATGGGCAGTTCAAATGATTTTGATATACAGGAATCCATCAAGGAGATCCAGAGCATCATTGGACCGATAAAGAAAGGCGATTTCTCAGAGCGATTTGGCAAAGTCGCTATCTATTTCGGTTCAATTGCTAAGAGCTGGAATACATATTATTCCTCATTGGAATCAGTCAGACAGCAGGCAGGCGGCGATCAGAATCAAGCAAGAGATGCCAAAGTCAAGAGCCTCAAGTCATCCACTATGAACTCGATCAGGTTTGCCCGCATGAACCTTGATCAAGTCATGGCTCAGGCACTTGATAAGCTGATACCGCGGCCAAGGCTAATGACAAAGGCCGATGAAGTTAAAAGGGCCGGGTCGCTCAAAATTTGGTTTGATAAGCTGCAAGATCCAACAAGCGCAATGCTTGAGCATTACAAAGGATCGTCTATTCCCCTGGATAAATATCTCATCGCAGGCAGATGGGGCCATGAATACCTGAGAGCTAGGCGAATAAATACAGAAACCTATGACCATGAGCTGTGCGAGATCTTGCAGTGCTCCGATTCTGCTGTCAGAGATGTCATACTAAACTACGGCAGGCTGAGCCGGATGATTGATGCCCTGGAAGAGGGGGCCAATAGAGCATTGGAAAAGGAGATGCTTGCAGAATAAAGTCTAAAAGGAATATTTGATCCTACATCTCGCATTAACGGTTGACCGCAAGAATCATGGGCTTGTAGCAGGCGTTTTCGATCAACTTCTCTTTTTTGTCCACATGAAGTGCCCTCAGCTATTCTATTGCAATATCAGGCTGCTCACTGAATAGAATAAACTACTGATAATAATCCTTTTGCATTGAATGGTATCGCAGATTTCCTGATCAGACTTCAGACCATTGTCCGACGGGCGCCGACGAACGGCGCGAGTTGGCCCAATCGCCATGTGGTCCTCCGAATATCCTATCCTGAACCTTGTTGCCGCTAGCATCCGCTTCTATCAACCAGTCATGGATATAATATTTAGCATCATTCGCTATTCATCGGATAAGATATAATATATTTTCCAATTTGTGCCATATTTTCCAATTCGTGCTATATTTTTCGCTTTGTTCCAGATTTCGGAGTATGTGTCATAAAATATATATAACAAATATGCTAATGCTCGATTAAATAGGAATTAATTGGGTATTACCGAAGGACCAATCATCTCAATGCCATTTGCCGCGGATCCTTTAGCCATCTCAAATCCGCGGCCTCCTCTAATTACCCTCGCATCGTCGGGCCGGGCTCTGGCCTCATCATCCCGGCCCTGAAAGATTGCAGTTTTCAATTCCCATCATCTATTCGCAGTTTAAAGTGTTCAATCAATGAAGGTAATATGAGATGATCACGATTTGGAGTGGAAAGGCGCCTGATAGATGCGGAGAATGCAACCGAAAGATCGATAAAGTATTCTATGATGCTAATATCGCTGCCTGTGAGGGATTCAGGCACATGCAGGTCTGCGAGGCATGCTTCGAGAGGAGCAAAATGCTCGGACGTGGATCTGGCGATAGATATGAATGCGATAGCGCAGGAAAATATATCATGATCCAAGCGCCAAAGTAAACCTTTTTTAAAGCTCCATCAGTTATTAATCCCATTATGAGAAAAACAATTAATAATGTCTAAAACTAGAGAAAGGTGAAAAATATAATAGAATGGGGCAATCCCTGCAAAAAATGAGATATTCAAGGCTCAATGAGGAAATTTTTGGCGAGACAGAACACCGTTGACTTTATCGGCTTGTGGCGATTATGTTAAAGCTGCACCGCTGCTGCCCGGAGACTTTTGCCACAGCTCGCAGATATTGGCGGGCGGTGCTACACCTAATTTCATCTTACCGCAGGTGCAACCACGGCAAGCAGTTACGGCAGATTGCAGCCCTGATTAGGAGGGATAAGAAATTTATGCGGATTACGTGGGTCAAGTAAGCGTTGTCCCCCTTCGAATTCTTTTGGCAGATGATGATGTAGCAAGCCAGAATGTAATCCTGAGTATGTTGAAGAAGCTCGGCTATAGAGCAGATCTGGCGGCTACAGGAGCAGAGGCAGTTCAGGCGCTCGAGCGCCAGCCATATGATATTGTGCTAATGGATATTAAGATGCCTGAAATGGATGGCATCGAGGCCACAAAGCAGATCAGGCAAATGTGGCCGGATAACGGACCAAGGGTTATAGCCATCATGGCATATACTCTCCAAGGGGATAAGGAAAAATGTCTGGAAGCTGGCATGGATGATTATATCAGCGAACCTGTTAGGATAGATGAGCTGGCTGATATACTTGATAAGTGCCCGACCGTTTTCTCCCCAAAAGAATAAAAGCTAAAAGATGAAATGCACACGATATGATATGTAGGAATAGCCTTTGTTTCCCCGAAGGTAGTAGGAATGTCTGATGTTAACCTTTCTGAGAGGGTATCCAAACTCTCACAGACGATAGAGGAACTCCAGGCAAAATATGCAAACAGTCCAGCGAATGCTCCCGAAATCCTATCGGAAGCATTGAAGAGCCTTCATATGAGCCTTGAGGATCTACATGAAGAGTTGAAACGAGCAAAGCTTGAGGCTAAAAATGCACTGGTGAGCTACTCCGACCTCTATGAATTCTCACCTATTGGGTTATTCACTTTAGATAATCAGGGGCGTATTTTAGAGGCAAATGCTGCTGGAGCCAAGCTTCTAGGCATGGCTCGCAGCAGATTATTGAACAAGCACTTTAGGCAATTTGTCAAGCAAAACGATCAGCAGCCATTTGATGATTTCTGTAAGATTGCATCTGAGACTTCTGGCAAGCAGACCTGTGAGCTAAGCCTTGTTAAAAAAAATGGGCCAATAGTATATGCTCATATCGATGGTATAGCAACTGAAAACCGCTCGCTAAATATAAAACAAATCAGGATGGCGATCACTGATATTACTGAGCGCAAACAGGCTGAAAAAGCAACTTTGGAAAGAGAGAAGTTCAGAACGGTTGCTGATTTCGCCTATGATTGGGAAGCTTGGCTAGATACAAGCGGCAATTATGTTTACGTTTCACCATCCTGCGAGCGCATAACGGGGTACCGTTCAGAGGAGTTCATGAAGAATCCCCGGCTGGTCTTGGATATAGTTCATCCGGATGATAGGGCAGCTTTTGAAGATCATAGGAATGACCATTTCAATGGTCGGGCTGGCTCAGGACAGATTGATTTTCGCATAATAACCTCAAAGGGTGAAATAAGATGGATCAATCATCTATGTCAGCCTGTATTTGGTAATAATGAGGAATGGCTCGGGCGCAGGGCGAGCAACAGGGATATTACGGATCGCAAGGCTGCAGAAGAGGCTCTGCATGAGAAGGATCGGCTGCTGGCAGAGTCTCAGAATATGGCCAAAGTAGGCAGCTGGGAGATGGACCTTTCTACGGGGAATGTTATCTTCTCAGATGAAATGCTTCGTATCCTCGGCCTTTCTCAGGGGCAGCATAGTTACGACGAGCTTTGGAGCCGTGTTCATCCCGACGAAAAGGAAAAAAGAGATGCTGAAATAAAATATGCGATCGATAAAAATACGCCGTACTCCTGCGAGTATAGGATTGCCCTGCCAGATGGCGATGTGCGATACATCTATGCCATAGGAAAGGTGATCAGGGATTCCCACGGCATACCTATAAAATTTGCTGTCACCGCTCAGGATATCACCGAACGCAAACGGACTGAGAATACACTCCAGGAAAAGCAAGAGGAGCTAGAAGCTCAGGCTGAAGAGCTTAAAGCTCAGGCAGAGGAGCTTCTTATCAATAACGAAGAGCTTGAAAGGCAGATAGAAGAGCGTAAAAGGGCCGAGAAGTCATTGAAAGAGAGCGAGGAGCGCTATTATCGGCTTTTCGAGGATGATCTGACTGGTGACTTCATCGCTTCCCCAGATGGCCAGATTTTAGTCTGTAATCCAGCATTCGTAAAGATCTTCGGCTTCTCCAGCCGTGATGAAGCCATAGGAAGCAATCTCGCAGAGCTGTATCTCCATCCTGAGGAATATGCCGCTTTTATTGAGCACCTCTGCGAGCAAAAAGTGCTGGAACGCTATGAGTGCAACTATTGTCGGCTCGATGGGGCAACGATCCGTACCGTAGAAAATATAGTGGGAACATTCGATGAGCAGGGCAATCTTGTCCAGTTCAAAGGTTATGTCTTCGATGATACCGAGCGCAAGAGGGCAGAGGAGGCTCTGAGGGAAGCAAAAGATAATTTGGAAATTCACGTTAAGGAAAGGACTGCGGAGCTTGAGCAGGCCAACGCCCAGTTACAAATAGAGATAGCTGAGCGCAAGCGGGCTGAGGCTGAGCTGGATAGATATCGCACTCAGTTAGAAGATTTGGTTATAGAGAGAACCTTCAAGCTGGAAGCTGCAAATACTAAACTCCAGTCGGAAATTGCCGAACGTAAGCGTATGGAGGAGGAGTTAAGAAAATCCAAAGATGAACTAGAGCAGAAGGTTAAAGAAAGGACTGAAGATCTATTTAAAGCGAATGAGAAACTCCAGGCTGAAATCGCAAAGCATCAAAATGCCAGAAAGGCAGCCGAGGCTGCAGCAGAGGCCAAGGCCGCTTTCCTTGCTAATATGTCCCACGAATTACGTACCCCCATGAACTACATCATGGGCATTGCCAGCCTTCTCTTAGATGAGCCAATGACCCCGAAGCAGAAAGAATACATTGAGATCGTTAAGGAAGGGGGCAATAGAATGATTACCCTAATCAATGATATTCTGGAGATATCCAAATTAGGTAAGAAGAAGGTAGCCCTAGAATCTAAGCCGCTCGATCTTATGGCCTTGATAGGAGAGTCTATGGATATGGTGGCCTCTCAGGCCAAAAAGAAAGGTCTGAGATTGACCACCAAGATCAGTTATGGGACTCCAGGAAAGATATTAGGAGATTATGGAAAGCTCAGGCAGATTTTAATTAACTTGCTTTCCAATGCCATCAAATTTACTGAGAAGGGAGAAATAACCGTTTTCATTTCCTCAAAAGCTTTGGAGACTGGTGGCTTGTACCAGCTAACTTTCGCTGTAAAGGATACGGGAGTTGGCATATCTCCTGAAAACCTGGACAAGTTGTTCCAGCCGTTCGGCCAGATGGATATGTCCTTTAGCCGCGGGTATGAAGGCGCCGGTTTGGGGCTGGCGATTAGCAAAGAACTTGTTGAGCTTATGGGCGGAAGGATCTGGGCGGAATCGAAGCCTGGAGATGGATCGACCTTGACCTTCATTATAGAAGCCGAGGTCATCTCAAATAGACAAAACAAACCTATCGATTCTGATATTAAGGATAATACTGCTTTCGAGAACATTGCTGTTAAGCAACCCCTTAGAATCCTCGTGGCCGAAGATGACACATTTAACCGGAGGACCATCGTAGATACCCTTGAGAAGATGGGCTTCAGGCCAGATGCTGTGGCAGATGGCAATGAGGCTATTGAGGCATTGGAATGCAGGCCTTATGACCTGATCCTTATGGATGTCAAAATGCCCCATATGGACGGGATCAAGGCCACTCATGAGATACGCAAACGCTGGTCAGACAATGGGCCTAAGATTATTGCGATCACAGCTTATGCCCTCGATGGAGACAGGGAAAAATGCCTCGAAGCAGGTATGGATGATTATATCGCAAAGCCGGTGCAGAAAGAGGAGCTAGCTGAAGTGCTGAAGAGGTGTGCCTCGAAGACCCATTAGGGAATATGTGAGAAATCAATTCTGGAATATGTGAGAAATCAATTCTGGAATATGTGAGA
>JBHGAU010000065.1:0-14505 GCA_041946675.1 Methanotrichaceae archaeon | reverse complement strand
CAAGACTTGGTTGGATACAGGGCTACTTATCTTTTTACAGAATCAATGGCACACTGCCAATCATATAGCTGAGTTCTTTAAGATACAGAAAAATTAAATGTGTCTACTTACCTATGAGACTGAGTTAAATTTTTGGCCTCGCTAGCAAATGATAGGTAGACTCTTTCATCTTATCCATTTCAACCTTATAGCATGCGTATTCCAAAGCCTTCCCCCAGCGAGGGGTTAGGGGCAGCCCGCGCGGCTACTCGCGCGCTAGGAAAGCCATTAGTGTTAGCCCCAGAAGCGCGTGAGGTTATTGAAATATATCAGTCAATACCAAATATAAAGAAAGCATGGCTTTGAGATGTACGCCCATGAATTGCAATCGCTCGAAATCCGCAGCGACTGAGCGCGCTAGAATGACCGTTAGTTTTAGCCCAAGAAGTATGCACGAGGCCTTTGAATACTGATAGCAGAAAGCGATGAGATACTAGGCCTAGAGCTAGATGCCAAAAAGAACTAAAGTAGAATAAATAAAAGTATTTAATCAAGGCCCATTGCATCCTCAATCTTCTCTAATTCCTCCATCTCGCTTCTTCTTATATCGTTCACGATTGTACTGATCTCATCAAGCTTCTCGATTCTGCGCACAACTTCCTCTTTTGTTGCCATCTTTTGCCTCCAGATCAAGCAATATTAAGATCAACAATTTTGGATCAAGAATCTGAACTGCAGTCCCTATCCAATTCACAATACCTCTTGCAAGCCATATGTACAAATATCTTTCCCATATTAGTTACAATTTGTTACTATTAGATCCAAATATAAGAAAATGCTTAAATACTCATGGCGACTAATGACGTGAATATGGGAGAAACGATGGTTGGAGAAGTGGACTCACGTGGAAGAGTGCAGCTCTCCAGGGCGCTCCGCGAAGTTCTGGACATTCATCCTGGTGATAAGGTCAGAATAACTGTTGAGAAAATAGCAATGCCAAAAGTTGATGCGGCAGAAAGAGAACGCTGAAATCCTCAAATGCTGCCTGATAGACTGCTAGGATGCAGGCAATCCAGGCGATTCCGGCAAATGTGATCTCGTCTAGCCTACAATAATCTCACAAAATCATCTACGCTCAGCCCTGCCTGCCTTATGATAGCCTGCAGGGTGCCCCTATCCAGCTCTTTGTGATCAGGGACCGCAATCTGAGCGAATGGATCATCACGCCTCATTACAACGTGGCTGCTCTCTCGTCTTTTAGAGTAAAATCCTGCTTTCTCCAACGCCTTAATGCATTCGTGCCCTGAGATAACAGGCACTCTGCTCATACTACCGCCAACATGGCGTCCAAGTGGTCTTCAGGAATCGGAATGCCATCCTCCTTCAGAGCATCTATGTAGATTTTAATGGCTTCTTTAATATTGGTAATGGCTTCTTCCTTGGTTTTCCCCTGGCTGATGCAGCCAGGCAAGCTGGGAACTTCCGCCACCCAGTAGCCGTCTTCGCCTGGATAGATGACGACTTGTCTCATGGAAATGTAATTCTTCCTATCAGCTATTAATATTATCCAAATCCTGCCTGGCCTGCATAAGCCAGCGTATCCCCTCTTCTTTCGGCTCAAGCCTCATACAGAAAGCAAAGATGATACGGGAGGATAGAGACACCAGATGAAGTGGCTCCTGCTATATGATCAGCATTCCCTCAAATGTTAAATAGTATAATAGAAGTTCACACTAAGCGGAGGGAAGTAGCTACATGAGGTATCTTATTAGCTATAGGCAAATTTTGGGACTCACTGGAACCATCACTTTTTATTTAGCAGTCGCCTTGATTATTATGATAAGCAATGTGACTGCAGAGAATATAGCCACTGCAACGGATACAGCTAAGCCTCTATCTCGGGCTGCGGATATGGTACTGCTCAACGGCACAGTTTACACAGTGAATACGAATACCAGTTGGGATCAACATCCTTTACAGGCGCTCGCCATCTCCGGCAAAAGAATAGTCTACGTTGGAGATAATGAGGGTGCGAGGGCCTACATAGGGCCAGGCACCGAGGCTGTAGACCTCAGTGGTAAGATGGTCCTTCCGGGTTTCATCGATGCTCACATACATCCACTAATCTCAGTTATGCTGATGGCTGGAGTCGACCTCACCGATGTCGACACCAGCAAGGATTACATAAAAAAAGTAAAGGATTACGCAGATAAGAACAAAGATGCAAAAGTCATACGCGGTTTTGGATGGAACTATCCTCCATTTGGGGCCAGTGGCCCGACCAAGGAGCTTTTAGACGGCATCATATCGGACAAACCTGTATTTCTGACGGCTATTGATGGCCATTCCTACTGGGCAAACTCTAAGGCCCTGGAGATGGCCAATATCACAAAGGATACCCCTGACCCGGCAGGCGGGAGGATTGAGAGAGACCCAAAGACCGGAGAGCCATTGGGAACCCTAAGAGAGAGTGCCTGCTTGGTGTTGATCAACTCCAAGCTCCCGCCCCTGAGCCAGGACGAGATAATGCAGGGGCTGACTAAAGCCCTCGATATGGCCAGCAGCGAAGGCATAACGACTCTCCATGATTCCGTAGTCATTTTAAATGAAATCTCTGCCTACTCCGATCTGGAGAAAGAAGGCAAGCTTAATGTCAAAGTTTGGGGCGAGATGTACTGCAATCAGGCCGTAGGCCTGGATCAGATCCCTTACCTCGCAGCCGAACGGAAAAATCACTCTTCAGGCCGCTTCCAGCTAAAGGCCGCTAAGCTGTTCGCAGATGGCATAATAGAGAGCCATACCGGCTTCCTCCTTGAGCCATATGTGGATCGGCGGGGATTTAGGGGAACTCCCGTATGGGATCCAGAGGCTTTCCGGAAGATGATCTCCGCCCTGGATAGAGAAGGTTTCCAGATCGAGGTCCACTGCATGGGAGACGGTGCCGTCCGCATGAGCCTGGATGCCTTTGAGAACGCGAGAAATGAGAACGGACTGAGGGACTCACGGCACAAGATCGCCCATATGGAGATAATATCTCCGAAGGATGTACCCAGGTTTAAATCCCTGGGGGTAATTCCAGTAGTCCAGCCTATCTGGTTCTACTATACTCCCTTCATAGATAAGGTCACTCTGCCGGTCTTAGGCCCTGAGAGGACTGCTCGCATCTACCCCATGAAGAGCCTTGTAGATTCAGGCGCCGTTGTAGCTTGCGGCACTGACTGGCCTTTGGCCATCGACTATCTCACCCTGAGGCCCCTTGATTCCATAAGGACCGGGGTGGTCGGGCTACCGCTATCAAAAGAGAGCAACATTACCGAGCCATTCCATCCAGAGGAAAGAGTCGATCTCAAGACCATGATAGAGGTCGCCACCATCGACGGGGCATATGCGAGCTTCATGGAAAAGGAGATCGGGTCACTGGAGATAGGAAAGCTGGCTGACCTTGCAGTGATAGATAGGGATATATTTAAGATGCCGGCAAAAGATATAAACGATGCCAGGGTGGTCATGACGGTTTTGGAGGGACGGGAAGTATTTCGGGACAACTCCTCCCTTCCCAAGCCTCAAATCAAAACCGTGTAATATTTTTTGCGCCAATCAGAGGATGCAATAAATGGCATAAGAAATTCTAGGTGATGTATGTAAACTGCCGAACCGGTGCTCTCCAAATCATCAGCTCCCTCATAGTCCAAATATGGTCAGTAATCAATTTAACCATAGCTGGTGTCTGAAATATCCATTTTTTTGGATTCTTATTTCTAATTTCATCGAAATTTCAGACATCTATGATGTCTTATACTATCTACGTCATACTGTTTCTTTTATTTGCATACACGACCAAATAAGAAATAAAAGGCTCAAGCTTTCAGATCCGATGTGCAGTGAGGACAGCGCACGGCATCCTTGGATATGCTTTCCTTGCAATACGGGCAATTCTTTGTATCAGGAGCCTTCTCCTCAGGCTTTTTCTTCAAGGCATTGATCTGTCTGATGACCAGGAATATGGCAAGGGCAATTATCAGAAAGTTAATGATCGTATTGATGAAGACTCCGTAGTTTATTGTTGGTGCGCCCGCAGCCTGCGCCGCTGCCAATGATGGGTAGCTTTGCCCATTTAAGGAGATGAACAAATTGGTGAAGTCAACATGGCCTAAAATCAATCCTAATGGAGGCATGATGATATCTTTCACCAGAGAGTTGATAATGCTTCCAAAGGCTACTCCGATCACAATGCCTACTGCCATATCAACTACATTTCCCTTCATTGCGAACTCTTTGAATTCGCTTATAAATCCCATAATCCTGCACTCACCTAGAAATTTTGAGTTTATTATATTTGATACCGAAGTATATAAATTCTTTTTGGTCAGTGAGCAATAATAGAAAAAGTAATAAAAATACGATAGGACATTGGATCAGCGCTTTGCCTCTACATTCTCCAGGTAAAAAATGCCAGTAGACGTTGCCTTGTAATAGCCTTTAACATGCTCAACGACTAAGGCCTTTTCGAGCAAAGTCAAGTGATATCCGGCTTGCTCATCCCTTAGGCCGAATTCTCTTGCTATCTCCTCTTTAGTCCTGATGCCTGAACCAATGAACTTCAGCATTTTACGTCTTATCCCAAGCTGCAGAACCTCGAGTGCAAACCTGTGGTCTTCTGCAGTCTCCCACCATCTGGCGCCGCTTTGATCATCCTGGCTCATGAAAGTAGAATTATAAAGATTAGTGATTGCTGAATTGATCTCTATTTTTCCAAATGCACCTCGCAAGTCCCCGTCTCGCAGTCCCTGCAGATGCCGGCCTCCTCATCCAGGTGGCGTGTGGCAGTTGCGAGAACGCTTGCGTTCACAAGATTTCCCGCGAGGAATATCGCTGCCGCAATCTGATCATCAGGTATCCCCAGATTCGAAGCAACATGGATATGGAGCCGCAGACAGTGACTGCATCGTAAAGCCGCACTCACGGCCACAGATATCAGCTCTACAGTCTTTGGATCTAGGGTTGAGCTTCTAAGGATTGCATTGTTATGAAGGATTTTGGTTATCAGAAGCTCAGGATGATCCTTCATGAAATGGAAAACATAAGGGACCTCTCCGTATGCGCTCTCCACAGTTTTGATCATATCATCAGCTGATTTTTCAACCCCTTTCTCTAGAATTCGATCCAAATCATCCTCGAAGCTCATGATTTCACCTTTAGTGTCCAGTATGGAGTTCAGAACACAAAGCCTGTTTCAGATGCAGGCAATATCCTCACGAGTATATAGCCTTTCATCCTGGAGGGCTTTATCGCTGCGATCTCGCCTAACGTCACGCCCTCATCGAACTTGACTGCCTTTACCCGGTCCACATATTCTTCAAACGGTAGCTTTACCCTTACTCCCGTAAGATTGAGCGCAATGGGCAGTGGCGAGAACGAATACTCCACCTCAGGAACCTGCTCACGTACAGCGTTCATAATGCGAGGAGGCGAGGTGGTCAAAGGATCCTTGGCTATATCACCTCTGGTCTTATCCAAAGCATGACCGACTGCTTCTATGATGCGATCAAGTGTGTCTATCTCCGTTGCCTTCCTGGCTCTATGTGCGATCCTTCCCACAGAAGGCACATACTCGAATGCATACGGCATATCCGCTTTAGGAATTTCAGGCCCGCCTGTGACTACAACAGGCACATTGATATTCCTGTAGAGATTTTCCTTCTTCCTGATGCATTCTGCGAAGTTTCCAAAAATAAACACGGCTGCATCGTGCTCATTAATTAGCGCCGCTTCATACTCATTTATCTGGGCGATCTCACGGCCGACCCCACGAGCAAGGCCGATCATGTTCGATTTGGCGCCATTCCTGCGCAGATATTCGGCAGTATCGCATGCCGTATGAGGCAGATGATGAATGGCAAGTGTAGGCGTAACTACTGCCACTTCAGTTCCAGCAAGGGGCGCCCTCTGGAGCTCCCCTCTCAGCTCCTTTGATAAAGCCTCCAGAGTCTGCATGTCCTCTGAGGGAACCAGTAATAGCAGTATCACCTCGCTTTGTGCTACATTTTTCTGGAGAATGTAGCCACCCAAATCATCGACCAGCTCCATTACGAGGTCGTGCTTATACACTCCCCCGGTGAACATCACAGGCTCAAGCATTCTCCGTGCTCCTATTTTCCGTGCTCCTATTTTCCATGCTCCTGATCTTCTCTTTTACTTCAGTTATCAGCTCAGGCGTCAGAGTCTCCTCGGCAGCTATAAAGAAGAAGTTCCTTTCACCCATCTCGTTTCTTCTGTTGCGGAAGCCTTCAGGAGCCACCCTGATAAGAGCATCGGTTAGATCCTGACGGAACTCGGATTCAACATCTGCAACCACAAGATCTGAGGGCGAAGTATCAGAGGCTATGATAACCGTATCCCTTGCAGGTTGTTCAACACGCTCTCGCCCGTATTTCGCCCAGAGTGCCTTGAGGAGATCAGCCATATGCTCCTCATCGTTGACTTTTATCTGATAACCTGCCTCAGACTTCACAACATCCCCCACATCTCCTACGCGCAAAGGTGGTATCCCTCCTCTAAGGATGCCGTAAACAGCAAACACTGGGCGCTTTATGTCAATGTAAACGTAGAGCCGTCCAATGGATCTGATAATTCCCAGATCCTGGAGGATATCCATGATCAGCTCTCTGTATTTTCTCTTCCCGAACTCCTCATCGCCGGTTACTTCGACCTTGAAGACCTCCAACGGCTCCATCTCAACCATTTCAGCCCTCCAGCAGCCCTGAGACAAGGAGTGCAGCGCCCACAGCCCCAATATACTGGGCATATTTTGGCACTATAACCTTGATGCCGAGAAGCTGCTCCATGGCCTTTGGCAGCCCCTCGATTAGGGAAGTTCCGCCTACCATTATTACGGGCTCCTTGACCTCGACTTCCTGGAGCTGCTGCTCATAAACTTGCTCTGCCACGCTATGGCATGCAGCCATGGCCACATCCTCAGGCTTGCAGCCCATCGAGAGGCTGTTGACCAGGCTTTGAGTCCCGAAGACTATGCAGTAGCTGTTCATGACTACGTTCTCATAGTTGCCTTTCAAGGCCAGCTTGCCGAGCTCTGTTATATCCACGCCCAAGCGTCGAGCTGTCAGCTCAAGGAATCTTCCCGAGGCTCCGGCACAGATTCCGCCCATGGTAAATCCGCCAGGAATTCCATCCTGAACAGAGATTGCCTTGTTATCCATTCCGCCGATATCTATGACTGTCGACGGACCTTTCTGGGCATCCGCCAGGAAGACTGCTCCCTTCGAGTTGACTGTGATCTCCTCCTGTATCAGCTTGGCATTGAAATGTTTGCCGACGAGGAAACGTCCATAGCCTGTTACTCCAATAGCCTGCACATCCTCTCTCTTTATGCCAGCCTCTTTGAGGGCAGCGCTGTAAGCATCCTCAGCGCTCTTGATCACCTCAGTTGTGGGAACCCAGCCTGTGCCTATAACCTTATTATCCTTCATTATGACGGATTTGGTGGTTGTAGATCCTGAATCGATACCGGCAGTCAGGCCCTTCTGGCTCTCTCGTGCGAGAAGGCTTCTGTATTTCACTGTTGTTACAAGAGCCTCCATCCTGGTGAGAAGCGTCTCAGCCGTGGTCCTCTCGGTAAAGGAATAGCTCAGAACAGGAATCCTCGATCTTTCATGTATAAACTTCCGTATCTCTGATCTGATGATTGCCGCCTCGGCACAGCGGAAGCAGGTCATGACTATTACGGCATCGGCCAGATCGGGATTCTCTACGATCCTGACTGCTCTGGCTATAGCAAGGTTCAGGTCTCCTGAGGCGACCTTTACTCCAAACTTCCTCTCGACATCGAGGATATCCTCTAAAGAGACCTCAGGATAGACTATTTTGGCTCCGACAGTAACGGCTGCACGCTCTATCTCCTTTTGGATGCCGCTATATTCGGGGCCGCATGCAAGCTCTGCGATGCGGATCACTTTAGTCCCTCCAGAAACTCCTTGATCTTATGCACAAAGGCCCTGGCCTCAGCATCATCCTTTGGATAGCTCAGCTCAAGCAATGGTACGCCCCTGGTTTTTATCAGCAGCCTTACAAGCTCATTTGTACGGGAGCACCCGGCACAGCCTGTAAGCCACCCGGGATCGTCGACGATTATCGCAGCTTGAGCCTCCTCGATCAGCGGCCCTATGAGCGCCATGCGCCCGCGTACACCGGAGGGGACATCCACAGCGGCATAGCGCAGCCCTTTCTTCGGCTCTTCGGGGGTGATGTTCAGCGGCGGCGACTCGACCTTCCCGGCAGTCACCAGCTCCCGGACCTTTTCAGGCACAACAAGCGCCTTATGGCCCATCCTCTCAACAAGATCTGAAAGTATCATGCTGGTTGGAGGATATACTATGACTTTAGCCATGAAATACCTCGGAATAAATTCAAAATAACTATAACTCCTCTTTTACAATCTCTTCGAGCCGTTTAGGCGGAAGAGGTTTCTTCACTTTAGCTTCAACGGCCACGGGAACCGTCCCTTCGGACACAAGCGCCCTGGAGATCATGGGAAGCATCTTGGACTCAGATTCGAGCATGTAAAATCCCGGCCTTGGGCCACCTCCGCGGATGCCGCGGCAGCGCCTGCGGTCTCCCGGCGGAAAGCCCCTATCCTTGATGAATATTCCAGCAGGGTCCATAGCCCTGATCTCCTTTATAACCTCGCCAATCACATCTTCCTCGCCATTGATGATGACTCCAAAGCAGGTTTCTTTAACATTTACATCATGCTTTGAGCCGTAGATCTTCATAGCGATATCTGCCGGGAGGACATCAGATTCGGTGGAGGTTATCACATATTTTGTTACTTTAATCTTCGCACCTCCAGGACATATACCGTCTCTCCCTCCTTAACATCCTTCAATTTATCAGGCTCGAGGACTCTGCCTATGATATTTGTTGCCTCAAACTTTTCTCCCGATGGTCCATAGCGCTTATCCTCCACAAGCCTAGTTCCCACCAGCCCTATTTTTTTTGCCACCTGATTGGATACCGCTATTGAGCCGGCAGGAACTGGACCTGTAGGCTTATTTTCCGGGAGCAGCTCCTTGTAGCTGACCGCATCAATCTCCGGCTTGAAGAGCAGTGTATTCTCATAGACAAAATAGACGGGTAGTGGCCCCACAGGTCGCTCTTTTAGACCCGTGACGTGTCTGAAGTAATCCAGGGTCTTCGGAGCTTTATCGTAATAAAGCTCTATGGCAACCAATCGATTTGCAGGCATCGTCGTTAATTCGACCTTCTTATCCCTGATTACCTCCATCGTTGTCCCGGGATTTTGCTTTACAATGACGGCATCCTCGCCCGAATAGCCGCTTATTTCTGCCTCAATGCCTTTGTCCTTCAGGGATTCCACAGCCCGATGCAGCCTCTCCCCCATCAGCATGATCCTTTCAGGCCTAACATTTGCAGTCAGAAGATCTCCTGCGCGTGCGAGCTTTACCATATCCATGCCCGCAGTAACTCGTGCCACAACAGAATGGCCTGGGTTTGATGTTCTATCTGCTTTATAAATAAAGATCCTGCCGTGGCCCCGGCCGCTGGTACGTATAGATACAATGCCCTCGAGCCTCGGCTCCCTATGCTCATAACTTATGGGTTCGCCCAAAAGGTCATCGGATGAGATATAAGAGCTCGAAACAGAACTGACTCTGAAGGTACCATCCCTTGTCAGGGCAAGGAAGAATTCTGAGCCCAAGGGTGCATCCTCTATGAGCTCAATGTCGAGGTGTGTAAATATCTCCATGCCATCTGTCAGAGAAGTATTCATCTCCTGGGTGGCCAGCTTTTCTGTCAGATCCTCCCACTCAACTATCGGCTCTATATCGAGTATCTTGTCTCCCGATCCCAGTCTATCAAGGGTGTTCTTGCCGCCGACTACATGAGCGAAGATGCCGCCTTTGGCAGGAGCGCCGTATGCTGCTGTATGTCTTCTTCTCACGAATACTATCTGTGTTCTTTCGGCCTCGAACCCGGCTGCTCCAAAAACGATTTCCCAGCGGCTATACTCATGAGCTTCTCTAGTCCAGGCAAGATTTGTCGCAAAAGTGCCGAAGGATACGCCATCCTGTGATGCCCATCTTATCTCAAGACCGCTTATCTTGTCAAGGTTATCATGCCAAAACTTCGTGAGATCAGTATCCAAAAGCTCTATCCTGAGCTTGCCTTTTGTGGTGTTCAGCCAGTAGGAGTTGGTTTGACGAGATTTTTCGCCTCTCCCTCGAACTACCCCAACTATGGTGCCCTCCGCAGTTCTGGCGCCAGCCTTTGCCAGTGCATCCCCTAGGCTTGCCCCTTCGGCAAGTTCGACACTTCTGCCGTCGACAAAAACCTTCAATTCAACTCCCCAGCAGCTCCTTCTCTTCTTCTTCGGTAATCTTGGCCAGGACTTCATCGGGTAGTCCAGTGAATACAGTCTTCCCGTTCCGCATTAGCATAGCCCTATCGCATACATTCTTCACGAAATCCATATCGTGGCTGACTATGACGAATGTCTCACCCAGCTCCTCGCGAGCGCTGAGGATAGATTTCGTTACCTCAACTTTTGTGATGGCATCCATGGTTCCAGTCGGCTCATCCAGAATAATTATGCTTGGCTCCTTTATCAGCACCTGGGCCATGGCAACCCTGTGCCTCTCACCTTCGCTCAGTTCATCAGGCATTTTGGCGAGCACTGCCTCAGCCTGTTCCTCACTAAAGCCGACTGTAGTCAGCGTATGAATTGCCTTTCTCTCCGCAAGCTCGAATGGGAGGGATAGGCCAATTGATTCCGTCAAATTCTCTATGACTGATCTGGAGGGATAAAGCGTATACTCTTGGTGAAGTATTCCGATATATTTTGTAGCCCTACCCCTGCCGCCAGGGCCGAGAACCGTCATATCCACCCAATCATCTCCGACTCTAACGGATATGTTTCCTGTGGTCGGAGTAACGAGCCCGCTTATGAGCCTTGATAGTGTTGTCTTCCCGCCGCCGCTGACACCCACAAGGCCAAATATCTCTCCTTCGTAGACGTCAAAGCTTACGTTATCCACAGCCTTGACGACGCCACGATCTATGCTGATGTAGCGTTTGGAGGCGCCCTTGACTTTGATTATCGGCTCTCCTACCTCAACGGCATTTCGCTGACCAAGCTCGCCTGCCATTGAAAGGAATTGAGCTGCCACGTCCTTTGGCGCACCGACTGCCTTTATCTCTCCCTGATCCAGAAGGATAGCCCTGTCAGCAAGGTCAATCATCACATCTTCCCAGTGGCTGGTGATGATGAGGGTCATGTGGAAGTCCTTGACTGCGTGCCTGATGGAATCATGAACCACTTTTGCAGTAGTAGGATCAAGAGTTCCAGTGGGCTCGTCTGCCAAAAGAATCATCGGCGATTTTGCCAGCTGTCTCGCCAGAACGACGCGCTGTTTCTCGCCGCCCGAAAGCTCACGGGCCACGTGCATCATTCTGTGGGACATGTTCACTTCATCCAGCAGATCCGCCGCACGATTAACGCTTATAGTGCCGCCCGACTCCTCGACAGCCCTCATGACGTTGATTATCACACGCTCATCGCCATAGAGAGCAAACGTCCTCTGCAGCATTATTGCAATCCTTCGGGCAACATCTCTCCGCATTGGATCATTTACATCAAGGGCTGCAAAATCGACATCAACAGGTTCAAGGATTCCTCCGCACCTGCACGGCTTCCCAGCCTGGCTCGGAGGCTCGACCTGCCTGCACTTCTTGCATCTGGCCACATGATATATCACGCTCCCGCTGATGCCAGGGAAGGACTCCACGCCACGTAAGACGTGCATCAGAACGCTTTTTCCTGAGCCGCTTCTGCCCAAAATGCCTACAGATTCGCCCTCCTCGACTACTAAATTGATGTTGCGTAAGGCTTCAACATCGCCAAATCGAACTGTTAGATCCCTAATTTCTATAAAAGGTGCCAAATTATCAAGCTCCGTGACTTGAGTGTAACTTGAATTTCATGCGATATACCTCCTTAGAATGATGATACTTAAGTTTATCCAAGAAACTATTTGAACAGCCGATAACGATTGTTACAGGATTGGCGAAAAAGTTTTCAGGAATCGCGGATCTGGCGTTATTTATAGTTACAATTCCCATTAGTTGCATTCTTCAACTGCTTCCTCTGAGCATATCGCCAAGATGACATAAGAAGGCTCCTACCCAGGGTTTCAGCGTCGCGAAAGCTCTCCTGAGATGAAAAGTGCTGACTCATTGCATCTGATATTGTGCGATTGTTCTATCACAATAACTGTATACCCATTATCGTCCAATTGGTACCTGGATCTCAGTAATCATATCTTCAGGCCTTACTCCCCAATTTAAATAAACCTCTCTAGGTGCATCGATCGGTTGATGCCCCTTCGAGAAGACCCAGCCAAACAGAGAGTTATAAGCCTCCTCTAAGTTTGTATAAGGCCCACGGTAAGTAAGGAAAGCTACCCGGTACTCGGGCAGGATCTCAACAGCCATCTTGCCATCCGACTCAACCATGGCATCTACAGAGACGGGTATCGATACCTTGAACTTTACTTCAGCAGGATTCGCAACCTTAGGATCGCCATAATAGATTGCTAAGCCCATGAGCGAACCTTTTGGCATTGGCAGGCTCTTTGATTCCATCCACTTCCCCAGCTCGCCAAAAGCTTTCGGCACAGTCTCGTTAAAAGGAAGCCCATTTGCCCAAATGCTGGCCACCTTCAGGGCAGGCACATTCTTAATAGTTATCTCCCAACTAGACATATATAAACCTCCAAGTTGAAATAACCTCATCCATATTTAAAGTATGGTCAAATATTTTACGGTATTCTATTTAAAATAATGACGCATAATTACATCCAGGGCATTTTTAATTAAAACAAAAAGTATATCCGAGCTTGCGCCCTATTATTCTTATGAACCTTCGCGCTAGATTCTATACGATTGCCACGGCCCTTTTTATTATATCGCTAATTTCAGCCGTATACTTGACGAAGGTATTCCTTACCACATTTCTTTTCAGCGTATTTATGACGTATCTTCTTTATCCAATCTATGCATATCTTCTACGACATACAGGGAACAAGCAAGTTGCGTCGATGATAACTATATTTTCGGCATCATCTATAATTTTATATCTTGTTTTCTTTGTTATAAACCGCCTGCTCTCCGAAGTATCGGGTCTGTTAAGCTCTGGAGGCGCATCATATATCCAGGGGTCGAACCTTTCAAAATCAATTGAAATACTCATGGAAAGAGTCCTTCCTGCACCACTATTCTCTATCCTAGGCATCGCCCCTGAGTCGATTGCATCCTCAATAACCGGAGTAGTGAAGGAAAATCTCTCAGGATTCGTCCCTAATATTCCAGTATATCTTGCTCAACTTATATTGCTGGTACTCTTCACTTATTATCTTTTCACTGACGGGAGAGGCCTTGTAAGCAAAATTTTTGATATTATTCCTCAGAAAACAATCGTCTATTATTTTCTCAAGGAGCTCAACCTTATTTACAATATTTTTTTTCGCATTCATTTCCTTATCGCCGTAGTAAGTGCAATTATAGCGATGATAGGTTTCTTCTTTATTGGGGTACCCTATCCAATAACCTGGGGTATTATATTGGGCTTCTTTGCTCTGCTCCCGGAGCTTGGGCCGGCAGCTTTATTTGTGCCAATGGCAATTTATTATATAATTATCTATGATTATGCAAAAGCGATTGAGATATTCATTTTCGGAGAGATTTTCCTGGTAGCCTTTCCAGAATATATACTTCGCCCGCGGCTGGTGATGATTGGAGCATCGGTCCATCCTCTGCTCACGATACTGGCATTTACCGCCCCCATATTCATAATAGGGGCATCCGGCGTCATCGTCGGTCCGGCAGTCTATGGGCTTGTGCTTGCAGGATACAGAACGATGGCGCATTTAGAGAAACTTTAAGGCTGGATGCCTCACTCGATAGAGAACCATCGAAATGAGTTCTTGCATCAAGTATCCAGAAAGCTTGTAGATTCGGCGGACCTAATAGTATTCGAGAACTTGAACATCAAAGGCATGCTCAAGAATCACCACCTATCAAAGCACATACACGATCACGCGTGGGGCAAGTTAATCCAGTTCACGGGAGAGCAAAGCTGAGAAGGCTGGCAAGATGATGGATAGAGACATCAATGCCAGCATGGACATTCGCACCCTCGGACTGAGGGGTCTCATTAACTCCGCAGAATTAATGGGAGTTTCGACGTGTCTCGACTGCAAACGTCGATATATCGACCTATGTGCCGGGCCTCGGAGCTACAGAGTTATACTACGAGTATTGCTCTATTTCCAGCCCGAAGCCGGTTATATCATTTCACTCAGGAACGAATGCCGGACTGGTAGTAATAGTTGTAGATGACATTAAAGGAATACAATCCGACGGTATCCTCAATATTATAGTCTTTATCGTAATTCGATATAACAATAATTGTTAAATAAAAATCTTTCAATC
>JBHGAU010000064.1:0-17815 GCA_041946675.1 Methanotrichaceae archaeon | reverse complement strand
GAAAAACCACAAATCGATATCTAGTGGTGAAAATTCGGGAAAGTTATCCAACACAGCAGCTAAGCATACAGAATTCCTGATAATGGGTCGAGCATAGATAATTATCCATTGAGAAAACCATTTGTATGCTTCAGATAGATTGGATTCTATATCAGATCTTAATTATATGAGCTTAAAATTTTATCTCTTTGAATTACTATTAAATTGATATGAGATGGTGTATCCTTCTGATCTGTATTGCTTAGGATATTCTGGTAATCCGCACATATTTAACTCGAATTTACATATGTTGCTGATATTCACAAATCTTTGCTAAATTATACTGTGAAAAAATTTTATAAGTAATAAAGATAGGCTTTGCCCTATGAGACCTATCTTGTTATGCATCATCATAGCTTTGCTATCTCTTGCAAATGTACACGGAGAAGCGCCGATCACAACGCCTAATGCGACGCCGCTTTTCTCTGAACTTCCTGATGTCCGCCAGGGAACCGAGTACTCCTGCGGAGCTGCTGCCCTTCAGCCTGTGTTGAGCTATTGGGGCAGAGATATTGGGGAAGAGGATTTGATAAAGCTGCTTAATACAGACCCCAAGTCGGGAACATATCCTGAGGACATTGTCAGAGTGGCTCGCGAAATGGGTCTGCAGGCCGAAATGAAGGAGAACTTGACTCTCGATGACATCAATTTTTCGGTTAATGTGGGAATTCCCGTAATGGTCGACTGCCAGTCCCGGAGGAGCCCTGCTGCAGGAAATCTCACTGGAATGTTACGCACCATCCATTCAGATATGTGGATTGAGGGCTCTACTTCTATGAAGAAAAAACCTTGCAGTCCCAGTCTGAGCAAGAATTCAAATTCCTAGGCCTGCAGGCTGTTTGGATATGGGCCAACCGCTAACTTCAATCTCTGTTGCTACTGGCGATTCTTCGTCAATCATGGGTAGTTTATCACGAGCTGGTTGTTGTTCTCGTTGCTTTCCTTAACTCCCCATGTATAGCCGAACGAATCGGGGTCCAGGTTGTAGTCGACCATGGCTGTGATCTGATATCTTGTGCCTATATTCAGCGGCTGGTTGATAGGCTGTGCTCTCATTATCAGGAATCCGTTGAACGTTTTTGAAGCTCCCCCTGCAAGGCCGTTAACCAATACGCCAGAACGTGGATCTGCCATCTGGTTCTCTCCTGGAACATAGTAGAGGTAGCCGTAGGCATTTCCATCAACAGCCCTTCCTTGGGCTCCAACATTGAAATCCGCAGTTGTGCTTCCACCCGAGTTTCTTACAGTAATCTGCAATGGAACCATTAGAAGATCTTGTACTTTCACTGGCTGTCCAGTTACAGATGCCGATGTTACTGTGAGATCCGGCATTTGAACACGAGCAAGATTACTTACAGCAGACGCAGGATTCAGATTCTGAGATGCTTGCACAATATCAGGCGATTTAACATTGGCCTTTTGGGCGAGCACAGATGCCGAGCATAGAATGATGCATATGCCCAGACAGAGTATTAGGCGCTTATTCATTTGCATTTCCTCCTTAACATTTGACATTTCTGGATAAGCCAATTTGGCTATTAATAATTAATCGTTTAAGTGGCCATTCCTCTATGACTAAATGGTCTTTATGCCTTGAATATCTGATGAGCACCGTCGCCGGCACTGCCACCATACACTGTCGCCAATTCGTATGCGCAGTAATTGGTCTGGCAGCATTCTTCGTAGTAGAGCAGCCTATGCTGGTGGGTTGCTTTGTATGCACATTGTAGATTCAGTAAACTGCTCAAGACTGGATCAACATTTAAATTCAGACAGAGAATGTCCAAATTGATAAAATCGTGAAATGTGGGATTGCCGGACGTCAGCCAGTAAGTTAGGATATAACGGCCGATCTCAGCTTCCGGAAATATGCACAGTCTATATGAATATAAATGCTGCTTGAGCAGCAGTCCAACTATGTTGATATACAAGAAGCTTTCAATATAGTCAGGAACTAGTATGATAAAATTGGAGGGAAATGAAATGATGAAAAATGCGAAAGCGGTGCTCATGATCTTCATCATGATGTTTGTTTGCTGCTCATATTCATTCGGGCAGCAGCCCATTGCCATTGGAGCCAGAGGATTAATTCAAATGGGAGTTCCTGGAACAATTGGAATGATTAGTGATGGTGCCGGAGTTTATCCCGCCACTGGCATTAATCCTGCTGGAGGAATCAGCAACGCATATCTCGGCGGAACAAGGCCGAGCCTTAATATAACGCTCAATGAATTTGTATGTGTCACAATGGCCTCCTGCGGAATATATCCTCCCGGAATAGTCAATAATTGCGATGGCGGAGTGGCCTACACTGGCGGAGTTACGAGCGGTGCGACTGTGCCGGTAACTAAGCTGTGAGTGCAGATTAATCAAATCATGTTCCTCAAATGCAAAGATTCCATGAATTGGAGCACCCCCATTTTTCAAAATTTTTGGTATTGTTTGCTCAAAGGTAGGGTGCGTTATATTTCTATACCTATTTCACATGCTCAGATATGATATTTTTCTTTCCATTTTTGATAATCAATTTCAAAAATCTATTTATACGCATGGGGCACATATTGAGAATCGGAGGGAATCTGTATTAGGAATCGATCAATATGTGCACTTGCAATTGGCTGTGTTTTTCTAGTTTCAATAGCCAGCTGCAGTCTGGACTCCAGTAACACAGGACTATCTCCAATCCCCTTAGATCTAAAAATAAGCGATTCAACTGCTCATGAAACAAATGGCAACCAAACGATAGCATCGGAAAATATAGGTGCAGATGCAGTAACGAATAGGAAAAATGTTCTGTCCAAGAATGCGAGCCTTCAGCAGGTTGCTAATGAGGATGTAGCGCCTGCCCCTAGGCCGAACATCATCCTCATGATGGCCGATAACATGGGTTATATGGACCCGGGCTGCTATGGCGGCGGAGCGGTGCTGGGTGCACCGACGCCCAGGATGGATCAGATGGCCAAGGAAGGCCTCAAGCTTACATCCTTCTACTCGGAGACCCAATGCAGTCCAACCAGGGCTGCGATGATGACTGGACGGATGCCAATCCGAGTGGGCTATAACATGGCCACACCCCCGGGCGTCATGGCTGGCCTATCTCCCAATGAGACTACCATTGCCGAAGTTTTATCCAGTGCTGGCTAAGAAAGGCCAGAACCTCCAGGTCGTGACACCGCTGAACCTGAGCAATATGGCCTATGTCGATGAGCACGTTACCGATAAAGCCATCGCCTTCATAAAGAACCAGACAAACTCCACAGAGCCCTTCTTCATGTACGTTGCTTTCGCCAGGACTCACTTCCCCAGCGTTCAGAATCCGAAGTGGGCAGGAAAGTCCAGCAAAGGCCCCTACGGCGATGGGTTGATGGAGATGGATTCTTACGTGGGCGATATCCTGGATACGCTTTCGAAGACGGGAAAAGCCAATAACACCATAGTCGTCATGACCAGCGACAATGGACCAACCTATGATCAATGGCCCGATTCAGGCTATTCTCCATTCCGGGGCGGGATCGGCACGGCTTACGAAGGCGGCGTGCGAGTTCCATGTATAGTCTGGTGGCCCGGCAATATCTCGGCCGGAAGCACATCCAACGAGATCATCTGTGCTGTGGATCTATTCACGACCTTCGCCAAGCTGGGCGGTGGAAAGGCTCCAACTGATCGGCCCATTGACGGCATAGACCAGTCGCAGTTCCTGCTCGGAAAGCAGGACAATTCCAACAGGGATTATGCTGTATGGTACATAGGGCCTGATAGCGCTGCCACAACTATTCCCGCAGCCATACGCTGGCATCAGTTCAAGATTCACTACAAGGCCTACGATTCGTTCCAGGGACCTGAGAGCAACTACGGTCAGATTCCTGCGGTCTACAATATCGAAATAGATCCCGGTGAGCAGCACAATATCGCGGGCGAGCAGGATTTCGTGAACAATGCCGCCATAAAGATTTATAGGCAGCTAGTCGCCAGCATGACCAAGTATCCGAACACGCCCTCCAGGGCATTCCCGAACGCAGCAGCCGCTCAAGGATAAGGGTGAAGACCATCAGGTCCTCATCCTGCCTTTTTCCATTCAAGGGGGTAATATGCCATCCATCGAAATTCCATGGATCTTAACTATCATAAATGAAAAAAATTTAGAGCAGGCAGGGATTATTGCCAACTTCTTTGCAGGTCTCTTCCTGGCTGTAGAGTATTTCGTATCAGCAGAGAAGATCGATCATCTAAACGATCGCCTGGACTACCGTACTTCCAAGGCGTTCTATCGGTCCACAAAGGCAGCAAAGGCCATCATGAAGCTCAATAGAAAGGTGCTTCTGGTAATTGTCATTGCTATAATAGCGCTATCCACATACCAGGTGATGTTTTACCACCAATCGACCCTGGCAGAGTACTTCATGTACTACTACAGGATTGCCAAGCAACTCCTGGGGCCCATACATAAGATCCTTGCAGGGGTCATAGCAGTGGCAATCATAACATATATTCTGATGTTCATAGCTCACCGTGCGCCAAAGAAGACTGTTGGCGCTTTAGGTCTATTGCTTTTTATTATAGGCAATATACTTCTGTTTCTCCACACACTCTATATATAGAGCCATTAGCAGAGGCGGCTTAGCTTCCCTCTTTTTCTCTGTACCGTTGTGCGGTTCTGTAAGCTGCTATCAATAATCCATACACGAATGGTCCTATGACGATCCCCATCAGACCAAACACCAAAATTGGTGCCACATAAGATAGAAATGCCAGGGCAATGTTGACGGGAGATCTCCCTTTTGATATGCTAGGCCGCAAGATGTGTTCCGGGACATATTCCAGGAGGACAGATCCAAAGAGAAGGAGGAAAAATCCCTTCGAAACGTCGTTTGTCAGGAATAGTAGAACGGATAGCGGGAGGAAGATAAGCCATGGCCCAAAGAATCTGATCAGAGATAGAAAAGCTGCCATTATTGCCCATGCTAATGAAAAAGGCACTCCTATTAGAGAAAAAATAATGATCCCCACCAGGGCATTATATGCGGCGATATCGAAGTTCGCCGTTAGGAGTATTTTATAGACTCCATTCAGCTCGTCTAAAAAGTATCTGCCAACCCATCTTTGCTCTTCTGGAAGGAGGTCTGACGACCTTAGAGCGGCATCCTTTCCATTCAAGAGCAGATAATATGCCAGAAAGATCGAAACAATCAATTGAATTAGGATGATGGGAAATGCCAATGTGTAATCTACTGCCTTGCTTTGCAGAATGGGAATGATCCATGAAGTCACTACCTCGTGAACAACAGCCGGAACGATATATGAGATCAGAAAAGAGACCATGCCGCCCTGAACCGCATTCTTGAAGTTGACCATCTCTTGAGACTCTTTAAAGCTGGGCAGGATACCCAAATTCGCCCAAGGATTGGATGATGTGATATTATTAGTGATATTTGCCGAAGGGCCGGAAAGTCCATGTGAGATTATAAGATATAAGACCAGCAGGGTCAAGACAGCCGTAATCAATAGCATCAATATTGCAATTAGAGATGACCTCCTCTCCGATCCTGTTTTCATAAAGGCTAATTTATAAACAGGAAGGAGCATATAGGCAAGCAATATGCCGAGCAGTACTGTGCCAGTTAGAAATCTGCTTATATAGACGGTGATAATGAGGAGAATAATAACTGAGATCCATGCAAGGGCCCTGAGACCATTACCGGTGGCCATACTCAACTAGACTGATTGATAAGATATAAAATTTTTCTTGTATTTATGCGGTGTATAGAATAATAAAAGATGGCCCGGCCAGTGCCGGGACCTTGGAATATATCCCGATTTATTCCGGATCTTATCACTTGACATCCATTACGATCTTTTCCAGAGTTCCATTGAACTTGAACGGGCTCGTGTAGTTTTCGGTCACTGGTGTCTGTGGGTCTTTGCCTATCTCCAGACCCTCCTCAAAGGAGTATCGAGTTGGCACAGTCCTGGGGATAGATCTCTGGCCTTCCTGTATGCCGTTAATGAACAGCGTACCAGTTCCCTTATAAACCCCAGTCTTATTGAATGCAAAACCCAGAGTTGATGGCCCTGTGGGCAACTTATCCTTCGAGGTGATGGTATAATGCCTCAGGCCCACGAAGTTATAGTCGAAGACAAGATGGCCGTCCTGGATGTATAGTGAAAGGCCGGCGAACCGTCCACCGATGGAGAAGAGAACGCCTTCGGCGCCTGTTTTCGGGATATCGACATATGCAGTGATATTATAGGAGCTATTATGGGTATCGGGTATATCCGGCTCCATGGCCTTCTGCATTCCAGGATAATAGGCGAACTTTCCAGTCTCGGGAATGCTTGGGTAGCGAGATCCAACGCGATCATCAAGCGGCAGGACGTTGTATTTGCCAGCCTCAGCCCACCAGCGCTCCTCCATATTCTTCACCATTTCGGGATATGCCGATGCAAGATCACGTGACTCTGAGACATCTGCTGAGAGGTTATACAGCTCCCAGACGTCCCTGTCAAAGTTGCCCCCAGAGTTAACGTGATGGAAAGCGACTGCCTTCCATCCTTCATACCAGAGGCCGCGGGTTCCCATCATCTCGAAGTACTGGACTATCTTATGATTCGGCGCGCTTGAGTTGTTGAAGGTATATGCAAGGCTTATCCCTTCTATAGGCTTCTGGGGAAGACCGTTATAGACTTCCGGCGCTTTCAACCCCAGGACCTCCAGGACTGTTGGGACTATATCAATGGCGTGGCAGAACTGGGCGCGAATGCTGCCATGGTCATTGATCCCTGCCGGCCAATATATGATCAAGGGATCATGTACGCCGCCTTCATTGGTAGTCCACTTGTAGAGCCGGTCTGGCGTATTGTCCGCCATAGCCCAGCCTAGAGGATATGTCGGATAGGACATAGGCCCGCCTAACTTGTCTATCTCCGTCAGCATGTTGCTGATGTTTGATACAGGAATATATTTGCCCTGGAACCCAGAGGAATCTCCCCCTTCTGAGAAGCCGTTAGACCACATCACTGTATTCGTATAGCCGTTGGCATCGCCCTCGGGGCTGGCGCCGTTATCCGAGAGCACCACTATCATCGTACTATTCAGCTGCCCGCTCTGATTCAGATAATCGATGAACCTGCCTATTTGCTCATCAGTATAATCCACATATCCGGCATGAACTTCTGCCAGGCGCGCGTATACCTTTTTCTCGTCAGAGGTCAGGTTATCCCATGCTTTAACATACTGATCCCGCGGCGGAAGATCAGTGTTATTGGGCACTACCCCAAGGGCCTTCTGTCTGGCCAGGGTCTCATTTCGCATGATATCCCAGCCCTGATCGAATTTGCCCTTGTACTTATCGATATATTCCTTGGGCGCATGGTGCGGCCAGTGGCCGGCGCCGAATGCAAGGTAGAGGAAGAACGGTTTATCAGGGCTGACCGCCTTCTGATCATTTATGAACTCAATGGATCGGTTAACTAAATCCTTAGAGAGATGATATCCTTCCTCAGGCGTAGCTGGAGGATCTATGCGGTGGGTATCATAGACAAGATCAGGATACCACTGATTGGTATGGGACTCCAGGAATCCATAATATCTCTCAAATCCCCTGCCAGTGGGCCATTCATCGTAAGGCCCTGCTGCATTGATATCAGCTGAGGGCGCAAGGTGCCATTTGCCCACGCAATAGGTATCGTAGCCCTGATCCTTGAGCATCTCTGCCATCGTTGCAGCATTCTTTGATAAGTGAGCATTGTATCCGTCATAACCTGTGGCAAATTCCATAAGAGTGCCTACGCCTACAGAGTGATGATTGCGGCCAGTGAGCAGGCAGGCTCGAGTGGGAGAACAGATCGCAGTGGTGTGGAAGTTGGTGTACCTCAGACCTCCTGCCGCCAGGCGATCGATATTCGGCGTATTTACGGGTCCGCCAAAGCATCCCAAGCCGCCGTATCCTATATCATCGAGCACAAGAAATACAATATTTGGAGCGCCCTTGGGCGGCTGAGCTACCTCAGGCCAGCACGGCGTGGAGTCCTTGTACGTTAAACCTACGACGGGCCGGCACTCACCGCTTTTATTTGCTCTGACAACCATAATGGTCTCGGCCTTATCGGGCTGAATGACATCGCCATAGGCTGCAGATGCCAGGCTCGAGTTTGCTGCTAGAGGCTTTCTCCTATTGGTGAGCAGATCGACCCCTGTACTGGCATTATTTGCCAATTGGTCATTTTTTGAGATGTTACTCAGTTGAAGATAATTCGACTTTCCAGCCCCTTGATCTGATGCAGGGCTGATAGAGGCCCCAAGGAATATTATTAAAAGTACCAAGGCGACCGCTATAAAACCTGAGGATATACGAATGAATATCCCTCCCATTCTCATGATGCCCTCAAAGTATATGGCATTTGCCATATCTCCCAGAAGATGCAGTTATGCCAAAAATATATGGCATAAAGTGTTTATTAGAGAATATAGATAATATTGAGACATATATTATTTTGAAGCCGCTCTGCCGTGGCATTTCTTAAACTTCAGCCCGCTGCCGCAAGGACAGGGATCGTTCCTGCCGGGCTTGAAGATTACTCCTGTGATTTTGCCGCTTTTCATATAGTTCATGATGCTGGCAGGAGCGCCACCCCGTCTGAGCTCATTGGCCATGAACCTCATGGGACCATCGATATGTCTGAAGAACTCTTTGTAGCCTGCGCAGAGGTAATTCAGTCCTTGCTCGCCATCGGGTGTTCTTATAAAACGGTTCTTGGGGCATTCTCCGTGACAGACGAATAAGACTTCGCAACGGCGGCAGTATTTCGGAAGGCAGTCCAGCTTGTCCTGGCCGAATCTCCGTTGCGTCTCAGAGGAGGCCAGATGGGCCATGTTTTTCTCTTGAATATTCCCTAAAAAGTATTTGGGTTCCACAAAGTGATCGCACGAGTACAAATCCCCGTTATGCTCCATTGCCATGGCAGTTCCGCATGTCTCTGAAAAGGCGCAGATGCCCGGAGGCGCTCCGGACCATGCTGCCAGGCTTATGTCGAAGATCTGAACGAAGGTTTTCCCCACATCCCTTTTTACCCATTCGTCGAATATTTCTATCAGGAACCTTCCATATTGCTCAGCCTTTACAGAGCGATCTGTGACCTTATCGCCCTCTTGAAAGCCTGTATCGTTATCCCTCTCGACAATGGGAATGAATTGTATAAAATTTGTTTTTACAACATCCCTCAGAAAGCGGTAAACATCCAATGGATGATCTCCATTTGCGGCGTGCACAGTTGTCAGAATATTGAAATCAACCTTATGCTTTCGCAGGAGCTGTGCAGCCCTCATTACTCTGTCGAAGGTCGGCCTGCCTGCTTTGTCTACACGGTAGGCATTATGAAGCTTTTTAGGCCCGTCCAGGCTCAGGCCGATCAGGAAGTTATTATCATGGAAGAACTTGCACCATTCGTCATCCAGAAGGGTTCCATTGGTCTGCATGGTATTCTGGATGTTCATCCCAGGGCGAATATACTTCTGCTCATAAAGGATCGACTGCCGGAAGAAGTCCAGGCCCATCAGCGTCGGCTCGCCGCCCTGCCAGGCAACAGTGGCCTGCGGAATCTGCTGCGCTTCAATGTATTGGCGGATATAGATTTCCAGAAGCTCATCAGGCATTCTGAAATTGCTTCCAGGATAGAGGTTTTTCTTGGACAGAAAGAAGCAATATTTGCAGCCGAGGTTGCATGCTGCTCCCGTGGGCTTGGCTAAAAGATGGAAGCCAGGAAGCATTTTTCTCTGGGTCATCCTGTTCCGAACTACTCGCTTACTTTAATTAATCTTTTCTTAGGGCTTTGAAGAATTTCTTTGGCCACGGAATTAAGAAGTTGCTTTTGGAGTATTTTGAAAGCTACTCGGATCTTGAAACATCCATCAAGGAGATAGCTGAGAAGCTTGAAGTGCAGATTGTATGCCTTGAGGTTCAACCAGATTGAGAAACAAGTATCCATATTCAGGACGTATTGAGAAGGCTGGACAAATCTAACAAAAGCGTTCTTCAGACGAGTTAAGGCTGGAGAAGAACCAGGCTATCCGAGATTCAAAGGTCAGAGATTCCAGAAAAAAGAAAGGCTCGGCCAATAGGCGAAAAGCTAAACTCAAAGTAGGACGAAAGATATCTGGCAAGAAGTTCCGACAGAAATGGTGGCAAGTGCTGAGGCAAAAGATGGTTGGGCATTACCACTACTATGGAATGAGCGGTAATATGCAGTGGTTACAAAGTTACTACTATCAAGCAGTGAGACTGGCCTTCAAATGGATAAACAGAAAGAGGCCAGAAAAGAAGTTACAACTGGGACCCATACGATAATGCATTTGCGGAAAGCTTCATCAAGACTGGGATACAGATCTCTCCATCAGTTTGGAATGGGGGGCGGCTTTAAATACTGTTGCTTAACTACCTGTCTACCATCAGGGGTTCACTCCATTTATGATCGAATATGAGCTTTTGGGCATTTCGATTCTTTTGCTTTTAAGCATTGTTGCCAGCAAAGCTACAAGCAGGCTTGGCATACCAGCTCTGCTCATATTCCTTTTAATAGGCATGCTTGCAGGCTCAGAAGGACCTGGTGGTATTTACTTTGATGATCCCTCGCTTGCTCAATCTCTGGGAATTATAGCCTTGATTTTTATCCTATTCGCTGGAGGGCTGGATACAAATTGGCTCAATATTAAGCCTGTTCTTGGAAAAGGTATTACCCTCGCCACATTGGGAGTAATGCTTACAGCGGTCTTAGTCGGATTATTTGCTGCCACTATATTGGGTCTCACACTGTTAGAAGGGCTCCTTTTGGGCTCAATTATCTCTTCAACTGATGCAGCTGCAGTCTTTTCGCTCCTCAGATCAAAGCAAGTCAGCTTGAAAGGGGAACTAAAACCTCTTCTGGAGCTTGAATCCGGCAGTAATGACCCTATGGCCATCTTCCTCACATCGAGCCTTACCAGCCTGCTGGTAAATCCGAGCCATTCTCCAGTTGAAATGATTCCAGCATTTGCCCAGCAGATGGCATTGGGAGCGATTATGGGATATTTGGCAGGCCGGGCAATGACCATTATCATAAACCGCATAAGATTGGAATATGATGGCCTTTATCCCGCTTTGACGATATCATTAGTACTTCTGTCTTACGGAGCAACTGCAATTCTCGGCGGTAGTGGTTTCTTGGCTGTATATATTGCCGGAATTACTCTAGGAAATAGTAGCTTCATCCATAAGAAGAGCCTGATTGGCTTTCATGATGGCATGGCCTGGATTATGCAGATAGTGATGTTTTTAACTCTGGGTTTGCTTGTGTTCCCCTCACATCTTGTTCCAATAGCTTGGACAGGTCTGCTTATTTCCACCTTTCTTATGTTGATAGCGCGCCCTTTGAGCGTCTTTATTTTGCTGCGCTTTGGAGACATGCCGATAAGAGAAAAGGCGATGGTATCCTGGGTAGGTCTCAGAGGTGCAGTCCCAATAATATTAGCAACTATTCCTCTTCTGGCAAGGCTGCCGAACGCGGATATCATATTCAATATAGTATTTTTTATAGTGATTACCTCAGTCCTTTTCCAAGGGACATCTATTCCTCTCGCGGCAAAGTTTCTAAAAGTAGATGCTCCTATTATCCCTGAGCCCGAATATCTTACAAAATGCGACATTCAAACAGATCTTAAGGGAAAATTGAGGGAGCTTAAGATACCAAAGGGCTCAGCTGTTGGAGGCAAGCAGATAGTTGAATTGGAGCTGCCTAATGATATTCTAATTATTGTGCTTAAAAGAGATGATAAGCTGCTCATTCCATCAGGCAAAACTATTCTTGAGCCGGAGGATATCTTATTAGTGCTATCGAATGCAGATTCACTGAATGTTCTGCAATCAAAATTGGATCAAACCATCAGCCAATAATAAGCCCAAATCTTATAAAGAATTGCAGCCAAAGCAACATGCAGCACGCTTAAAGGGGCAATACCCTAAACTTAAATATTTTCCTAAGAATTGAGGATGACTGAAATCATAACCCAGGCTCTTTTTTCCATGTCATAGAGCTTTTCTCAACGGGTTTTAAATATCAGGAGAGATAAAGTAAAGGATCTTTTGGACGACTTGTACTCCTCCGAGTAGCTATTACTCTTTTATATGTCCTATAAGCCCGGACGAACGCTAGAATTTAGAGGTCAATACAGACGCTTAACCAAAAAGAATAAGTCATTACAGCCCAAAACAGATGATAAGATTAAGCAGATTGCGGCGAACCCAACAATGGACGAACCTCAGACAGGAAGTCCAAAATAAACACGCTGCTCACATGTCGCCGGACATTTCGTTATTGTTTATATGATTATCGGATATAATATTATATTTATATAAATCATCATGATTTTGTGTACAAAGAGACCCCTAAGGTCTTAGAGAATCTGAAGCTAAGAAAATTAATTTCTAAGATAGCACTAACATAATAAAGATCAAATGGCGGGCACGCCAGCGGTCGCCAGCAGCGCCACATGCCAGTTAACCCTGTTGCATCCTCCTCCCCTAACACCTGCAAGCGACAGTTACCCGCAGTAGGTCTGCTCCCTTCCGGGCCTGGACCGGTTCCTGCAATTATGGCCGTGCAGATCTGCCTTCAGGCAGACCCGCGGGCCGGTGCTATCCCTACAGGACGGAGAATCATTGTCTGCAGCTGGACTGAGCACACAGCGCTTAGAGTCTTCCGCAAGCTTAGCCTCCCGCTTATCGACGATTTCGGGTTACAGGTGACGCCGAACCACCCAGACTGCCCGCCATCTTTAACATTGAGTTCGATAGCAATAAATCTAACGGGAAATGTGGGAGCAAATTTTATGGAAGAGGATATAGCAGCCAACATAGGCTTCATAATGGGCAACAAGCAGCGTGAGAGAGTTATGCAGATTCTCGGATCGAAGGGGAGGATGACGCCAGAGAAGATTGCAAAGTTTGAACATTTTCCTCTCCAGGGCGTGAAGAAAGTCCTTGATGATCTATCCCAGAGGCAGATGGTATCTGAAAAGGATGGAAGCTGGGGCCTGACCGAGTTTGGCATGGAGATTGAAAAGGAGATGAAGAAAAGAGGCTGACTCAGGAACCAAGGAGAGAATCCAGCTTCTCCACACATCTCCAGGTCAGTATGAGCTGGGCAACGCCTATCGAATTTACATACTCCTGGCTTCTATCGCTTATTGCCGCACTGGTGTCGAGACTATCGCCAAGCTTCCTCTCGAGCTCCTCGACCATTGACTGGTGGATCTCGCCATCGATGGTCATGACGCCAACTCTTTTTCCGTAGTAATCATCGCGCTCGAACTGAAGTGAAAACTCATGCTCCGATGACCTCAATATTTTGCTCAGATCAATTGTCAGATCGACCTTGGATAAGGGCAGATCAAGCATCTGCTGTATCAGCCTTACTGAGTATAGTTCCTGTCTGGGCTCAGCCATAGCAAGTGGAGGATTGAATCTCGACTCCTGTATCTTAACTACAATCTCGGCATAGATCTTCTGGATATCGATATAGAGCTTGTAGTCCGGCTCGCGCTGGAGTATTTCTCTCATCACCTGCTCGCGATCATAGCCGCGATCGCACACATCTCTGCGTATCTTCCAGAGCCGCTTTACCTGTCTGGATGGATCTACGAATATTTTGAAATCTATGAGCTTTCGAAGCCTCTCTGTATAGAATGGATGTAGTCCCTCTATTATGACCACGGGCGCGGGGCCGAACGGCACTGTGCCCTTTATTTGACCATTGCTATGATCATATACGGGCTTATCTATGCGTTCACCCTTCTTGAGCGCCTCCAGGTGATCTGCCAGGAGGTCAAGGTGATTTGCCGCAGGGTTTAGAGGCGTTATGCCCAGCTCCTTGCGCTGCTGCCTGTCAAGGCTGTGATAATCATCCATGGAGAATGAAGCAACCATATTTTCTCCAAGGATCCTCCTTATGCCGCTTGATAGCGTCGTCTTGCCGGAGCCGCTATCTCCTGCTACACCGAAGACGAAGACTCTGCCAGACTCAAGTATTCTATCCATAAGCGATCTCATAATTACCCGCAGTATCAGTGAAGCGTCCAGCAGATGAAGTTAATCCCTTTCAGTTTGCATGCTATAATGGTTAACATAATTGCTGAATGCTCTCTATTGATGAAAGCTTAAGATGAATACAGGATCAAAATGGATTCAAAACCCTAATGAGTTTTCTGTTTTTCGAGCATTAGATCCTCGAACTCATAGGGATCGCAGATCGATTCAAGCTCCCTTTTCTCGATGATTGCAGTCTCCTCGATACGCTCTATCTTCGATTCACCCTCAACTATAACTGCCGAATGAGTTCGTGATACAGAGGAAAGGCTGCTCATGAGGCGTGCCTTCTTGAGCATGCTTTGTGTAAATTTGCTCACTCCTGTAAGAACGGTAAGATTCTCATCTCTGCTTATCGCATTGAAGGGCGCTTGAGTTGCAGGGACCACGCTAAAGCCGATCTCGGAAAGCAGTTTGAGCACGTTATCCGTAATCTGCTCCGGCTGATCCTCTATGCTGGCTGATTGGAAAAGTTCCACAGGTCGGATAAGCTCCTGCTCGAATATCTCCTCAAGCATGATCGCGATATCAACGGATGTATCCATATTCTCTGTCTCGTACTTTGAGACTGTGCGTCTGGACACCCCCAGTTCAGATGCAAGAGCACCTAAGGAAATACCTCGATCAAGTCTAAGCTGCCTTATCCTGGTGCCGTCTATTCGGACGTAAAGGCCGCCGTGTGCTGCATAGACCAACGGCAACAGCCCTTCAAGAAGGCAATCTGCAAGCGTAGGCAGGCTTACTGTAGGTATTCCGTATCTGAAATAAACCGCACCTCGCTCGAGATCCTGATCGCGTGTCTTCTCGCCCACCAGAAGAGGTTGCCCCAGGAGATGATGGGCAAGGCGACGTACCTCTAATGCAGTCCTCTCATTCAGGCCGTCGATATTGGAGAGAATCTTGAGCAAAACAAATAGCTCTCCTTTTCTAGCAGCTAGGTCAAAGCTCCTGGGCCGGAGGTAGCAGCGGTCGGATATGGCGAACCCGGCCTTTTTCAGAACCTCCGCCACATGCGTGGCCAGAAGATCCTTATCCATCATTATATATCTTAATCTGACCGCTATTTAAGGTTGACCATGTTCATTGGAATTGATGATACCGATTCTGAGAAGGGACTGTGCACCACCTATCTTGCAGCCGTACTCATAGACAGACTTCGCGGCCTGGGGACATTAAAGGGCTTGCCGAAGCTGATACGTCTGAACCCTTGTGTTCAGTATAAAACCCGCGGCAACGCCGCCATAGCATTTGAGATCGAGACGGAAAGGCCGGATAAGGTCAAAGATATTGCTCTGAGGACGGTTCTGGAGTTCTCAGACCTCTCAGGAGCAAATACCAATCCAGGCTTAATTGCAGCCGATAGTATTTCTGAGGATTTAAAGCGGTTTTATAGAAGAGCTGTTACCGAGATTCTGGAGATTCAGGAAGCGCGAGAGATTTTGGATTCCGATGGAATATGGTATCGTGGCCTCAAGAAGGGACGGGGGCTGATCGGCGCATTGGCCGCCATAGGCGCTGATCTTGAGGATCATACTTACGAGCTTGTGGCCTACAGAGAGCGAAGCCGCTGGGGTACGCCGAGGCAGATCGATTCTGACTCTGTCTGGAAGGCGGACGCTCTTACGTATCCGAAGACCTGGGATACCGTTGATTATCACAACGACCGAATTGTTTTTGCGCCTCACTCAGGAGATCCAGTTCTCTTCGGTATACGTGGGGAAGATATCGATGCAATAGAGCTTGCATTTCAGAATATAAAATCCGAGCCCCTTGAGCATAGAGTTCTTTACATAACCAATCAGGGCACCGATGCACATATTCAGCAGGGTGAGATATCTCACGTCAGGGATAACCAGAGCTACTGTCTGCGGGGCCGGATATCCTCGACGCCCAAGGCAATCAAAGGCGGCCATCTCTTCTTCAGCCTTGAAAACGGCAGTGTGCTAAACTGTGCAGCCTTCGAGCCCACGAAGAACTTCAGGGCAGTCATCAAGCAGCTGATTCCGGGAGATGAAGTCGAAGTATACGGCGCTATACGAGATGGGACGCTCAATTTGGAGAAGTTGAATATTCTCTGTCTAGCAGAACAGAAGATTTTGGCCGCGCCCAACTGCCCGTCATGCGGCAGGCGAATGGAATCGGCAGGAAAGGGTCAGGGTTACAGATGCAAGCGCTGTAAAACAAAAGCGGAATGCTGCCAGCATAAATCACTGCCGCGTGAGCTGGAAGCCGGCTTTTATGAGGTGCCGCCCTGCGCCCGAAGACATCTGGCGAAGCCTCTGGTGAGAGTGGCTGGCGAAAATGTGCATCCCAGCAGATGATTCAAAGAAGATTTTGAAAATAGTATAGGGGTGGTAATCCACCCACTAGTTTTGCTTACTGCTTGAACGCGCCCTCAAGCGGCGGTATAACCTGCTTCTTCCTGGAGAGAACCTTCTCCTTGTAAATGGAGTTGTTCGAGATCTTGCCGCCAAATGCCTTCTCGAAGCCCTTTGCAGCCTTGTCGTTTCCAACGAACAGGATATCGCTCCCCTCTTTGATAACATCGGTCAGCATGAGCACTATCATGTCGAGCTTCTCGGCATCCTTCATCTTGTTCATTTCATCAAGGATTGCAGCCCTCTTTGGCTGGAGATCCTTCAGATCCATTACCTCGATCTGGCCGACGCCGGCCTTTGTGCCGGAGAAGTCGAACTTCTTGAAGTCGCCCAGGAGGATATCCTTTGCGCTCTTCGAGGAGATATCGCTCTTGGCCTTGAGCATATCCATGCCGAACTTCATCGGATCTACACCCGCGATCTTGGAGAGCTTATCTACAGCTGCCTTATCGCTTGGAGTGCATGTCGGCGACTTGAATAGGACTGTATCGCTCAGGATGGCTGCCATCATGAGGCCGGCCATTTCCTTGCTGATCTTGACATTATTCGCCTCATATAGCTTCGCGATAATTCCGCCTGTGGCGCCCACGGGCTCATTCAGGAAGTAGATGGGCTTGCCTGTCTTTATTCCTCCAATCTTGTGGTGGTCAACGATCTCAACTATATTCTCCTCATTGAGCTTATCGACTGCCTGGCCCATCTCGTTGTGGTCTACAAGGATGACTTTCTTATCCGTTGCATCTGTGAGCTTTTCAGGTGCAGGGACCTTGAAGAAGTCCAGCAGGAATTTTGTCTCATTATTTATATCGCCTGCAGCTGCTGGGACTGCCTCTTTCATTCCAATCGCATTCTTAAGGTTCGCATAGGTTATAGCGGATGTTACAGAATCTGTATCCGGGCTTTTATGTCCGACAACGTAAATCTTGTCTGCCAAATGAAGCACCTCAGCATTGATAATGTGGAACTTTGACTTAAAGCTTACTAGGGTTTTGGCTTGCAGCCTGAGCATAAAGATAATGGATCTGGCACGAAAACTTTATAGCAAATGAATGTGTTTTAATGATGTCCCTTTAGGTAGATTGGCACGAGCCTAAACATTTGTTTGCTGTGAATGCCGATATGCAATTTCGGGACTACAGGCCGCGTTGATAGGTCCTTATGGTAGGATATTGACAAAAGTCTACCTGTGACCATGAGACAACCCAAATGCGGTACAGACGCCCGCTACCGAGGGTTACTGGGCCGACTGCGGAAATACCAGCGAATGACGTCCCGGAGTTAGTATCG
>JBHGAU010000063.1:0-15096 GCA_041946675.1 Methanotrichaceae archaeon | reverse complement strand
CATACTCCTTGCAGAGGATAATCCAGTTAACCAGAAAGTAACCCAAAGGATGCTCGAGCATCTTGGGTATAGCTCAGATGTCGCTGCCAACGGCCTTGAGGCATTGCGCGCCATGGAAAACCGGTTTTACAGCATCATTTTGATGGACGTACATATGCCGGAGATGGACGGCATAGAGGCGACCAGAATCATCCGCCAACGCTGGCCTGTTGGACCGAAGATTATAGCCATCACAGCCTATGCTTTGGATTATAGCAGAGAGATGTGCCTGAAAGCAGGCATGGATGACTATATTGCCAAGCCTGTGAATATGAATGAGCTCGCGGATGTATTGAGGAGACATCATCCTCAAAGAAGCTCATAAGCAAGCTGCGAGATAAAAAGGGGATTTTTGGCGAATAATCTAATTTGATGCCATTCTGCGCATCAAGGCCATTATCCCGGGCTTCGCACTTCCAGTACTGGCGGACACTGATCCAAGACCAAGCATTTCCAGGCCGGATGACCCGAATAGCTCCTTATTAAACCTGTCGTTGATCTCATCAAATATCCTCTTGTAAGCGATGCAGTGTGGATCCACACCCTTGATCTCCCCATCGGTTGGTGCTATGGCGTTGTAGGGACATCCGCCCCGGCAGTACCTGATATGTTTACATCTTTTGCAGGCCTGATCGACATATTCCTTAAACTGAAACATGAGCTTCCATGCATAAGACTCCGCAAGGTCATCCTTACTCGGATGGTCATAGACATTTCCCATAACATACTTGGGCATGCCTATGAAGCGATAGCATGGATATATGCATCCATCAGGCCCCACTGCAAAAGTGTTCCCCATACAATCCGCATAGGTGCAGACAGTTCCCCGGCCTGTGAATACGCATCTGCATAAATCATTGATATTCCTGATCTCAATCCTGTCGAGGTTCTCCAGATATTGGTCGAGAAGATATACGAGCAGCTCCCCGTAGTCCTTTGGATCAAGCGCCCATTTCTCCGGGTTCTTATCACGCAATGAGGGCAGTGCCGGATGCAATTTAAGCGTTTGACCGTTTTCCAGGAAAAACCTGAAGATATCTTCCTTAGAACTTACAGATTGTGATGTAAATGTGCAGATGAACTGAACTCTGAGCCCGTGAGCTTTTGCAATTTCATAGCCCTGCATGGTTTTCTTATAATATCCTTTTCCCCTTTGCAGGTCGTTGAGCTCCTCGGGTCCATCAAGACTGGAACCAATTGGAATATCATATTCCGCCAGAACTTCTGCCAGCTCAGGCGTGAGCCTCCAGAGGTTGGTCTGCAATGCAAAGCCCGGTTTCAGATGGCTTAGATTCTCGGATAGCAGTGGCAGTGCTTCACGATAGAAATCCGCGCCTGCAAGGAGAGGCTCGCCGCCGTGAAATGTAAATGTGACAGAATCATTCCTGAAATCCTTGAGCCATTCTACAACCTCTTTGATGGTATCGATGCTCATTATGGGAGATCTTTCCTCAGAGCTCCAGCAGTAACTACAATGAGAAGGGCAGCCCAAAGTGGGGATTATCATAACGTGAAAAGGCATTTTTACTACACCCTTTGCTATATCTCTATTGATCTTCCCAGACCCAATTATAGCATTAATAGTTTTCCCGCAGCAATTGGCAATAACATAGTCAAAAGAATTTTTTTGACCGCAATTTTGAAGTAGTCGAAGTATGTTATTATAATTATTGAAGGTGATGTTACGATGACAAGGATTCTGAGGGTTGGGGAAAGTATCAGCGGCAAGTACGGGGGCATGACGCTGGACCCGAATAAAAAATCGTTCATGCTATCGCTTGGAGACCATGAGATTTATTTGCCCAAGGATGTAGGAAATTCGCTGTTGAAGAGATACGAACAGGGCCATGATTCGTTCACGATCTATCGTACGATTGATGTCTATGAGATAAAGCCTAACATGGGAAAAGAGGTATAACTGTATAAACGTACGGTTTATCAGGTAGTGATTGCAGCCTCTTTTGCTTTATGGCATATACTAAAATATAGCACAGCAAATTTGGAATAAAAAATTGGCAGTTCTGGGCAAATCAGATAACTGCCTTCACCTTATCGTAGCTGAACACAGGCCCATCCCGGCATGCATGATATGGCCCTATCATGCAGTGCTCGCATTTGCCAAGGCCGCATTTCATGTGCCGCTCCATTGAAACATAGATATCGGAATGGCTAAGCCCACGTTCCATCAGCTTCTTTGCAACTGCATTGATCATTATCGATGGGCCGCATATCGCAGCAGAACCTGTAGGAAGCTCAAACCTGTCTATCAGCGATGTCACAAGCCCAACATTCCCCTTCCAGGATTCATCGCCGATATCCACGGTTATTCCGACCTCGATTCCAGCCTGTTGCCAGCTCTTATACTCCTGCATGAAGTAGAGATCCTGGCGAGTCCGCGCTCCATAAGCAACAGCAACTTTGCCGAACTCTTCGCGCTTGTCCACGATATAGTTGACCAGCGAGCGCAACGTTGCAAAGCCTGAACCTCCTCCGGCTATCACTATATCCTTCTTCATGCTTCTAATAGGAAAGCCGTTGCCGCATGGTCCTCTTATGCCAAGGATGTCCCCGACAAGACAGTCCATTATTCCGTTGGTGATTCTTCCTGCCCGCCTTATGCAAAGCTGCAGTGTCTTCCTGGTAGGCGAGGAGGTTATGGATATGGGACATTCGCCCAGGCCAAATACTGAGACCATGACAAACTGGCCCGGCCTATAGCCGAACTCCACGTCTTCATCCAGCAGCTTGAGCGAGATGAGGTATGTGTTCGGCGATTCAATATCTATGTCCACAATCTCTGCCTGCATAGGAATGTACTCCATCATCTCATCACCTCCAGGTTCCATCTATCGATTTCTGCAAGGCATACAGTGCCGCATCGCCCACATCCGACGCAGCCTACCATCCCTATCTTCTCGGGCAAGAACTCAAACTTATCCATGAACCAGTTCTGCATCCTTTCTCCCTGGCTCCTTCTGGGATTGGCCCCGCCGGCCATCCTGGAGAAGCCTGAGAAGATACATGAATCGCGACACCTTACGCGCTCGCCGTCCGGCACGCCTACATCCATGATGTTGAAGCAATGGCAGACGGGGCAGATAAATGTACAGCTTCCGCAGTTCAAGCACTGCCTGCCGATGGCAGCCCAATCCGCTTTCTTTATAGCCTCGCGTATTCCCTCAATGGTTTGTTCCCTTGATTCGGCAGCCTTTCTGGCATCATTCATTATTTTCCGCTTTTCAGATATCTGGGAATCTTCCGGCTGGTGAAAGAACTGAGGATACTCCTGCAATATTAGCATGCCCGCAGGAGACCCCGTCTCGACCAGGTAGCCCGATAGAAGCTCAGTGAAAGCCAGATCATAGCCATCTTTGCACTCGGGGCCTGATCCGAGCTTGGCGCATAAGCATGTCTCATTGGGTCGCATGCAATTGAATGCAACTATAACCGTCGATCTTCTCTTTTCCAAATATGCATTATCCTGAGGCTCTGATCCGAAGATTCTATCAAGTATGGAGATAGCTTTCAGATCGCAGGGCTTGATCCCCAGAAGCATTCTCGGTATTGGCTTCGGCTCTTCAAAGGTGTATCTTCCGCTATATTGGATATACTTGAAGAGCGTCTCCTTTTGGGGCATGAAAAACTCAGTCGGCGGATAGAGCGTATTTTTATCAAGCGCAAGGTTTAGCTCTCCTCGCCATGTGCTGAAAAAAGTCTCTCCCTCAGCCGTAATAGGGGCTATTATCTCGAGCTTTTCTGCAAGTTCGGAGAGCAGACATATAAGCTCATTCTTTGTAATGAAGACGATCATCGATCGGCTCTCCTTATCCTTGCTGCAGCTACCTTGAATTCAGGTATTTTGGATAACGGATCAAGAGCCTGAAGTGTAAGGGCATTTGCAGGTGCCTCATTGAAATGGAACGGAATAAACAGCATCTTCTCCGGAATTTCAGGCGAAACTTTGGCATCCATATACAGATGCCCTCTTCTTGATTCTACAATCACCCTCTGGCCGTTTCTTATGCCCAGCTTCTCAGCATCTCGCATGCTGATCTCAACTGTGGGAAGAGGAACCTCCCTGTCGAGAAGCGATGTCCTGCGGGTCATTGTGCCCGTATGGAAGTGGTATTGGCTTCTTCCTGTCGTTAGAATGAAGGGATACTCATCATCAGGAAGCTCCTGAGGGTCACGGTGCTCTACCGCCCTGAACCTTGCGAGGCCTATTGGGAACTTCTCGGCATGGAGTATTTCGGTACCTGGATGATTGCTGTCTGGACACGGCCATTGCAGGCCGTTTATTCCCAGACGGCCGTAATGAACTCCGCCATAGTTCGGAGAAAGGGATGCAATCTCATCCATAATATCGGCCGGTGAGCTGTAATTCGCCTTGATGCCGAACATTGAGAGAAGCCGGCTTACGATCTCCCATTCAGCCCTGGAATGGCCGATAGGCTCAACGGCTTTGTTAACCCTCTGAATTCTCCGCTCTGTGGATGTAAATGTTCCATCCTTCTCCGCAAAGGATGCTGCGGGCAGCACTACATCGGCAAGCTCAGTCGTTTCAGTCGGAAATATATCAATGGCCACGAGAAAATCAAGCTTCTCTAGGGCCGCTTTGACCTTACTGCTGTCAGGATAGCTCATCACGGGATTTTCGCCCACTATCAGAAGTCCCTTCAATCTGCCTTCTTCGGCTGCAGCCATCATCTCAAGGGCTGTTAAGCCTGGCTTATCTGGAAGCCCCGTCGACCAGGCAGCCTCGAATTTTTTACGGGCTTCGGGTACGGCGACCTTCTGGTATCCGGAGTAAAGATCGGGCAGTGCACCCATATCACATGCGCCCTGAACGTTCTGATGCCCGCGCAGAGGATAGAGCCCGGTTCCATCACGGCCTATATTTCCCGTCGCCAGGACCAGGTTTGCGAGCGCCTGAACATTGTCGGTCCCGGTTGTATGCTGGGTTATCCCCATTGCATAAATTATTGAAGCATTCTTTGCAGAGCCATATGCTCTGGCAGCTTCTCTCAGTTTATCGGCGGGCACGCCGGAGATCTGCTCTACAGCCTCCGGTGTGTACTTTGAGACGGCCTTGTGCACTTCATCGAATCCTGTTGTCCTCTTTGAGATGAAATCCTCATCAATAAGACCTTCCTGGATTATAATACTCAGAAGGGCGTTTATCCAGGCGATATCGGTTCCGGGTTTCGGGGAAATCCAGATATCTGCGATATCTGCTATCTGTGTTCTCCTGGGATCTGCTACTATCAGCTTTGCACCTTTGGATCTCGCTTCAAGAATATAGGCGGCTACAAGAGGATGCTGCTCAGTCGTATTTGATCCGACTATCAGTATTGCATCAGCCTTGGCTAGGCTTGATATAGGATTGGTTGTGGCACCGCTGCCGAAGGCGTAAGCGAGCCCTGCAACTGTGGGAGCGTGGCAGAGCCTCGCCACGTGATCGACATTGTTCGTCTTTAAGGCTCCACGCGCAAGCTTCATCAGCAGATAGTTCTCCTCGTTGGTCCCCTTGGCCGATGTCAAAACACCCAGTGAATCAGGGCCAAACTCATCGCGCAGCCTTTTTAGCCGCTCGGCAGTGAGGCTCAATGCCTCATCCCAGCCGGCCTTGATGGTTGTATCGCCATTCCTGATTAATGGAATCCTGAGCCTGTCCGGATGGCCCACAAACTCTCCTGCCAGCCAGCCTTTTATGCAAAGCCTTCCCCTGGAGAGCGGATGTGTGGATGAGGGCGATGCACCCACAATCTTGCCATCCACTATATGAAGCAGGAGGCCGCAGCCACAGCCGCAATAGGTACAGATGGTATGAACCTTCTCCATGAACGTCTGGGGTAGACGTTTCCGCCATTTGATATAACAAAGTTTTGGATAAAATAATTCTTTAGGGGTGAATACACAAGATATTTATAGTCAAGGTTAGATGTGAGACTTATATAAATAATAAAGTAGGCGCGTAAAAATATTTGCGTGAGCTTTGGGATTTATCTATCCTTTGGAGAGGAAAAGGATGAAGGGAGTAGCTCTGATAATAGCAGTATTGATTTTTGGAGTTATCGTATCTCTGGGCAGCCCATCCATAAAGGAGCCGGTGCAGTATGAGGAGCTTGGCAGCGGCCTGAATGTAAGCGGCACAGACATTTTTGAGAAATTCAGGATCGCATATTCGGGCATCAGTCCCCTTATAGGTAGCAAATCCCTCAGCTCCAAAAGCGTCTTCAATGGAATATGGACGACAGATACAAGCTGGCATAAGCTCTTCGATAATAACATCAATTCGCATCAATCCTTCGCAAGGCAGTTCGAGATAGATAGACAGGTAAAGCTTCATGAGTGGGCTACACACAGATCGACCATAGAGTGCATGAAGACACCGTCGTCCTTCAACGTCCGTGCTGGAGACGTTATAACGTTTGAGTATAACATCTACAACCCAAGCGATACAGTTATCACAGGCATAAGATTGGTTGATAGCGATCTTGGCAGAATAAAGCTTGCTAGGACTGCTCTTGGACCTGATGAGAGCACCAAAGGTGCTGCAACCTATACAGTCACTGAAGATGATATTCTGGCAGGCCCAAGAGAGACAATAGCCACAGTGACAGGTGTAGATAATATGAACGAGCGTGTTGAGTCTCACTCTGGCTCCTGGCTTGTTCCCATAGCAGAATACTACGAAGGAAACGCTTTTTCGGCGCCAATATGCCCCAAGTGCGAAAACTGTGAGCAGTCGAATGACAGCCGATCCTGTGCCAGATGCGAGATTGCTCCCGGCTCCTTCAATCTGTACAAAGGAAACTTAACGCTTTATGCTTTAAACGTGAATATGACCGAGAGCCGTTATCCATTGCCTGATTGTCCATATAAGAGATGGCAGAGTCCCGAAGCTTCAGCGGTTGTAGAGTTCGGCGCGACAAGCGATACTGAGGCAAATACAGCCGATCCTATTGATTCCGTCTGGCAGAGCCTGAGCCTGGAGCCGGGCGCTTACCAGGCCGGGCAGGCGTATAGAAGCATCGTCGAAGGTGTTGTTCCCGGAGGAACGTATAGTTGGAATACGCCATACGAAGGTCCGAGCCCTAGCGGGGGTTTCCATTGTACAGGCGATCCTCAATATGATAGCTTCGATCTGAAAATGGTTCTCACAGATCTTGGGCCTGGTGCGGGCTTAAGAGCTGATACGTATCAGAGGGTATACAAGAGCTCTGATCGGAGTGAAAACGCCTACGAATGGCGGGAGATTGGATCGCAGGAGGTGCCTGAGGACGTGATGGACAAGGCGGCGATCAGGCCGTTTATCCTTGTGACAAATGCGAGGAACAGCACAGGAGGGGGAACAATATCCTGGTCGAGGATTATTGCAGCCGATTAGCTGGAGGCGCTGAAGCATAAAGCGCCTCCGAATCCTCTGGTGCACGAAGGCGTAAATAAGCCATATGTTACACTTTCTACGCAGGACGGTTTTCCTGAGGCATCCAAGGATCTATTTGAGCCTTCGTGCACTAGTGCTTCATTAAAATGGCTGCCTCAATGGCTTCATCGTGGTGTTCGATGCTTTCATTGAACAAGTTCCTTGCTGCAACGGCATATTCGATATTCCCCGTCTCATAGAACTTTGCCAGGCTAAGCAGGTAATCCTGTAGAGAAGATATCGCTGCAACTGTACTATTATGATATTTCGCATATTTTGCGGGCGGCTTTGCCCCGGCGATTGCCTCGGTGATCGCACTCGTAGTCTGTGAATTCAAAACAAATACGGAGATCGTCGCACTCAATGCCTCTCTGCTGGAGATGTTATTTTTAGTGTATGCATTTAATATATTTGATGAGTAAAGGAGGTCTTCACTGTATAGGCTCCACATTTTATTGGTTAAATTGATATAATTCGACTCGTTTTGCGCCGGCGTCAGAGCTGCTTCTGCCTGAATGCTCGTTATGCTGCTTAATATTATGCTTCCTGCAAATAGGGCAAGAAGCATACCCAAAGAGATAGATCTCGGCATCTATATCACTACTTTAGAACATGTGCAATTGGAGATTTCCTTTATCCCCTTTTCAGGGCTATCCTGGTCGTAGGACGGCGTGTTACTGGACGACATGTTATAGGACGGAATGCTCTCCCAATCATCTACACAGCAGGGCAATAATACTGGAGGACTCACTGTGTCATTTAAAAATATGAAATTGCTCCCTTTAAGCAATTTAGTATTTAACTGGAATCTTCCCACATAATTCTGATCGATGAACTCATCTCCAGAAACAAACCGGAGTCCAGTGGATCGGTCTGAGGAGGATGTCAGGGCGAACGCAAAGGTCCTATTCTCCAGGTCATGTACATCCACAGATCCAGGGGCTATGCTGGCCAAAACTCTCTCTTCATTGAATATGCCACCGAATTTTACCGATCGTGTCAGCAGATTCCCGGAAAGGCGGGTAAACATTTTATCATTATTATTTATATATGCGCTTTTGATATCCATGCCGCTGCCGCGATAATAAAGATCATCTCTATTATACAGGGCCGTAGGCATTGATGCATTTATATCCGCTTCATATAGCATCGAATTTTTACTTACCATCTCATCTATGTAGACATACCTTACCCTGCTGTCTATGCTTAATGTGTTGCTATAGATTAGCCGTCCCTGCTTCGAATGTTCAGTCTCCTTCAGGCTCAAACCGGCAAAGTTGGAAACATCCACATATTTCGAGAAATTCCCTGTGCCTGTACACTGGCTCTCCGCATTAAAGGCCAGGGCTACTGTAGTCAAACTTTTGCTCCAGCTTGAGCTTGAATCGGAATCATTGACGACAACATTGATGTCATACCCGACTCTAGCGCTTGCGCACGTCCATATTAATGCTAGTATCAATAGTAAATATATCAAAGAAGTTATGGATTGCATTTGGGCTTCCCGCGGCGCTAGATTAAGATCTTTCCCTCCCCACATCCGCTATGCTCTCACTTATCCCTTTATCCTTCAATTACTCTATACATCGCTTTATCAGACTAATATTTTAATTTAACTCATAGCTAAAGCGTCCAATCTACATGTCCCGAATTAACTATCCCTTGCCGGATCAGCTTTATCAGATCGTTCAGGGTTTCTGCATTGTTGGAACCTGAAACAGCAGGTATGGGATCTACATGCCACGGGATGCCGCTTACAGGTACGGTGAGCTCAAGCCCGTTTGAGTTGGTGCCTCTGATCATAGCATCTATTGTTCTATCCCCGGCCACAAATGCCATATCAAAGTGGTGGTTTGTGCTATCGGACTCCTTGTTACCGATGCTCGTATTCCACATATAGACCACAGGCGTTACATCGGCCTGCTTAATCTTCATTGCACTCAGATATGCATCAGTATCCACCCATCTTCCATTATGGCTTACATAGAGGTTATAACGGAAGATGCTATCCAGATCCTCAAATGAAAACCTATTCCCATGGCCCTCAAATGAAACATCATCCTGTGTGACATTGAATCTGGCCGAATAGCTGTTGTGTAAAGACAAAAGATGCTCTCTCATTTCTGTAACCCTATTGGAAAAGCCGGCATCTTCTACCCCCGAATTGAGAGTATAAGAATAGCCCACTTCGCCATCCCCAAGATTAGCCGATAGGCCTTTTGCATAGCTTAGACTTTCGGCTGAAATGCCAAGGTTTGCTGATATTGGACCGGCATGGCTTCCTACGAATGTATTATCGGTAAATCTCCCATCACTGGACCCGGGCGAGTTGATCCCGCTGCCATCTACGAATAGTGAACCTGGAAAGATTTCTACATGGTTTGTGTAATCTATGTTATGTAAAAAAACATCGTTTTGAACGATCGCTCCCTCTGTATAATATGTATTTGACATTTGCACGTCTGCCGAGGCTGATCCGATGAGAAGAATTACCATCAAGGGCAGGCATATCTTCATGTCTGTTCACTTTGGATCATTTGTACGGGCAAATTTTTCGCCTCTCCCCATGATGCCGTGATTCCGTTATTGGTATCCGTGAGCTCTGTGCTGTATTGGACTGATCCCTTCAAGCCCTGTAAGTCATCGATCGTCACTCCCAAGCCTGCATCGGCCAGAATGGCGTTTATGATCTGTTTTATCTGATTATCTTGGCTGCTCGATAAAAAAGTGGCCAAAGTGACTCCGGTATTGGCATCAATTATGCTGGTTTGGCCTGACATGTAGCTGACAGGATTTTCAGGAAATCCCGATATCTCCTCCAGGTTGGATATAATCAGAGCATATTCCCTGGGCAAGTTGTATGTCTGACTTATGCTGTTCTGTATGGTGGATATGTGGCTTCCATCGGTCGTCGTCAAAATCGATACGCTCTTAAGCTGAACTTGATCTGCATTAATTGCATTCAAGCTGGTCAGAACATCCTTGGAAATGCTGCCGTCCTCTATTGTTATGCTATTCTCCATACTGGTGGAGAGGCTCAAATCATGTTCTCCATACACCAGCGCATTCCAGATTTGTGTATTATCCCACGTGGCAGAGGCTGCGATACCCTCAAATGATTGCAGCCCTGCAAGCAGAACAGCCAGAAATATTAGGCCCGCCTTGATATTGGTCATCTCTACCATTCCTTAAAGATAAATCAAAAAGAGAAGGTGTTCAGCCTTCCCTTACTGATTTTACTCACATTATCACACAATGCCTACTAGCAGGTTGAGGTTGGCGGCGTTCTGGTTGATTATGCTGCCTTCTTGATAGGTTTTAACATCTTGGTTATTGTTCTGGATTGAGTGCTGGGCTCCTATCAGGAGCGCAATGTTGATCCCGGTCTGAGATACCTGGTTATTATCGGAGTAATCCCATGCCCCTGCATAATTATCCTGGTTCAAATCGCTTCCAGAGATCTCAGTTCCATCCCCGACCTCTATGCCCAAGTTCGTCTGATGCTGCTGGAAGTAGGAGCCCGGATAATCGAATATTCCCTCACCGGCATCTACCTCATTCCTCTGGTACATTTTATTGAATTTGCCCAACTGTATCCCGATGTTGCTCTGCTCCTGGGCTATGGCGTTATCCTCTCCTCCAACAATCTCAGCATCTGCATCATTGTCCTGCGACATCTCATTATTTGAGCCCACTACTATAGCTATGCTATTCTGAATCTGAGCGATAGCACAATCACTTCCATAATTTACGGCCCTGGCATGGTTACTCTGAGCCAGTGTATTTGAATCGCCTAGCAGGACTGCCAGATTTCTTTGCCTCTGGAGTATTGAAGCGCTATCGGTATAGGTAATAGCGTATGCGTAATTGCTTTGATCTATTGTATTATCGCGTCCGATCACAATCAGAGAGTTGGACTGCTCTTGAAAAATCGTTCCCGGAACAAAGTCTCCATCCGAATGCGCCTCATTGCCCTGCATGATATGATTGACTCCATCCTCTCTGGTACCGCCAGAGCTAGCCGCAGAGGCCAACGCTATCAAAGCCACCATTGCTAATATAGTAGCTAATATATATTTCATCTTTAATACCTCTTGATCTTAATCAATTGATTTGTCTCCTTCGCTTTTCTTACACATTTCAACTTCCGCAAGACCGCCTACGGCTCCGGATAGTATACCTCCACCAGGGCATTCGTCTGGGCTGTTGAGATGTGTATATCGCTCCGCATTGGCTCCTCGTTGATTCTATTCCACTGAGTGAATCCCATAGTGCCTATCTGCGCTCCAAGATTCGACTCTGTTTGATCCAAAGAGATATCGGTCAATCTACACAGATCATTGGAGCATCTCTGCTCTATCTCTGCCTGGGCTTTGTTCCTCTGCACCATGTAGTTAACATCGCCGACCTGGACACCGATGTTCCTCTGATTTTGCGTTATCGCCATATGATTCAGCTTTGCTTTGCCGGATGCCCTCACATCCTCAGTATCCAATACTATTGACTTACCGTTGTCGGTGATATCCTGATCATTCGAAGGTAGCGCTTTTGCCCGGCCCAATGCCTCGTTCTCAACCTCGGCATCAGCCTTATTGTTCTGCTCCATATCGTTCTTATCGCCGACCTGGATGCCGAGATTTGTCTGAGACTGCTCAATTGCCACATGATTTAATTTAGCAGTCGTTGTTGCTGCGGTATCGGCAAGGGCCGTCTCGTCGATATTAGCCTTGTTCGACACATCCGCCACTTCATTGCGCCCAATTGCAGCGGCTATAGCGTTCTGATCGACATCTGCAGTATTTTCCGCCGCTGTCTTGGAATTGCCAATTGCTGCATTTTCATCCTCAGCATCGGCCTTATTATTCTGCTCCATGCTGTTCTTGTTTCCGGCCTGAATGCCAAGGTTAGCCTGAGACTGCTCAACCATCACCTGATTTAATTTGGCAGTCGCGTCTACCGCCGTGGTGACAATGGATTCCTGGGCGATATTGGCCTTGTTCGATGCATCTGCTTCAGCCTTACGTCCGTCCGCAGTTGCCCCGGCAGTCTGATCGACATCCACGACATTTTCTGCTGTTGCCATAGCCTCAGCAACGGCCACATTCTCAATTTCAACATCGGCCTTGTTCTTCTGCACCATATCGTTCTTATCGCCGACCTGGATGCCAAGATTTGTCTGAGACTGCTCAATTATCACATGATTTAATTCGGCAGTCGTTGTTGCTGCGGCACCAGCACGGGCAGTCTGATCAATTTTGGCTTTATTCGAGGCATCTGCCTGGGCATTTTGTCCATTCGCAGTTTCTGTGGCGATTTGATCGACATCAACGGCATTTTCTGCTGTTGCCTTAGCCTCGGCAACGGCCATGTTCTCAATTTCAGCATCGGCTTTGTTCTTCTGCTTCATGTCGTTCTTATCGCCGACCTGAACGCCAAGGTTATCCTGCTTCTGGGTTACTCCAGCATCGATCAAAACAGCTATAGATGTAGCTAATGTGCCTGCTACGGCACTTTGATCCGCAGTGCCATCGCTATCTCCTTCGAAATCAACATCAATTCCGTTTTTTGCCTTGCCAGAAGCTCTGGCCTCAGCAATATTCGCGATCTCTGCATCGGCGTGATTCTTCTGGGTCATTGTATTTTTGTTCCCGAGCTGCAGGCCGAGGTTGGCCTGCTTCTGGGCTACGGCTATGAAGCCCAATTCGGCATCAGATATAGCGGATGCTACATCGGAGGCGGCTTGATGCGTTTCTACGTTCTCCACATTTTTCGCCTTTGCCACCGCATTGGCCACGGCATTATTATCAACATCAGCACGTGCCTTGTTTTTCTGGGTCATCAGATTATTAATGCCTATCTGGAGACCAAGGTTTGCCTGGGCCTGCCTTATCAGAATATCGCTCAGCTGAAAAATCGTTCCTGCGCCTGCTTCGGTTCCAATAAATCCCGAATCACCAGTCTTACCTATACCACGTGCATCAGCACGCCCATCATTATCTACTGATGCAATTTCATCATTATTCTGTATGAGTGTGTTACCTTCGCCGACAGCCACGCCAATGTTAACGGCGCTCTGTTCAATAACAGTGCCTGTTCCAGAGGCGGTTTGCCTATTGCTTTGCGAGACTGTGTTGCCTCCCGCAAAGGCTGATGACGAGAGTAACAAAGCGATAATTACCGCTAATGCTACTATTTTCATTTATATCTCCCCATTCTATAATATTATTATAGTCCTAAAGCTTCTTGGATAATTGCTGACGCGGGATTATTAATAGCTTATCCCTTTTTAATGCTAAATAGCTGATATTTTGCTTTAATATATGATCAATTTGAAAAGAGATTCAATTAAATAAACATGCATTAAGAACATGCCCAATATTAGAATAAATATTCTTGCTATTGGATGAAGGATGGCTGCTATAAGGAATAATTGCAGCACAGGACGATCAGGTGAGAGCCTTGAAATAAGCTGCCACAATTCAAAGGTAAAGTAAAGTCAAATGGATCCAAATTGCTGAATATCTTCTCGATGGAGATCGACCCCGAGATCTATAATAGAGTGCAAAGGGATAGAAGAGTGTTATATGGCTTTATCCCTTCGCTGGCTTTTGGATAATAGGAGGTGGGAGGACTTGAAGCCATTGCAAGTTCTTCCAAATATGAGCATTATACTTTAAGGTATTTAAATTTTTTTATAAATATACTTGCTATAATTTAGTAACCGATAAGATAGCCCCGCGATTGTTCTCAAACGCTTAAACAATCATATCAGCCGGAACCATCTGGATGATCAGGCATCAAGCAGCATATAAAAAGCCTTGCGGGAGATCTCTCACCCTGGATAATGCGCATAGCAGGGCGACTTCTCTCAAACCTTACATCCCATTATTGCTTGTTGGGGAAAGCAATAAGCGCAGCTCAAAAGAGATTTATACAATCAAAACTAATTTTAATCCTCCAAGGAGATTGCAAGCCGTGAACAACAGCAAATCAAAAAGGTCACCACTTCTATTCTTTATATTGGTTTATGCTCTTTCTGCTCCGCTTTGGGTGCTCAATGTCATCCATCCGGTGCACATTCCCGTGGATAATCTTCCCGTGACAGACATTGTGGCCACTTTTATGCCAATGGTAGCGGCATCCATCCTTGTGTACCGGGAAGAGGGATTTGGGAGCGTAAAGAATCTGCTGAAAAGAGCCTTCGATTATAAGAGGATCAAGAAAAAAGTCTGGTATGTTCCCGTCTTTTTCTTGATGCCGTTTATCTACGTGCTGACCTACGTGATAATGCGTCTCGTCGAGCTACCGGTCCCAACTGTTTGGAGCCCGCCCCTTCTGACACCGCTTCTATTTATTGCATACTTTTTTGCCGCTGCAGGTGAAGAGCTTGGCTATACGGGATATGTCACAGATCCTATGCAAGCCCGGTACACCGCACTGACAGCCAGTCTCATTATTGGGTTGATCCATGGGGCATGGCATTTCCCGTCGGAGATTTCAATTGGCCAGAGCCTGGGATTGATCATATGGGGAGGAGTTATACTGGCCGTTAGTTTCCGGATTCTGATCGTCTGGCTCTATAACAACACTGGAAAAAGCGTCATTTCAGCCATACTCTTTCATGCCGT
>JBHGAU010000062.1:0-15185 GCA_041946675.1 Methanotrichaceae archaeon | reverse complement strand
ATCCGGGAAAGATCGCCTGCGCCTTTGTAGCCATGCCGCTTCATGCTCTCGATCCACTTAGGGTTGAGGATGCGAGCACGGAAGATGCGTTTTGTCTCCTCGACAGTGCTCCTGGTCATCACTCGATCAGGATCGGAGTTGTCCCCGCTATACGACCTGGGCAGCTCCCCCTTGAGAGCTTTGATGGCTGCAATCATGCCGCCATGATAGGAGTAAAAATCGTCGCCGTCCAGCATGTCATACTCACGGGAATCCTCGTTTTTGACCGTCAAATCCATCCGGCTCAATCGCTTGCGAAATTCATCAGGAACCGTCACCCCGAAATTCTTGCGGCCATAGGCATAACCTCCCCACTTGACGTAGATCTCGGCCAGGTCCAACTCGTCCTTCCAGTTCTTAGAATCTATGGCCTCTGAAATCCCGGCTCCGTAAGCTCCCGGTTTGGCGCCAAAGATTCGACAGCTCGCCTCTATCCTTGCTTTCTCTTTTTCAATTCCTGCAGCAGTCTTCTCCAGGATATCGGCGTTTACATGCTTGGCCAGGAAGTTTTGCTCAGGAGCCTCTTTTTGTCCCGCCACCAATTCGACTGCCTCGTCTACGAGGTGCACAATATTGGGAAAGGCATCCCTGAAAAGGCCGCTGATTCGCAGCATCACATCCACGCGAGGGCGCTTCAGCTCCTCCATGGGGATGAGCTCGATGCCGGTCACTCTGCCGCTCTTCTCTTCCCAGATTGGACGAACACCCATGAGGTAAAGTAACTCGGCGATGTCGTCACCCTTTGTGCGCATGGTCGGGCAGCCCCAGACAACAATCCCAAGCGATTCCGGATAGCGTCCCTCATCTGCCAAATAGCGCTTGAGCAGAGCGTCCGCCTGGGCAACGCCCACTTTCCAGGCTGCTTGAGAGGGTATGGCCTGGGGATCGACGGAATAAAAGTTCCTTCCCGTGGGCAGGATGTCAGCCATTCCCCGGCTTGGCGTTCCTGATGGACCGGGGGAGACATAGCCGCCATTGGAGGCACATAGAACGTTTGAAAGCTCATTCGCTGTTGCTTCTATGTTTGGTGCTAGAGTTGAAGCGATGTACTCCAGCACCTTTTCGATCTTTTGGCTTCTCTTCCCGAGAATCTTATCTTCTAATGCAGGAATCTGCCCCTTGGCAAAGCCCTGCTCGTGAAACCCTTCCACAAGCTGGAGGGCGAAAGCGTTTAGCTCCTCGATTATCTGACCGCAAGTCTTGCGACCTGCCAAGATCTTTCCCCGGTTAGCCGCGAGCTGATCATAATCGTATCCCATTAATTCTGCCAGGGACTTTCTCAATGATGGCACAGCACCGTTGGAGAGCCTTGTAAGAGATACAAGAAATTCGTCCAACTGCGATCCTGCTGGCGGCTCGCCCAGGATATGAAGCCCGTCCCTTATCTGAGTATCGGCAATCTCGTGTATATATTCATGAAGCTTCTCCAAGAATTTGCCAAAATCTGAGAGCGCTGTCTCTTCGTTCGTCTCCAGGTCGCGGTCAATCTTGGCCTGGCAGACTTTATCCCAGACCATCTTCATCTGGGTCGGCAGCCTGGACGAATCTTCAGAGGCAGCCTGATGGTAATCGTCCAGCATTACGACCAGATCTGCAAGTTCGTCAGAGGCATCGGCATTTTGCATGACTGGAGACAGATGATCGATGATGCAACAATAGCTTCTCCTTTTGGCCTGGGTCCCTTCACCGGGGTTGTTGATGATGTAAGGATATATGTTGGGCAGATCAGATATTGCAATGTCGGGAGCACATGAATCAGACAGGCCGACCGACTTTCCAGGAAGCCATTCCAGCGAGCCGTGCTTGCCGATATGCATGACTAAATTAGCGTGGAAAACGTCTCGAATCCAGCGGTAGAAGGCATAATAGTGGTGCGGAATGGGATGATCTGGGCTGTGGTATATGGACGCCTGGTCTTCCAGAAATCCGCGCGGGGGCTGAATGCCGATGAAGAAGTTGCCATTGATGATGCCCGGAATTATTAGATTCTTCCTGTGAACAAACAGATCTCCCGGTGGCGCACCCCAGGCTGCTATCATCTTATCCTGCGCCTCAGCAGGAAGTTGCCCGAACCATGCCGCATAATCCTTCTCTGAGACGGAGTCAATCGCCCTCTTTGCCAGATCATCTGAGCTCCTCCAGCGCCGATCTTTGGTGACTCGGTTCTTAATTTCCTCGATCAGGGCCTGGCCGCTTTTCGGCATCCTCTCAATCGTGTATCCATCGTCTCTCATAGTCTTAAGGATGTTCAGAACCGAAGCTGGCGAGTCCAAACCGAAGGCAGTGCCGATGCGGTCGTCTCGAGGAGGATAGTTATGGAGGATTATGGCCACTTTCTTTTGGGAATTGGGAATATGCCGAAGCATTGCCCAGTTCAGGCTCAGGCGCACAATCTTGCTGATGCGCTCGAGCAGCGGCTTATATCTGATTACTCTGGCTCCTGTCAGGGGATCAAGATCCGTTCGCTCTCGGGCGGCCACCGGGACAGTGATCAGCATACCATCAAACTCCGGCATGGCAATTCCCATAGAGACATCCAGGGGGCTCAAACCCTTCAGGGACTCCTTCCATTCCGCAGGAGTGTTATAGGTCACGATGGCTTTCAGGACAGGAACATTCAGCTTTTTGAGAAACAACTCACCGGGTCTGGCAATCTCATCGGCTTCTGCCGATCCTTCCCAGGGCTTGGAGGAGAGAGAGAACACCAGGGTACTGATCAGAACGTCTATGATTGGCTTACCCTGCCTCATGAAGAAGTTATCCGCTACCCATTCAGCACCCTTCCTTCCCTTCTCGACGTCTTTGTGGGAATTAAGAAACACGGGGATGACATTTGCGCCTTTTCGCTCTATTTCTGCGATCAGCCTGTCAATGAAGACCGTATTTCCCGCCCTCCAGAGGCTCTGGTAAAACCACAGGCCGATTGTGGGTCTACCGGCCACATATTTGTTCTTCAGATACTCGTCTAAGGTTGGGACATGATCGAAGTCTGGATGATAGATGCCCTCCCAGATGGGGCTCTGGGGCTCGGAAAAAGTATAATCAGCTCCCGCGAGTTGATTGGCCAGGTAGAGAAGCAGGTTATAGAAGTTTTCCTTTCCTCCGAAGTCCAGATACCGGGATATTTTTCGATAGACTTCGTGGTCCACCGTGGACTGCCTTATAAGCTCATTCTCAGGCTCGTTTGAGGCAGCCTTGGCAAAGATTAGTGGTCTGGTCCCATGCAGTCTTCCTATCAAATCGTCGAAGCATGGAAGGCTCTTCTTTCCGTGGTGAAGATTGAAGATAACCAGATGGCAGTCGGAGGCAATCCGCTCGAACTCCTCACGGCGAGCGGCGTCCTTGAGGTCTTCGCCGGATCTAATGGCCACCTCTGCTACTTCACCCTTATGGCGGATAAGCTCCTTCAATGCCGAGATGAGCGGAAAAACGTCGCTCGCTTCCTGCGTAGTAATATATGCAATCTTGAGCCTTTGCATAATAATCTATCCTAATATATAATTTGAGTTTACGTGGCATTCGTTATCGTGAAAATGTTTTTAAGTTAAAACTAGTTGAATTGATTAAATAAGGCTTTCGAGAGAAGGTCTCAAATCTTGCTGCGTAAGGCGCAAAGCTTAAATCAAAACAATTTGCTTTAACTCCGAATTAATTACTTAAAAGATAAATCGAAGGCAAATATGGAGATCAAAATCGATAGTCATTGGGCTAAAACAGAAGAATACATAGATGAGAAAACAATCGAATTGGCCACGTTTTCAGTTTATTATGGTCTATCATTGCACGGGAAGCACTATGTCGTATGGTGAGCTTGCTTCTCGTGAAAACCAATGTTTTTCAAGGATGGCAGTAATGCCTGACGCGAAGGTGATTGATGTCCCAACCCGATCATGATTTCAAGGCTGCTGGGGCGATGAATGTCCAAAGACATTAGCCCACACAAAGGGCCAGAGGAGGAGTACCGCAGGTTCCTCGGCAGGAAGATGCTCTTCTTTGCGGTCACCATCATTGCTGTGCTCCTGCTGGCCAGCTTTGCGGTTACTCTGGGTTCTGCCAATCTCAGTGTCACTGATGTCTACATTGCGATTTTAGCAAAGTTCCTGCCCAGCTATTTCCAGACGACGCACTTTGCCGAGACCATCATCTGGGGGATACGGCTGGAGAGAATCCTCATGGGAATTGTAGCCGGCATGGGCCTGGCAGTTGCCGGTGCCACCATGCAGGGCATTCTCAAGAATCCTTTAGCCAGCGAGTTTACTCTGGGCATCTCCTCAGCTGCCTCCTTTGGTGCTGCCCTGGCCATTTTAATGGGTGCGGGCTTTGCTAGCGGCGAATATCTGGTGATCGGCAATTCGTTTATGTTTACATTGATCGCCTCCTTCGCTGTCTACGGCCTGGCCAAATACAAAGGAATCACTCCGGAAACCATGATTCTGGCGGGAATTGCCATCATGTACCTGTTCTCGGCCATGACCTCCTTCTTGCAGTACGTCGGCGATGCCGAGCAGGTGCATGAGGTTGTTTTCTGGATGATGGGCTCCTTGGGAAAAGCATCATGGGATAAGATCGACATGATAACTATCGTCCTGGTCCTATGTTTTCCCTATCTTCTCCTCAAGTCGTGGGATATCAACGCCATTGGCGTGGGAGATGAGACTGCAAAGAGCCTGGGCGTGAATGTGGAGAGGACGCGAGTGATATGCATGATGCTATTATCACTTATTACTGCCAGCATCATCAGCTTCACGGGAACCATTGGCTTCATCGGCCTCGTCGCTCCTCATATCACCAGGATGGTCATCGGAGGAGACCACCGCTTCCTCTTACCGGGCTCGGCGTTAGTGGGTGCACTTCTTCTCTTAGGGGCTGATACACTGGCCAGAACCTTATTGGCACCGGTGATATTGCCTGTAGGAATAATGACCTCATTTTTAGGGGTTCCATTCTTCATCTACCTCTTCATGCAGAGGAGGAAGGAGTTTTGGTAAATATTATTATCAAAGGCCTGAAATTCGGCTACAATAGCTTCAATATTCTGGATGGCCTCGATCTTGTAGTCGAGGACGCGGAGGTGCTGGGGCTTGTCGGGCCCAACGGGTGCGGCAAAACCACATTGATCAAGTGCATCGACAGGATTCTCAAACCGAAAGGCAGCATCCTGCTCGACGGACGGGAAATTGAGCGCATGAAGCAGCAGGAGATCGCGAGGCAAATAGGTTATGTGCCTCAGTCCAGCTCGACACCGCCCGCCACTACAGTCTTTGATATCGTGCTCATGGGCAGAAGGCCGCACATCGGCTGGCGTGTCTCGGATTTCGACCTGGAGATGGTTGCAGACAAATTGGAGCTTCTGCACCTGGAAGATCTGGCCATGAAGGACTTCTCACAGCTATCTGGCGGTCAGAAGCAGAAGGTTTTGATCGCCCGCGCCCTGTGTCAGGAACCAGCGGTGCTCCTGCTCGATGAGCCCACCGCCAGCCTGGACATGAGACATCAATTAGAGGTCATGGAGATGATCGCTGCCCTGGTCAAGCGCAAGAAGATCTCAGCCGTCATGGCCCTGCATGATCTGAATTTGGCCGCCATGTTCGCAGATAAGCTGGCGATCCTCAAAGGAGGAAAGATCTACGCCGCAGGGAACCCTTCTGATCTATTGAACGCCGACAATATCCGGGAAGTATATGGAGTTGAGGCTACGATTGTGGATATTCTCAACAGACCGTACATCGTTCCTCTGAGATCCATTAATGAAGAGCGATATCCAAACGAAGATATGAACACGCAAATCCAAGAGGATGATACCAGGAAATAGGGATGAATAAGATGGGTCATATTAAAAGAAAGATGCTTCCATTTACTTCGATTGTAGGTCAGGACGATATGAAGTTCGCCCTGATTCTAAATGCCATTAATCCCCGCATCGGCGGCGTTCTGATCAGAGGCGACAAGGGCACTGCCAAGTCCACCGCCGTGAGGGCGCTCGCCGATCTGCTGGAGAACATTCAGGTGGTGTCGGATTGTCCCTTCAATTGCGATCCCGGAAATCCAGAGGATATGTGCGACCTCTGTTACGAGAAGAGCCAGTCAAATCAGATTAAATCGGTTGAGAAAAAAACGCCCGTGATCGATCTGCCACTGGGCGCGACGGAAGACCGGGTAGTGGGATCGTTAAATGTCGAGCGGGCGATCAAGGAAGGAATAAAGGCCTTGGAGCCCGGTATTCTCGCAGCTGCCAATCGCGGTATCCTTTATATCGATGAGGTCAATCTTCTGGATGATCACGTGGCCGACGTGCTCCTAGATTCCGCGGCCATGGGCGTGAACATCGTGGAGCGCGAAGGGGTCTCAGTCGCTCATCCTTCGAAATTCATACTGGTCGGGACCATGAATCCTGAGGAAGGAGAGATACGGCCTCAGCTCCTGGACCGATTCGGGCTGCAGGTTAGCGTTGTAGGCATAAAAGACGTTGACCAGAGAATGCAGATCGTCAAGATGGCGGAAGCCTTTGATGCCGATCCAGATGCTTTCACCCAAAATTGCCAGGAGAGCCAGGCTGAGATGAAAGAGAAGATATCCCGCGCTCGCAAGCTTCTGCGGCAAGTGAGCATGAGCGACGATCTCCTCCGCTTTATTGCCTCAACCTGCATCGATCTTGGAGTAAAGACACATCGGGCCGAGATTGTCATCACCAGGACCGCCAAGACCATCGCCTCTTTTGATGGACGAAAAGAGGTCAGTCAGGAAGATGTCAAGAAGGCCATGGAGCTGGCTTTAGCCCACAGGATGAGGAGCAGGCCCTTTGAACCGCCCACTTTGAACAAGGAGAAACTGGAAAAGTCCATGTCCAAACATCAGCAGGAACAACAGCACCAGCATCAGGATCCCGAGCAACAAAAAAAGCAAGAGCAACAGCCCCAGGAGCCTGACGAAAACCAGGATACCAGCCAGACCAGGGCTGCCGGCTCCCAGGAGCAGGTCTTCGAGATAGGCACACCCATCGATGTGCGTGCAGTGAATATGCCTCGAAAGAGAGATCGCATCGTCCGCCGCAGGCCCCACGGCAGAAGAATGAATACCATCGCTCTGCGCAACCGCGGCCGATACCTCCGCCAGAGGATGCCCCAGGAAGGAAAGGACGTTGCCATCGATGCTACCATTCGAGCAGCAGCCCCTTACCAGAAGGTCAGATTCGGACCCAATGCGATCAAGGTGAAAAGCGAGGATATCCGTGAAAAGGAGAGGGTTGGGAAGACTTCAGCAGTGGTCTTGTTTGTTGTGGACGCCAGCAGCTCCATGGGTGCTATGCAGAGGATGGAGAGTGCCAAAGGAGCAGTTCTCTCCCTGCTAATGGACTCCTACCAGAAGAGAGACAAGATTGGAATGGTAGCATTCAGGAGCAAGGAAGCCGAGCTCATACTGCCGCCCTGCTCCAGCGTTGATCTGGCCTTGAGCCGACTTCGGGAGCTTCCCACGGGAGGCAAGTCGCCGCTATCTGCAGGCCTTTCCCGGGGGCTGCAGCTCTTGCAGGGAGAGATAAGAAAGGACCAGGAGGCAAAGCTTATGATGGTCCTCATATCCGACGGAAGGGCCAATGTGGGAATGGGCGGAAAGATCAGGGACGAGCTGATGGAGATATCAGAGAATATCAAGCTGCTAGGGATTCATACCATTGTAATAGATACAGAAGTTGTGAAAAGCTCTATCATGGACATGAGGCTGGGCTACTGCCAGGAGATCGCAGAAGCATCAGGCGGAAAGTATTATCCCATATCCAACCTGAGTCCTGACGCGCTCTACGGCGTTGTGGACAGGGAGCAGAAGCTTCTGTTCGAGACCAATACGTGAGTTCATTTCCAGGAGCCCTTTAATGAGCAATATGATAAAAATATCCCGCCTGAACAAAGATTATTGCGGAAAAAAAGTAATTGACGACCTCACTCTGGAGGTTGAAAAGGGAGAGCTATTCGGCTTTCTGGGACCAAACGGCGCGGGCAAGACCACCACCATTCGTATTCTAACGACGCTCACCAGGCCTTCATCTGGCCAGGTCCTCATCAATGGCATCGATGTGGCCAAAGACCCGGCCAGAGTAAAATCCGAGTTTGGTATAGTCCAGCAGCATTTAAGCCTTAACCGGGATCTGACCATTGCCGAGAACCTGGAGCTTCACGCTCGGCTGCATCATCTAGCCCCAGAGGATCGAAAAAAAAGGATTGCAGAGCTTCTCGATTATGTTGGGCTGTCCGACCATGCCGACTATCTCGTCGATGAGGTCTCGGGAGGCATGAAGAGAAGGGCTATGATCGCCCGGGCTCTCATCCACAGGCCAAAACTGCTCTTTCTCGATGAGCCGACGGTTGGATTGGACGCCCAGACCCGCCGCAGGGTCTGGGATCTCATTCGCAAGATGAACTCCGGCGGTGCCACGATCTTTCTGACCACTCACTACATCGAAGAGGCCGAGGCATTATGCCAAAGAGTGGGAATAATCCATCACGGAAAGCTCATTGCCTTGGGCGCCCCCATCGATTTACGTCAAAAGCTTGGCATGATCGCCGTTGAAATGCAGACAAATGGGGACGGCACAAAATACAGGTATTTCCCGGACAGGGCCAAGGCTTCCGAGTTTATTCAGGGCCTGCCCGGCACCGAGAAGGTAGTTATGCGAGAGTCAAATCTTGAGGATGTTTTCGTAGAACTTACTGGCCAGAAGGTTTCGGGGGATTAAATATGATTGCTCCGGACGCATATAACATTCTCTGGGCGGATATGGCTGCGCTCAAACGTCGTTGGCCTAGATATCTCATAACGACTTTGATCAGTCCACTGCTTTATCTAGTGGCTTTCGGATGGGGCCTTGGACGGGGCATCAATCTCAACGGCACGAGCTACCTGCAATTCGTGGTGCCCGGCATCATCGCCCTAACCGCCATGACCACCAGCTTCAACGGATCGGGGACAAGGCTCAACGTCGATCGCCTGTTCTTCAAGAGCTTTGACGAATGCCTCATGGCTCCCATAAAATTGCACTCACTCTTGCTCGGCAAGGCACTGATTGGAGTAGTGAGGGGTATATTGAGCTCAGTAGCATTCCTGATCGTGGCCATGCTGATTGCGCCGACCCTTCACGTCGGGCCGATGTTTCTTCTGGGGCTGCTTCTCACCTGCTTGACCTTCTCCTTCCTCGGTGTGCTCGCCGCTCTTATGGCCAAATCTCATGAGGATATGGCGACCTTTAGCAGCATCATCCTCCTGCCCATGACCTTCCTGGGAGGGACCTTTTTCTCCCTTTCCCAGGTGCCAATTGGATTGAAGATTGCACTTTATATGCTGCCGCTAACCCATGCCAGTCTCTGGCTTAGAGCCGCTGCCCTGAATCAGCCGCTGCCCTGGGCATCGCTTCTGGCGCTTCTGGTCTTCCTTGTTGCATTCATGGGAGGAGGCGTAATTGCAGTGAAAAAGATGAGCATTTAGCTGAAATGATATTTAGAATTGTATCCTGGCTATGATGGTGGCCATAGAATACAGTTCCTATGTTTTTGACGAATGTCTTTTACGAGGATCACAGAAATCTATCTACTGCAAGCAATAAATTGTTATTAATTAAATTATATTGGATTTAACGCGAGTAAACTTTATATAGCATCGCACCTTCTCCATGGAATAAATAAGTCATTCTATCACGCACGATATTAAAGGAGGGATTGACCTGAAAGAATCCGTTTTTGCACTAGTGGCTCTCTTTGCCATCATTGGCATGACAATTGCAGAAGAAGCAGATGATACTTCAGCATATAATAATCCAACATCTCTAGAAGAAAAAAGTCTAATTTTTAACTTAGATCAAAAGGTGAGTGGAACAGGCTTCTTTTCTACATATAAATACTCCTTGATGCCCGATGTTCTTGGCACTGATGGACGTCTATTCAACGGCGTGGAAGGGAAGAACAAGGCTCATGGAAGTGGCAATATAGATAAAGATTCGAAGATGTATTCGGAGAGTTCGTACACGAATAAAAGTTGGTTCGGTGGGGCGTTAGATGAGGACGGCGAGGTTATCCTTGATGAGGAAGAGACTACCAGTATCGTCCAAATGAACGAAGATGGCAGTGAGACCTATGGTCCAATGGCTATGGGTGTAGGCTCTCGATATTATGCTCAACATCCAATAACCTTTGATTCTCTTCTTAAGGAAGAGGAATGGATAAAAAATAGAGATGGTTTGAACTCTCTTTATCACAGAGCTGATAATGCCCATGGGCTGAATATGAAAATTGATGCGCAATCCGATGCCACTAATACCACTATGAGTGTAGACGAGGACTTAATCGACGGCCAAGTGCATTTTAAAGCGATTCAGCTGGCGAATATCCCCGTGGATGAAGAGCCTGAAGAGGGCGATTCTGAGGAGGCTCCCGTTCTCGGCATGGCGATGAAGGCCTGGAAGAATCCTGAGGTTGATATGGATGAGGATTACTGGGGGACGTTCCATATTACAAAGAATATGGCTTTTTCCGCATCTTCAGAGGAGAAGGAGACAGAAGAGGAATGGCTGCCGTGCTGCAGCAACGGCTGGTACAACATGAATGCCTACGACCAGAAGGGCTTTGGCAAAAGCGCCAATGGGATCTTTGATTGTACCTGCTTTAAGATACCGAGCAGAGCGTAATTTCCGCGAATCAACCCTCCCCTCTTTTATGCAAACGAACGCCTAGCGCGGCTCAACTGCTTTCATTATTTCTGCCATGGTCAGCAGGGCATTAAATAGACTGTGATTGTGGAATAAATCGCCTTTGCTGGATGGGCGCTAGCTGAGCTCATCCATATCGGAGAGCGCCTGTAGGATAGTTATTTAAGTAAAAATTCGTATTTATAAACGAATGCTCTTCCAGATTCTCGATGCCAACTATACCTATGATTCTGAAAGGAGGCCATTAGTCCAGCTCTTCGGCGAAACTGCTGAAGGCAGAAGCGTAACATGTAAGGTAGCTGGCTTCAGGCCTTACTTTTACGCAGGCATTGAAGACGGCTGCATAGATCAGGCTGCTGAGGATCTGCGTGAGATGGGACTCGATGTAGAGCCGATCGAGCGCTTTGAGCCAATTGGCTATCAGACCACTCCAAAAAGGATGCTGAAGATCACAACAAAAGATCCCAAAGAGGTCAGGTCCCTCAGGGAGCGCGTTCGAGAGGTTCCAGGTGTGAATGCTGTCTATGAGACGGATATCTTATTCAGGAACAGGTTTCTGATAGACTCTGGCCTCGGAGGCATGGCATGGGTCGATGTCAAGCTGCCCAAATGGGTCGAGGATGAAGCGCCCATCGTAAACTTCGATTTGCTCTCGCCCGTGCAAGCCGATTCAAATGCTCCTTTGAGATACATGTCCTTCGATATAGAATGCCTGCCGAACAGGGGCGAGATGCCGAAGGCCGAGATATCTCCAGTGATCTTGATCAGCATGGCTTTTGAGCCCGAGTACAATGGTCTCAAGGATCTTGTGCTCGTGGGCAAGAGGATAGACTGCTCGAGACAAGATATCGAATCCTGTGACGATGAGTACGGTCTTCTATCCCGCTTTATATCGATCATAAAGGATTATGACCCCGATATCATCGCCGGCTACAACTCAAACGAGTTCGATTTTCCCTACTTGGAAGAAAGGGCGAAGAAGCTGGGCATCAACGTCAGGGCAGGCAGAGAGGGCAGCTCCTGGTATACGAGAAAGATAGTCAACTCAAACCATGTCTCGATCACAGGCCGAGTAGTCGTGGATCTCCTGCCGATAATCAGGTCATCCTTCAGCCTGAAGCAGTACACTTTGAGGAACGCTGCAGCAGAGCTTCTGAAGATGGAGAAGTATGATGTCGATCCGAAGGAGATCGAGACCCTCTGGGCAGAGGGCGGCGAGGGCATGCGCAGGTTCATAAGCTACTCTCGAAGGGACGCCGTGCTCGCCATGAAGCTCCTTCTGGACCTGCGGCTCATGGACAAGTACATCGCCCTTTCGCGTGCAAGCGGCTCTCTACTGCAGGATATAGTGAACGGCGGCCAGAGCGGAATGGTTGAGAGTCTTCTTCTGAGAAGGTTCAGAGAGCAGAACAGGGTGGTGCCTCCCAAACCTGATGCTGAGGTCTCTGATGAGCGGTATATTGAGAACGACGAGCTGAAGGGCGGAGCCGTGCTCGATCCTGCAAAGGGCCTGCTTGAGGATGTGGTCATACTCGATTACAAATCGCTGTACCCCACAATTATGATGGCTCACAACCTCTGCTACACTACTGTGGTCACAGGAAAGGGCGCTGAGGGCAGTCTAAAAAACATACCGGATGATCGAATCATTACTTCGCCATCAGGCGGCAGGTTCGTGCCTCCTGAGGTCTTCCCCGGCATTATGCCCGGAGTGCTCCGTGAGCTGCTGGATCAGAGAACTATGACTAAGAAGCTCATGAAGAAGGCAGGCGATGATGAGCGGAGATTTCTGGATGCAAAGCAATACGCCATGAAGATCCTTCTCAACAGCTTTTACGGCTATTCAGGTTATGCCCGCGCAAGGCTCTACAGCCTGGCAGTCGCAAATGCAGTCACGAGCTTTGGAAGAGAGAACATAGTGAAGACAAAGAAGATCCTAGATGATATCGGTGCAGTCTATGTAGTCGGAGGCAGCGTAGTCTTTGAGAAGGAGCTCGACTTCGGAAAATCCGATGCAAAGCGATTCGATCTCTCAGTAGTTTATGGTGATACAGATAGCGTATTTGTCAGGCTAAGGCCCTCGAAGGGTGTGGTATCTATGGAGGATGCGGAGCTGATAGGCAAAAAGATCGCCGAGACGGTGACCGCCAGCCTTCCTGAGCCTATGGAGCTTGTGTTCGAGGCTTTTGCCAGAAGGGCGATATTCCTGACGAAGAAGAGGTATGCGCTCTGGGTCTTTGAGCCCGTGGGCGATGGATGGAAGGATCGCATTAAAGTTCGCGGCATGGAGACTGTGCGGAGAGACTGGTGCGAGCTTACATCCAAGACTTTGAAGATCTGCCTTGAGCTTGTCCTGAAGGAAGGAAAGGTTGAGGAGGCGAAGGCTCACGTCATCTCAACAATTGATAGGCTCAGGAACCTCGATCTTGAGAAGGATCCCGGAATTATCGACGATCTGACACTCACCAGGAAGTACACCAAAGGCACTACTTCGTATAAGAACAAGCAGCCGCACGTCCAGCTTGTGGAAAAGATCAGGAAGAGAGGCGGCCAGATCCCTGGCGTTGGAGACCGTGTGCCCTTTGTGATAATTAGAGGAAACAGCCGCAAGAAAGGGCTGTTCGTGGACAGGGCAGAGGATCCCAAGTACGTTCTTGAGAATAATATCCCCCTTGATACTGAGTATTATATCGAAAAGCAGCTTTTGCCGCCGGTACTCCGAATATTCGAGACCTTCGGCATAAATAGAACAAAGCTCTGCCAGGATATGAAGCAGAGCAGCCTGATGGGGTTTGGCGAGACAACAGAGGCAAAGCCGCAGAAGCAGAAATCGCTATTTGATTTTTGATTCTCAGGGCTAGGATAATGATTGATTTCTCAACTTGGGCCAACAGAATTTGCATTTTTAGCGATGTCGCTCATAAGGTATCAGCTTCTCATTACAAACTAAACAGCTATCTTCCTTAGAAACGATATAGTGTCTGCCGCAAGATTTACAATAGCGTCTTGCCAATCTAGATGTGATACAATCGGCTTTAGTATTCATTCCAGATCCTTCCTCCATGTAATTATCTTGACCTAACATCGTCGCTCACTGGTGACATTTCGGCAGCATAGGGCCCAAATGGTTGCTAACCACCCAAAGGTAAGTATTGCAGCCCATATCGATACATCAATATCTGTCATTTCTTTTCTCCATATCGCTGTTCGTTTTAAATTCGTGATTGGGTTTCGGTTCTAGACTGCTCGTTTCTTGTCTGACTTAACCAGCTTTCAAAACGCTTTTGCATAGGTGTCTTTTCGAGGGCAGCGATTCTCTTTCCAGATGTGCCCGCCAAAAGCTCTTTACCGCCATAAACACCCATCTTGGTAATCGTCATAATCCTGGACACCAGATCTAATTCATAGGCAATTTTATTAATACTCTTTTTTGAGATGAGGATCACATAGAGATCATATGACTGCTGTGGCTGCCGCTGAAGCCAATGCTGCCTTTGCCAAGGCCAAGAAGCTAGGATATCCAAAAGGTGGTTGTTTTAGTTGTACAACCGCCATTGCTAGCGGTTTTATCGAGTTGGGATAAAAGTTGGTACAACATAGGAACTCTGTATCCATATGAGGCCAATGAGGCTTCGCGAAACACAAACGCAATAACCAAGCGTTTTGTAGCATATCCCTTAATTAGTTGGAGATAATATACTGCCAATTGCAGGGTCGGAGCGACAAACATGGAGCATCAATCGGCATTGGGTCATCTAATTCCTTTAAGTATATTCATAATAGTTCTTGCGCTTTGCAATTCAGCGGTCTGCGAAAATACGAGCAAAGAGTATTGCTCAAAGTTGCCAGGCGCCGTAAAGTTCTGCAATGGAACATATACTAACATCATGAACGATACCAAAAATTGTGGTGGCTGTGATAATGTCTGCCGTACTGGCCAGGATTGCATTTGTGGTTTCTGCTTGAACAATAATAGTACCATCTGTGATGACGGAGATCTGTGTACCGCCGATTTATCTGTGAATGGCATATGTACTCATACTCCAGTGAATTGCAATGATGGGAATCCTTATACTATCGATGTCTGTGTGGATGGCCAATGCGCCCATAACCCCATTGATTGCAATGATAATAATCCCTGCACCGATGACTCCTGGTATCAGGGCAAATGCGTTTACGAGTTTAATGCCGATCCATGTAGCGATGGCAATGCATGCACAACTGGTGATAAATGTAACAATGGAAAATGCTCGGGCACAGCTAAAATCTGTACAGCATTAGACCAATGCCATACAGCAGGCGCCTGTGATCCCTCAACAGGAGTGTGCAACAATCCATCGAAACCAAATGGAGCAGCGTGTAGTGACAACAATGCTTGCACCCAGACAGATACCTGTCAGGCAGGGGTATGCACAGGCAGCAATCCTGTAGTCTGTGAGGCTTCAGATCAATGCCA